>NZ_LT598653.1:3357500-3657500 GCF_900078365.1 uncultured Sphingopyxis sp.
CCCCCGTCACCAACGCGCTCGGCAAGCCGTCGATTTCGATGTTCACCGCGATGAGCGGCGCCGTCCTCTTTCCGGTCTCGTTCCTCGTCGGCGCCGAATGGGGGCTGATCGGCATGGCGTGGGCGTGGCTGGTCGCCGCTCCCCTGCTCCTTATCGTCACCGCGCGCCTGTCGGCACCGCTGATCGTCATATCGCTATGGGATGTCGCCCGCGCGATGCTGCCCGGGCTGGCACCCGCGCTGGTGATGGCGATCGGCGTCGGCTTTGCGGGTCAGGCGCTCGAATCGCTCGGCCTGGCGGCGCCGGTCCAGCTCGCCCTGCTCGCCGGACTCGGCGTGGCGCTTTATGGCGCGCTCCTGTGGCTGCTCGAGCGCGAGGCGCTCTCCGAAGTGATTCGTCTCGTGCTCCGCCGCCGGGCGCCCGCGGCCGAAACCCCGAATCAGGACGCGATATAGTCGCGCATCGCCGCGGCTTCGGCCTCGATCTTGTCGATGCGATATTTGACGAGGTCGCCGATCGACACGAATCCGACCAGTCGGCCGCTGTCGACCACGGGCAGATGGCGGATGCGCTTTTGCGTCATCTGCGACAGCGCACCGATCACCGCCATGTGCGAATCGCAGGTCACGGGCGATTTGGTCATCACCTCGTCGAGGCTGCGGTCGAGCGCGTCGGGGCCATAGGAGGAGAGGAGGCGGACGATGTCGCGTTCGGAAAAAATGCCAACCACCGCATCGCCCTCGATCACCGGAACCGCGCCGATCCGGTTCTGCGCCAGCAGGTCGACCACGGCGCGGACCGCGTCGCCCGGCCGCGCCGAAATCACCGCCCCGGTCCGTTCACGAAGAATCGCTCCGATCGTCATAGCCGCCGCTCCCATATTTGGTTCTGTTGCCGGGCGAGCCTATCATGATTCGCATGTGGGACGAAACGTCCCACCTCCCGCAATGACGCTTGGCCGCGGCGGCGGCCTGGTCCATGGAGGCACGCATGGTCAAACGCTCCCCGCTCGACAACCGCGACACATCGAACATCGCCTGGGCGCGCTATCGCCGCCTGATGAAGGGCATGGCGCTGGTATCGCTGCTCGCCGTCGTCGGCGCGCTCGGCTGGCTCCGCTTCACGATGGGCGACGCGCTGACGATCCACATGATCATCGCGACCGCGGCCGGCGTCGGCCTGTCGGTGATGCTCGGCGCGGCGCTGATGGGGCTCGTCTTCCTGTCGAGCGGCAGCGGCCACGACGAATCGATCGAAACCCCCTTTGAGGACGACCCGGATTTGAAACCATGACCGAAACCACGCCTCCCGACTGTCCGCGCGACCCGATATTGCGCGTCGTCCCGCGCCCCGCCGACATCAACGCCAACGGCCATATCTTCGGCGGCTGGGTGCTCAGCCAGATGGACATCGCGGGCGGGATCGTCGCCGGGCGCGTCGCGCAAGGCGCGGTGGCGACGGTGGCGATCGAAACGATGGAGTTCATCGCGCCGATCCTGCTGCGCGACATCATCTCGGTCTATGCCCATCTCGAGCGGCGCGGGCGCACCTCGATGGGCATCAGAATCGAAGTGATCGCGACGCGCGACGGCGGGCGCACCGAGGAGCGCGTGACCGAGGGTCTGTTCACCTTCGTCGCGCTCGACGAGAATCACCGCCCGCGCGCGCTGCCGCCAACCTGAAACCCGCCTCCTCATACCGTCATCCCGGCGAAGGCCGGGATCTCGCCCTCTCGGCCTGACGCACCGGCGAGATCCCGGCCTTCGCCGGGATGACGATTCACTCAAAAAGCGATCACGCTCTACTCATCCTTCACGCGGTAATGGAACGCCTTGCTGCCGTTCGCGGGCACGCGAACGACCCAGGTGAGCAGGCCGTCGCGGCGCGGAAGCTTGCGGATGCGCGAATCGAGGCGGTCGCTGTCATCGACAAGAAAGCCGAGTTCGACGTCGGCCGGATGCGGGTTCGCATTGGTCACGGTGATGCGGTAATCCTGCTCGCGATTCTTCGGCGGCACATAATTTTCGACGTCGATTCGCACCTGGCTGCTCTCGCCGATGACGAGATCGACCTTTTCGCCGACCGCATGGTCGCGCATCCGCCCCTCGCCGACCAGCATCTCGCGGCCGCCGACCGGCTCGAACACCGCCGCCTGCCCGCTCGGCAGCGGGACGCCCAGCCCTTCGGCCTCCTTGTTCTGCATCCGGAGCAGGATTTCGGGCTCCATCGCCTTCCCCTCGTCGCCCGGATAAAGGCGCAGGCGATGGATCGTGCGAAACGGCACGCCGTCCTTGACGAGCAGCGCGACCTGCTTCTGCCCGTTCGCGGCGACGGTGACCGGGATCGGCACGCGATAGAGCTTGAGGTCGCCCAGATCCTCCTGGCTCGCGACGATCGCGACGGCCGACAACATCTCGGCGCTCGGCCTGCGCTGCGCGGTGACGACGATGCTGTCCATCGCCGCCATCGGCGGTGGCGGCGGAGCGGGCGGCGGCGGAGGCGGGGGTGGAGCGCCATAGCGTCCGCTGCCGGTCGGAAAGCAGCGCAGACGAAGCGGCGGCGGGCGCGGGCGTTCGGCGAGGGCCTCGAAATCGCTGACCTTGTTGAGCGTGCCCGCGATCGCCGCGAGCCCGGCGTCGGCGAAACTCTCGCCATTGCTGTTGGCGACCGTCAGCCAGGCGAAGAGGTCGAGCGTCTTCCCGTCCTCGCGCACGCGCGCGACATAATTGCTCGCCCAGTCGAAGCCGGTCGATAGATAGGTCAGCGTCACCGTCGCGCGCTGCGCCGCCGGGCTGCGCGTCGTCACCGACAAGGTCGGCTTCGCGGTCAGCCCCGCGGGCACGCCGTCATAGACGATCGTTTCGGGAAGGCCGGTGCAGCGCAAGGCCTCATAGCCCGCGGGCGTTTGCAGCACGACGGCCCCCGCCGGGCCCGAGCGGATGATGGCTTCCTCTTCGGTGACCTTGCCCGTCGCGCCGTCGGTGCGGCGGATATGGACGCGGTTGCCGAGCGATCCGTCGAGCAGGCTGGCGGGCGACAGCAGCGCCGCATCGCGATTTTTCTGCACCACCCCGCCGGGCAGGCCGGTGACGATCGCCGACACGGCGATCATCCCCTCGGCGACGCCTTCGAATCGCACCGTCGCCTCGCCGGCGGGGAGGTCGATCGTCCGCGTTTCGGAGATCAGCGCGAAACCCTCGAGCCAATTCGGCGAAATCTCTCCGCCCTCGTCGCGGCCGGGATCGCGAAAGACGCTGACCGAGACTTTCTCGGGGGCAAGCGAGGTCACCGCAGGCTGCGCCGCCGCCGGGGAGGCGGCCAGCATCGACAGCAGGAGCGGCCAGCGGCGCATCGTGCCCCGCGAATCAGGTGCGCGTTTCGAAGGTGGCGGTGATCGTCGCTTCGCCATTGGCGGGCACCTCGATCCGCCACCGCGTGCCGTCGCTGTCGAGCCGCTCGCTCTTCCGGCTTTCGTCGACGATGCGCGTGTCGTCCCAATACCAGTCGAGCCCGCGCTGGACGAGATCGAGCGTCACCGGGTTCGCCCGCGCATTGGTGAGCAGATAGGACATTTGCGTCCGCCAGCGCCGGTCCGAAATGCGCTCGCGCTTCACGACCGTCGCCTGCACCTTGACGTCGAACGCCTGTCCGGTCGCGAGGCCGAGTTCGCTTCCCATCGGCGTATGGCCGATGTTGTTTTCGCCGATGAACTGCGGATCGCCGCGCAGGTCGCGCTGATAGAAGCGCACCGTCCCCGCGGGCAGCGCGTCGCCGAGGCCCCCGCCCTTCGCGCTCGTGTTGAACTTGATCACGCTCGCCGCGCTCGCCGGCTCGGTCATCGTGTCGAACCCGCCGACGCTATATTCATAGATTTTCTGCGCCGGGACGCCGCTGACGTCGAGGAAGCTCACCTGCTTGGTCTGGGCATTAGCGATCGTCGTCCGCTCGGCGAGCGGGTAGAGATAATAGTCGCCGAGCTGCTCGCGCGGCGCGGTTTCGGTGCCCGCGCGGCGCAGATTGCCCGGCGGCTGCGGGCGCGGGCGATAGGACCGCGACGTCGCGCCGCCGCCCGAAGGCGTTCCCGCGACGAGCAGCGTCTTCGCATTGGCGAAGGTCGTGCCGGTGTTGTTGGAAAGCGTCACCCAGCCCTGGACGTCGATCGTCCCCGCCTTCTCGTCATAGAGCGAGACATAGTCGGCCGCCCAGCCGAGCCCGTTCGTGAGGTAAGAGAGCGTGGCGGGCCGCGTTCCCGCCCGATCGCTGTCGACGGTGATCGACAGCGTCGGCTTGGCGCGCAGATTCGGCGGAATCTTGTCGAAGATCACGCGCACCGGCATCCCGTCGTCGCGCAATATCTCGATCCTGGAGCCGATCTGGAGCACGACGCCGCCATTGACCGCGAGCACCTTGGCGCGCTCGCGCGTTTCGGCGCCGGTGGCGGGGTTGGTGCGCAGCAGCGTCACCGTCTCGCCCACCGCCTTTTGCATCAGCGCGTTGGGCGACAGGAGATCATAGTCGAAATTCTGCTCGACGATCGCGGTGTTCGCCGCCGCGAAGGAGACCGTCTGCGGCCGGATCTGCGCCGATACGTCGGGAAATTCCTGCCGCGTCCGGCCGGCAGGGAAAGCGATCTGGCGGATGTCCTGCACCAGCGACTGCCCGCCGTTATAGATGGTGACGGCCAGCTCGCCCTGCGCATTGCCCCTTGTGGGATCCTGCGCCGCCGCAGGGAGTGCCGTTAGGACGAACGGAACGCAAAGCATTGCCAACGCGCGCATAAAAAAGCCTCCCCGCGAATATTCCGCGGGGAGGCTATGGCATGTCACATTCAAATTCTAGCGCGAAATCGCCGACCTATTCGGCGGCCTCGACGTCGGTGCCGCGCGCCGCGAGCGTGCGGCGGGTGCGGCGCGGCTTGGCGGCCGGAGCCTCTTCGCCCGCATCGCCCTCGGCGCCGCGTTCGGGGCGGCCGATCGCCGGCGGCAGCACCGCCGTGTCGATCCCGGCATTATCCTTGTCGGCCGCCTTGTCGGCGCCGTCGTCCTGACGCGCGCGGCGTGCGGGGCGGCGCGACGGGCGCGGGGCGGCTTCCTGTTCGGCGGTTTCGTCGCGGGGCGCCGCTTCATCGCGATCGTTATGCTCGCCTTCGCTCTCTTCGCGATTGCGCGCGGTCCGCCCGCGCGATGGCTGGCGGTTGCCGCGATTATCGTCGTCGCGATCGCCGCGCGGTTCGCGGTTGCCGCGATTGTCACGCGGGCCGCGGCCGCCACGCTCGTTGCGGTCGCTGCGCTCATCGCCATTGTCGCCGTCGTCGCGGCCGGTGTCGGTATCGACATCGCCGTCGGTATCATCGTGGCCGTCGAAATCCTCGACGCCGCGAATCTCGCGGCCGCGGTCATTGCCACGCTCCTGCCCGTTCGCCGCGGCCTTTTCTTCCTGCCGGGCGCGGAAGTCGCTAACGACGCGGAAATAATGGTCGGCGAACTGCAGATAATATTCGGTCTGGACCCGGTCGCCCGCAAGCTGCGCGTCGCGCGCGAGGTTGCGATATTTTTCGATCATCTGGGCGCCGTTGCCGCGCGCCCGGCTGTCGATGCGGTTCGCCTGGTCGACGCCTCCGCGACCGCCCGACTGCGACCGGTTGTTGTTGCTGTTGTTGTTGCGGCCGCGACGGCGACCGCTCTGCCGGTTGTTCATGTTCAACTGAGACATCCTGTCGAATAAGCTAAATAAGCTACGCCAACCCCTTTTGGCCGATCGCGCCAATTGCGCGTCGCGCCCGCGCCATGCGCGGTTCTTGCCCTTTACCGCTTGCGCCGGGCCCCACGGCCCCGCACCAGCATCGTAAGTGGGAAACAGACCAGCCGGACCGATCAAGGTACCCGTGCCGGGTCTGTAAGCCGCCCCTACCGCGCTTTGCGGCGGAAACCAAGAAAATTCTTGCGCGGGTGTCAGGCGCGGGTCAGCAAAAGCGCCCTGTCGCGGCCGCCGAGATCCTGTCGGCATCGGGCCGTGAACCCCGCCGCTTCGGCGAGCTCACCCACCAACATATGTTGCGTGTGCCCGATTTCAAGGATCGCGACGCCGCCGGGCGCGAGAATGCGCGGCAAATCGGGGATGATGCGGCGATAATCGTCGAGGCCGTCGGCCCCGGCGAACAGCGCGCAGCCGGGCTCGTGACCGGCGACGTCGGGCATCAGTTCTTCGTTATCGGCGATATAGGGCGGGTTGCAGAGGATGAGATCGAATGACCCCGCGACCCGCTCCGCCCAATTGCCCGCCATGAGTTCGACGCGGTCGGCGAGCCCGAGCGCCGCCGCATTGTCCGCCGCATAGCCGAGCGCGATGTCGCTGGCATCGACGCCGAGCCCGCGCGCCTCCGGCCATTCGCTCATCGCGGCGTAGAGCAGCGTGCCGGGACCGGTGCCGAGGTCGAGAATTTGTCCTGGCCCCGCCGCGCCGAAATGCGCCACTGCGGCCTCGATCAGCGTCTCGCTGTCGGGGCGCGGAACCAGCACGCCGGGGCCGACCTTCAGCCGGATCGTCCAGAAATCGCGATAGCCGAGGATATAGGCGACGGGTTCATGCGCCATCCGGCGCGCGACGAAGGCACCGAATTCCGTCGGCACGGCATGGCGCGCCGGGTCGAGCAGCAGCGCCTGCCGCTCGATGCCCAGCGCATGCGCCATCAGCAATTCGGCGTCGAGCCGCGGCGTGTCCGACACGCCCGCCAACCGCTGCGCCGCCTCGCGCAGCGCGATGGAAACCGCGCTCACCGCCGAATTCCGTTCGTGTCGAGCGAAGTCGAGACACCCATCGGGATCACGCCAGGCCGAGGGGCATCTCGACTTCAGCCGAAGGCTGAAGTTTATCCTGAGCGCCCGCCCTGCGGGCAGCCGAAGGGCTCGATGCGAACGGATTGGAATAGGCGCAGGCGCCCTTGCTCACTCACCCAGTCCTGCCAGCCGCTGCGCCTGATCCTCGGCGATCAGCGCGTCGATCAGCTCGTCCATCTGCCCCTCGATGATCTCGGGCAGGCGGTGGAGCGTCAGGTTGATGCGGTGGTCGGTGACGCGCCCCTGCGGGAAATTATAGGTGCGGATGCGTTCGGAGCGGTCGCCCGACCCGACCATCGATTTGCGCGCCGAGGCCTCGGCGCTGTGAATCTTCTCGCGCTCGAGATCATAGAGCCGCGCGCGCAGCACCTGCATCGCCTTGGCGCGATTCTTGTGCTGGCTGCGCTGGTCCTGCTGGATCACGACGAGCCCGGTCGGGATATGTGTGATGCGGATCGCCGAATCGGTCGTGTTGACATGCTGCCCGCCCGCTCCGCTCGCACGGTAGATGTCGATCTTGAGGTCGCTGTCGTTGATCGCGACGTCGACTTCCTCCGCCTCAGGCAGCACCGCGACGGTCGCGGCGCTGGTGTGGATGCGGCCCTGGCTTTCGGTCGCGGGAACGCGCTGGACGCGGTGGACGCCGCTTTCGAACTTCAATTTGGCGAAAACGCCCTGCCCGCTCACCGACGCGACGACTTCCTTGTAACCGCCGACCTCGGCCTCGTTCGCCGAGATGATCTCGACCTTCCACCCCTGCGTATCGGCGAAACGGCTGTACATGCGCAGCAGGTCGCCCGAGAACAGCGCGCTTTCATCGCCGCCCGTCCCGGCGCGGATTTCGAGCATCGCGGCGCGCTCGTCGGCGACGTCCTTGGGGAGAAGCTTGATCGCGAGGTCATGTTCGGCCGCGGGCAGCGCCGCCTCGATCGCGGCGATTTCCTCGGCCGCCATCGCCTTCATCTCGGGATCGGCGAGCATTTCGTTCAGCGAAACCAGCTCGCCGCGCAGCCGCGTCACTTCGGCGGCGGCTTTCGCGACAGGTTCGAGCTCGGCGAATTCCTTCGACGCCGCGACGAAATCGGCGGGCGCCATATCACCCGTCGCCATGCGCGCCTGCAAGGCGGCGTGGCGTTCGATGATCGCGTCGATCTGTTTGGCGGAAACGGAGGTCATCAGAGTGCCCGGACGAGCCCCTCGGCCGCCTTCGCGCGATCGCCGTCACCACGGACGTTGACGTGAAGCGCACCGTCGCGCGTACCAACCGAAATCAGCGCGTGCGCGGGAATCTTCGCCGCCTTGTCGAAGCGTTTGCGCGGCGACCCGCTCGCCACGATCTCGGCCGCGAAGCCGCCATTGCGCAGCGCGGCGAGCGCTCTCATCGCGAACGCGATCTGGCCGTCGTCCTCGACCGCAATCACCGTATCGAGCCGGGTGTCGATGACGTCGTCGGCGAGCAGCATCGCGAGCCGCTCGATTCCCGCCGCCCAGCCGACCGCCGGGGTCGGCGGGCCGCCGAGAGTTTCGATCAGCCCGTCGTAGCGTCCGCCGCCGAGCACCGTGCCCTGCGCGCCCAAGCGGTCGGTGACGAATTCGAACGCCGTGTGGCGATAATAGTCGAGCCCGCGCACGAGCCGCGCGTTGCGTTCCCACGCGACCCCCGCGGCGTCGAGCCCGGCGGTCACCGCGCCGAAAAAATCCTGCGCTTCGCTCGTCAGAAACGCATCGATGTCGGGCGCGCTGTCGGCGATCGGACGGTCCCTCGGATCCTTGCTGTCGAGGATGCGCAGCGGATTCTTGTCGAGCCGCGCGAGGCTGTCTTCGCTCAAGTTCCCGCGATGCGCCTCGAAATGCTCGACCAGCGCAGCACGCCACGCATCGCGGCTCGCCGCATCGCCGAGCGTGTTGAGCGTCAGCGTCACGCCCTCGGAGATACCCAGCTCCTTGAGCAGCTGATCCGCGAATACCAGCAATTCGGCATCGGCGAGCGGGCTGTCGCTGCCAAGCACCTCGGCGTCCAATTGGTGAAACTGGCGATAGCGGCCCTTCTGCGGCCGCTCGTAGCGGAACAGCGGGCCGTGCGTCGCGACCTTGAGCGGCGCGAACTGCTGCCAGCCGTTGGTGACATAGGCGCGCGCGATCCCCGCGGTGAATTCAGGACGCAGCGTGATCGATTCGCCGCCGCGATCCTCGAAGCTATACATTTCCTTCGACACGACGTCGGTGGTTTCGCCTAGCGAGCGCGCGAACACCGCGGTCGGCTCGATCACCGGCACCTCGACACGCTTGAAGCCATAGAGGCGGCGTACCCGCTCGAACGTCTCGACGACATAAGCGAAACGGTCGGCGAAATCGCCGAGCATGTCCTGCGTGCCGCGCACGGCCTGCGGCGTCGGGATTTTGGCGGATTTATCCTTGCTCATGGCGGCGGCGTCTAATCGATTTTACATACTGCGCAAAGTCCCCTCTCCCCTTGCGGGAGAGGGATGCGCAGACTTGGCAGCTTGCTGCCTAGTCGAAGCTGGGTGAGGGGTGCGAGCCATTGGCTCGCACGGTCGCCGAGCGAGGGGAGAAGGTTGTAGAAAAGTGCGAATCGCGGCAGAGAGCCGTCATGAAAAAAACACGCTTGGTCGCAACCGCCCTCATCGCCACCCCTCTCGTTTTGGCCGCCCCCATCCACGCGCAGGAAGCGGTCAGCCGCCCCCAGCCGGTCGTCCAGCCGCTGACGATCCCGCTGCCCGCCGACAAGCCCTATCCGGGGACGATGCAGCTGCGTGTCGATGCGACCGACGTCGCGCGCGGCATCTTTCACGTCCGGCAGACGATCCCGGTGGCGAAGACCGGCAAGCTCACCCTGCTCTATCCCGAATGGCTGCCGGGCAAGCACGCACCGCGCGGCGCGATCGCCGAAATGGCCGGGTTCAAGGCCTCAGCGGGCGGAGAACCGCTCGTCTGGACACGCCAGCCGACCGACGTCTACGCCTTTGACGTCGATGTGCCCGCGGGAACCAAGAGCATCGACATCAGCTTCGACTTCCTGTCGCCGACGCGCACGAGCGAGGGCCGCGTCGTCGTCACCCCGGCGATGATGAATCTGCAATGGGAACAGGTCAGCCTCTATCCCGCGGGCTATTTCACGCGGAACATCCCGGTGCAGCTCGAGGTCACACTGCCCGAAGGCTGGACCGGCGCGGCGGCGCTCGACGGGCTCAAGGTGTCGGCGGGCCGCTACAGCTTCGCGCCGACCAGCTACGAGACGCTCGTCGACAGCCCGATGTTCGCCGGCAAATATTTCCGCAAATGGGATCTCGGCAACAAGGTGACGCTGAACGTCGTCGCCGACGAGGCGAAATATCTGGAGGCCAGCCCCGACCATATCGCGCGCCACGCCGCGCTGGTGTCCGAAGCCGTCGCGCTGTTCGGCGTCCGCCATTTCGACCGCTATGAATTCCTGCTCGCGCTCAGCGACGAACTGGGCGGGATCGGGCTCGAGCATCATCGTTCGAGCGAGAACAGCCGCCATCCCGACTATTTCACCAAATGGAACGATAACGACAGCGAGCGCGGGCTGCTCCCGCACGAGCTGACGCACAGCTGGAATGGCAAATATCGCCGGCCCGACAAGCTGTGGACCCCCGACTTCCGCACGCCGATGCAGGGCAATCTGCTGTGGGTTTACGAAGGGCAGACGAGCTTCTGGGACCTCGTGCTCGCCGCGCGGTCGGGGATGCAGTCGAAGGAGATGGTGCTTGCCGAATGGGCGACCAACGCCGGCTATTACAGCGTCCAGCCCGGCCGCGAGTGGCGCCCGGTCGAGGATACGACGCTCGACCCGGTGATCGCGGCGCGCAAGCCCAAGCCCTTTTCGAGCTGGTCGCGGAGCGAAGATTATTACAACGAAGGGTCGCTGATGTGGCTCGAGGCCGACATGCTGATCCGCGGCGCGACGAACAATGCGAGGAGCCTCGACGATTTCGCGCGCGCCTTTTTCGGCGGACGCGAGGGCGATTGGGGGCAGGAGACCTATGATTTCGACGATGTCGTCGCCACGCTGAACGCCGTCCACCCCTATGACTGGGCGACGTTCCTGCACGAGCGGATGCAGACGAGCGGGCGCCCCGCCCCCACCGGCGGGATCGAGCGCGCGGGTTATCGCCTCGTCTGGCGCGACACGCCGAACGTCTTCGATCGCGACCGCATGGCGCAGGCGAAGAACGCCGACCTGACCCATTCGCTGGGCATGACGGTCGACAAGGACGGCGTCGCGACCGGCATCCTGTGGAACGGCCCCGCCTTCAAGGCCGACATCGTCAACGGGACGAAGGTCGTCGCGGTCGACGGTCTCGCCTATAGCCGCGAGCGGATCGAGGCCGCGGTGCAGGCGGCGACCGACGGCAAGACGCCGGTGCGGCTGCTCGTCGAGCGCGGCGGGCGCTATCGGAACGTCGAGATCGACTATCACGGCGGGCTGCGCTGGCCGCACCTCGAAAAATCGGGGAATGGCCCCGACTGGTTCGATCGGCTATTGGCGCCGCGGCGGGCGCTTTAATCCCGCCGCAGCCGTTCGTTTCGAGCGCAGGGAAGACACCGGTCGTCGCCGCGCGGCTTCGCGGTGTCTCGACTTCGCGCGATGCGAAGGGCTAAGGGGCGCCCGAATCAAAAAACAAAGGACTGACTTCTCCCATGCGCATCGACCTGATTCCCGCCGGCGACAATCCGCCCGACAGCCTCAACGTCCTGATCGAAGTGCCGATCGGCGGCGAGCCGGTGAAATATGAATTCGACAAGGCGTCGGGCGCGCTGTTCGTCGACCGCTTCCTCCACACCCCGATGCGCTATCCCGCCAATTACGGCTTCGTCCCGCACACGCTGGGCGAGGACGGCGATCCGCTGGACGCACTGGTCGTCGCGCGCTCGCCGATCGTCGCGGGCGCGGTGGTCAAGTGCCGCCCGATCGGCGTGCTCAACATGGTCGACGACGCCGGCGGCGACGAGAAGCTGCTGTGCGTTCCCGTCAGCAAGACCTTTCCCTATTACGACAAGGTCGCGACCTACAAGGATATGCCCGAGATCGTGCTGCAGCAGATCGAGCATTTCTTCACCCACTATAAGGATCTCGAACCCGGCAAATGGGCCAAGCTCAACGGCTGGGGCGACGTCGACGAGGCGAAGCGCATCATCGTCGAATGCGTCGAGCGCGCGAAGCAGGCCGGTCTCTGAACGATCGTCGCCCCCGCGGAGGCGGGGGCCGCTGGAAGGGTAGGGCAAGGCAGACAACGGCCCCCGCCTTCGCGGGGGCGACGGTTACTTTTGCCGATGATCTTCTTCTTCCGGCGCCTCGACCATCCGCACGTCGGTGCGCGGATAGGGAATGCGGATGCCCGCTTCCTTGAACCGGTCCCATATTCCCAGGAATACCTCGCCCTGGATGTTGCCGAGCCCCGCCTCGGGGTCCGAAATCCAATAGCGCAGCTCATGCTCGACCGCGCGTTCGCCAAAAGCGGTGATCCACACGACGGGTTCGGGTTCGGCGAGGATGCGCGGATTTTCCTTTGCGGTCTCGACCATCAGCCGCTGCGCGAGGCGGAGGTCGCAGTCATAGCCGACCGGAACGCGCATCCGCACGCGCACCTCGGGGCTGGCGAAGCTCCAATTCTCGACCGCCTGCGTCATCAGCAGTTCGTTCGGGATCAGATGCTTCCTGCCGTCGCGGGTGACGACATTGACCGCGCGCACGCCGATCTTGGCGACGCGCCCGACATTGGGCACGCCGCCGGGTAGGCTGGTGCCGCCCATCGCGCTGCCGTCGCCGACGACGACGATGTCGCCGGGCTTGATCGAGCGGTCCATCAGCAGGATGATCCCCGCGATCAGATTGCCGACGGTCTTCTGCAGCCCGAAGCCGATCGCAAGGCCCGCGGCGCCCGAAAAGACCGCCAGCGCGGTAAGGTCGATGCCGAGCAGGTCGATGCCGAGCAGCATCGCGAAGACGAAGAGCGCGATCGCGATCAGCTTTTCGGCCAGCAGTCTTTGCGTCGCGTCGATCTGGCTGTTGCGGCGAAGCAGCCATTTGGTCGAGCGCAGCGCGATCCGCACCGCTATATAGAGGAGAATCGCGACGATGATTGTCGAGAACAGGCCATAGAGCGAGAGCCGGTACGAGCCGACGTCGATGCCGATCGCCTTCAGCGTGCCGACCGCGCCGGCGACGGCTTGCGCCAGGCCGTCCACCGCGCTCACCCGCGCATCGCGGCAAGGCCGCGTTCGAGATCGGCGATCAGGTCGGCCGGGTCCTCGAGCCCGATCGACAGGCGGACAAGCGGGTCGGGGTCGGTCCAGCGGGTGGCGGTGCGAATCATCTGCGGATCGCTCGGCACGACAAGGCTTTCATAGCCGCCCCAGCTGAAACCGATGCCGAAATGGGCGAGCGAATCGATGAAGCGCGTCCGTGCCGCCTCGTCGACGCCCTTCAGCGTGAAGCCGAACAGTCCGCTCGCGCCCGCGAAATCGCGCGACCAGATCGCGTGGCCGGGATTGCCCGGCAGCGCGGGGTGCAGCACGCGGCCGACCTCGGCCCGGCCCGCGAGCCAGTTCGCGACGGCGAGGCCGTTCTCGCCCTGCCGCCGTATCCGCACCTCGAGCGTCCTGAGGCCACGCAGCATCAACGCGCAATCGTCGGGCGAAACCGATTGGCCGAGCTGATAGGTGGCGCTGCGCAGCTTCGGCCACACGGCCTTCGTCGCCGTGAGCGAACCCATCATCGCGTCCGAATGCCCGCCGACATATTTGGTGAGGCTCATCATCGTTACGTCGATGCCATGCCCGAACGCGGGAAAGAGCAAGGGGGTCGCCCAGGTGTTGTCGAGCATCGTCAGCACGCCCCGCGCGCGCGCGATTCGCGTGATCGCCGGAATATCCTGCACTTCGAAGGTCAGGCTGCCCGGCGATTCGAGGAAGATCAGCCTGGTTTGGGGCCGGATGAGCTCGGCGATCCCAGCCCCGGTGAGCGGATCATAATAGGTCGTTTCGACGCCGAGCCGCGCGAGCATGAGGTCGCAGAAGGCGCGCGTCGGTTCATAGGCGCTGTCGACCATCAGCAGATGGTCGCCCGGCGACAGCAGCGCGAGCAGTCCGGCCGAAATCGCCGCCACCCCCGACGGATAGAGCAGAGTTCCTTCGGCGCCCTCCTCCATCCCCGTCAGCGCATCGGCGAGCGCCCACACGGTCGGCGTCCCGCGCCGGCCGTAATAAAGCTTGTCGTGCGTCGCATGGCCCCGCGCCTTGAGGTCGGCGATATTGTCGTAGAGGATCGTCGAGGCGCGCCACACCGGCGGATTGACGATCCCGCCGCCGAGCCGCGGGTCACCGGTCCATTCGGGCCGCCGCCCGCCCTGCACCAATTTTGTCGCGGGGCGGAGGCTCTTGTCGTCGCTTTTGCTCATGCGCCCCTGTTAGCGGAGCAGCGGCCAAAATCCAGTGGTGGCAGGATCACCGTGCCCCTGCGAAGGCAGGGGCCCATCTCCAAAGCTATCGCATTCCCGCCCCGTCCGTTGGAACCTGCCGAGGGCAGGAGATGGATCCCTGCCTTCGCAGGGGCACGAGGACGGGATGGAGACGGCAGGTTCAGGCTGCCCCGGTCGCCTTCGGCGTCGCGGGATCGGCGCCCCATTCGAGCCAGCTGCCGTCATAGACCGCGACATCGTCCTTGCCGAGCAGATGCGCGCCGAAGGCGACGACGGTGGCGGTCATGCCGCTGCCGCAGGTGGTGACGAGCGGCTGGTCGAGATCGATCCCGGCGGCATCGAACGCCGCCTTCAGATCGTCGCCGCGCTTCCAGGTGCCGTCGGCGTTGAACAGCTCGCCGTGCGGCAGGCTGCGCGAATTCGGGATGTGGCCGGGCGCGAGGCCAGGGCGCGGATCGCGTTCCTCGCCGGTGAAGCGTGCCGCCGGGCGCGCATCGACCACCTGCTCGGCGGCGCTGTCGACATTCGCGAGCATCTGTTCCTTGGTGCGCACCGCCTTCGCGTCGCGCCACACGGTGAAGTGGCGGTGACGCAGCGTCTGCTTGCCCATTTCGAGCGCGCGGCCTTCCGCCTTCCACTTGGCGAGGCCGCCGTCGAGCAGCGCGACATCGTGCGCTCCGAACAGCTTCAAAAGCCACCAGGCGCGCGCCGCGCTCTTCAGCGGACTGTCGTCGTAGAGCACGATGCGGCTGCCGTCGCCGAGCCCGAGCGACTGCATGCGGCTCGCGAATTTTTCGGCGGAAGGCGCCATGTTTTCGACCGCGTTCGACGCGTCGGTCAGTTCGGCGAGGTCCATGAACACCGCGCCCGGAATGTGGCCCGCTTCATATTCGGCGCGCGCGTCGCGATCGGCCCCCAGAAATTTCGTCGCATCGACGACCCGCAGGTCCGATGCCCCCAGTTCGCGTTCCAGCCAGTCGGTTGAGACCAAGGCGTCCATGTCATGCTCCTGTTACGACCGGCCCGGGAACCTTTTTGCTGTCCCTCGCCCGGCCATCCTGCTGTGGCTCTTTCCGGGGATAGTCAGCCTATGCCCCCACCTGTGCTTTTTCAAGCGGGGTCCGTCCTGCCGCAGTCGATGCTGCACCGCAACAAAAACCTGCGGCGCTTCGAGCCGGATTACTGGCTGCGCCGGATCGCGGTCGCGCGCGCGCCAGGGCGCTCGACGGCATAGGACGCGCGGTCGAGCGGCAGCGGCGCCAGCTTCTCGCTGCCGCTCGCGCCCTGTTCGCGGCCGAGAACGAAGCTGCCCGCATTCTGGCCGAACGCCTCGCCTTCGCCATCCCAATGATAGGTGACGTCGAATGCGATGACGGGGACGATCATCGGCTTGCCGCCGATCATCAGCGGCTCGATCGCAGCGCGCGGCAGCATCACCTCGGTCGACAATTCCTCGCCCGCACCCGCCGCCAGCACGATGTCGTCGCGCACCACGCTGCCCCCCGCTCCGTCGAAGAAACGGCCGAGCACCGGCTCGGTCATCGCCGAGCCCTGGCCCAGCGCGATGCGGACCATCAGCCCCGTCGCCGGCACCGTCCCCTGGTTGAGCAGGTTGAGCGCGAAACCGACCGCCACATGGTCGGGCGCGAAACGGATGCTGCGGATGTCGAGCGCCATGCCGACCATAGCGCGCTGTTCGGCCGCCGGGCGCGTGACGAGCGGATGGGCGGACGCCGGCTGGGGCCGCGATGCCGGTGGCGGAGCGGGCGCCGGACGCGGAGCCGCGGGAGCGGCGGGCCTCGGCGGCGGAACGGCGGCACGTCCGGCCGGCTGCGGGGCTTCGTCGATCTCTTCGACCGCCGGACCGGCCGGCGCGGTGCGGCGGCGCCAATACCAGAAAGCCGCGCCCGCGGCCGCCAGCACGGCGATCGCCCAGGCCCAAATCGGCGTGCCGGACGGCGTGTCTTCCGGCGCCGCGGCAGGCGGCGTTGCGTCGGCGGTCGCCGGCGCCGCGTCGCCGGTTGCGGCGGGCGACGGCGTAACCGTATCGAGCGGCGGTAACGGCGGATTGTCGGTGGTTGCAGGCTCCGCCACTCGCGGTGCTTCCGGCTGAGCCGCGCGCGGCGTCGCGGTTGAGGAGGTATCGCGCCGCGCGGGTGCCGGTGCGGGGGTTGCCGTGACCGGCTGCGTCGGCGTCACCCGCGGCGGTGCGACGGGTTGCGGCGATGTCGGCGTCGGCGTGGGCGCGGGGGTCGGGGTTGGCGTCGGCTGTCCCCGCCGCTCACCCGGCGCCACTGGCGGCAAGCCATTGTCCGAGGGGCCCTGCACGCCAGGCGCGCGGCCGTCGTCGGTGGGCGGCGGCAGGCGGAAATCGATCGGGCGGGGCGACGTCGTCGTGTCCTGCGCAGCGACAGGAGCGCCCGCGGCCAGCACTGCCACCGCCAGCGCCAACGCCGCCGCCTGTTGTCGCCCGAAGTTACGCACCGTCATCTTGTCCGCGATCCCACACTACCCATATGTCGCCCGCGCCGCTGAATTGGCGCTGAACCCGGCCGTCTCGCCCCCATGAGGTCGGTGACATCGGCCGCGCTGCGCACTAGAGCCTTTCCATGACCGATTCCACCCCTACCCCGCTCGCGCCGAAACATCTCGGCCAATCCAGCGAACTGCCTGCCTCGCCCGAGGCGGCCGTCCTCGATTATGTGCCCAATCCGCGCACGGGCGAACTCTATCTCGTCCGCTTCGCCGCGCCCGAATTCACCTCGCTCTGCCCGGTGACCGGCCAGCCCGATTTCGCGCATCTCGTCATCGATTACGCGCCCGGCGAGACGATCGTCGAATCGAAGAGCCTCAAGCTCTTCCTCGGGTCCTTCCGCAACCATGCGGGCTTTCACGAGGATTGCACCGTCGGCATCGGCCGCCGCCTGTTCGACGAGATGCGGCCCCGCTGGCTGCGCATCGGCGGTTACTGGTATCCGCGCGGCGGTATTCCCATCGACGTCTTCTGGCAATCGGGCCCGCCCCCCGAAGGACTATGGCTCCCCGACCAGGGCGTCGCGCCCTATCGCGGGCGGGGGTGAAGATTCATCTTTCCGTCACAGTTTGTTGACACTAGTGTCAACGATATGAGCGCAACCGCCCTGCCCCACGACCATGACATCAAGGTCGGTCCCGACGCGATCGATTTCATGGGGCATGTGAACAACGCCCATTATCTGAGCTGGGTGCAGGAAGCGGTGCTCGCGCACTGGCGCAAGATCGCGCCGCCCGAAGCGGTCGCGGCGCATCTGTGGGTCGCGCTGAAGCACGAGATCACCTATCGCCGCCCGGCCTTCCTCGACGATCAGGTCATCGCGACGGTGATCCTCGAGAAGGTGCAGGGCGCACGCGCCTTTTACGAGACGATCATCAAGCGCGGCGAAGACGTGCTGGCCGAAGTCAAGTCAAGCTGGTGCTGTATCGACGCCGAGACGCTCCGCCCCGCGCGGCTCGCAAGCGAAGTCGTCGCCCGCTTTTTTCCGGGCGAAAAAAGTTAGCGCCCGCCCCGCGTCGCGGGACGGGCGCCTTCTTCGGACGAAGAATTTTACGGGCTGACCGGGTCGTCGTCGCCGTCGACCGCCAGCCAGACGCCGCCGGCGATGATGGCGAGGCCCAGGACGATCGCGATCCAGCTTCCGCCTTCGAGATTATTTTCGCCACGGACCGCCGAGGTCGCACGGCTATTGTCGATTGCGGGCGCGGCCGAAGCCGCTACCGGGGAAAGCACCATCGAAGCTGCCGCAACGGCAATCGCGCCTTTTTTCAATCTTTTCATCACAAACTCCTCTAGCTGCGTCGAAACGCAGCCGGAACGCGATTGTTCCATTTTCGAAAAGAAAAGGCCGAATCCAAAGCGTTCTAGGCGAGCGCGAAGCGGATCGGCAGACGCTTCAGCCCGCCGACGAACACCGATTCGACGCGCGCGGGCTCGCCCGCGAGTTCGAGGCGTTCGAGGCGCGGCAGCAGCTCCTCCATCAATATCCGCATCTCCATGCGCGCGAGATGCTGGCCGAGGCAGACGTGCGCGCCAAAACCGAAGGCGATCTGCTGGTTCTTCTCGCGATCGGGATCGAAGGCGAAGGGGTCGCCGAACACATCCTCGTCGCGGTTGGCCGATACATAGTTCAGCATCAGCCAGTCGCCTTCGCGGATCGTCTGGCCGCCGATTTCGACATCTTCGCGCGCGCTGCGCATGAAATGCTGGACCGGCGTCGCCCAGCGAATCGCCTCCTCGATCAACCCCGCCTTGTCGCTCGCGGCGTCGCGGAAGCGGGCGAACAGCCCGGGATTCTTGGCCAGTTCCATGATCGCGCCCGCGGTCGAGGCGCTCGTCGTGTCATGGCCTGCGGTTGCGATAATCATATAATAGCCCGCCAGCTCGCGGTCGGGAATCGGCTCGCCGCCGACCATGGCGTTGGCGATCACCGTCGCGATGTCCTCGCGCGGATTGGCGCGGCGATCGGCGGTGAGCGCGCCGAAATATTGTTCGAAATCGGCGATCACATAATTGAGCATCGCGATCGCCTGTTCGGCGCTGGTGATCGCCTCGCGGCTGCGGTTGAGTTCGGGATCGGTCGACCCGAACAATTGCTGCGTCAGCATCAGCATGCGCGGCTCGTCCTCGCGCGGCACACCCAATATGTCCATGATCACGCGCAGCGGATAATGCGCCGCGACGTCGCGCGCGAAATCGCATGTCCCGTCCATCGCGAGCATCTGTTCGACCGCATCGCGCGCGTGGTGACGGATGCGGTCTTCGACGATCTTCAGATTCTTGGGCATGAACCAGCTCTGCGTGAGCAGCCGGTATTTCATATGATCGGGGGCATCCATCTGGACGAGCGAACGGATCAGATGCCCGTCATTATTGGGCGTCGCGGCGCGCGCGATCGCCTCGCCGTCGCGGTTGGTGAGCACGGTGGGGCGCAGGCCGTTCGCGAATCGCGCCGGGTCGCGGCTGATCGCCATGATGTCGGCGTGACGCGTCACGAGCCAGAAGGGATCGAGTTCGGGATTTTCCGCCACGGCGAGCGGCGCGTTCGCGCGCGCCCAGGCAAGCTGTTCGTGCAGCGGATCCCATTGGCCGTACGCGACGGGGTCGACGACGGCGGCGGCTACCTCTCCAGGCAATATAGGTTTCGTCATGCAACCAAGCTGCCGCGAATCGCGTCGTCTGTCGATAGGCTATGACCGCCCGTCGAAGCGGTGCCCGTGCGAGGGCCGCAGCGGCGTAGCGCGGCATAAAATAACCGGGGATTGCATCATGAAAACAACTGCACGACGTTTCCTTCTCGCCGCCGCCTCGTCGCTCAGCCTCGCGGCGTGTGCCGCGCAGCCGGGAATCGCGCCAACCGCGCCCGTCGCGGCGGCGCCTGCGCTCACCGCCGCGCCGCTCGACGCGAGCATCCCGAGCCAGCTGCCGCGGATCGCGCGGCCGCTGCATTACGACATCAGCGTCGTCCCCGACGCCAAGGCGCTGCGCTTCACCGGCGAGGCGGGCATCGACGTCGAACTCTATGAACCCTCAGCGGTGCTGACGCTCAACGCGCTCGACCTCGACTTCGCGGGCGCCAGCCTCACCGGCGCCGACGGCAAGGCCATTCCGCTGACCACGGCGACCGATGCGGCGGCGCAGACGGTGAGTTTCACCGCGCCCGCACTACTCGCGCCGGGCAAATATCGCCTCGCCACCCGCTACACCGGCACGATCAACACGCAGGCGAACGGGCTTTTCGCGCTCGATTATCCCGACAAGGTCAGCGGCGACGAGGTACGCGGGCTGTTCACCCAGTTCGAGGCGCCCGACGCGCGGCGCTTCGTGCCGAGCTTCGACGAGCCGAGCTACAAGGCGACCTTCACCCTCTCCGCCACCGTCCCCGCCGGCGATCTTACGGTGAGCAACATGCCCGTGGCGAGCGAAACGCCCGCCCCCGGCAGCAGGAAGACGGTGACCTTCCAGATCTCGCCCAAAATGTCGTCCTATCTCCTCTTCTTCGCGACCGGAAATTTCGAGCGGCTCGCGGCAAAGAGCGAGAGCGGCGCCGAGGTCGGCATCGTGTCGCCGAAGGGATCGGGCGAGCAGGCGCGCTTCGCGCTCGACAGCCTCGGCCCGCTGCTGACCTATTATGGCGACTATTTCGGCCAGCCCTATCCGCTGCCCAAGCTCGACAATGTCGCGGGTCCCGGCCAGTCGCAATTCTTCGGCGCGATGGAAAATTGGGGCGCGATCTTCACCTTCGAGCGCATCCTGCTCGACGATCCGAAGATCACGAGCGACGCGACGCGGCAGGCGATCTATTCGGTGCAGGCGCACGAGGTCGCGCACCAATGGTTCGGCGACCTCGTCACCATGGCGTGGTGGGACGACCTGTGGCTCAACGAGGGGTTCGCGAGTTGGATGGAAACCAAGGCGAGCGACCATTTCCATCCCGACTGGCAGCCCTTGCTCGACCGCGTCGACGGCCGCGAGCGCGCGATGGGGCTCGACGCTTTTGCGACCACCCACCCGATCGTCCAGACGATCCGCACCGTCGAGGACACCAACCAGGCGTTCGACGCGATCACCTATCAAAAGGGCGAGGCGGTGATCACCATGCTCGAATCCTACGCGGGCGAGGATGTGTGGCGGCAGGGTCTGCGCAGCTATATGGAACAGCATAAATATGCGAACACGCGCACCGACGATCTGTGGAGCGCGGTCGAGACAGCGGGCGCCGAGGGGCTGACTGCGATCGCGCATGATTTCACCGGTCAGCCGGGCATCCCGCTGCTGCGCGTCGGCGGTGTGACCTGCGCTGGCGGCAACACGACCGTCGCGCTGACGCAGGGCGAATTTTCGCGTGATCGCAAGGACAGCATCGACGCCGAGGGCCGCCGCTGGCGGGTGCCCGTCCTCGCCCGCGCCGGCAATGGCGCGGTCGCGCGGCAGGTGATCGCGGGCGGCGCGGGAACGCTCACCCTGCCCGGCTGCGGCGCGGTGCTGATCAATGCGGGTCAGGCGGGCTATTACCGCACCCTCTATTCGCCCGCTGCGCTCGCGGCGCTGCGCAGCGGTTTCGCGGCACTGGCCCCGATCGACCAGCTCGGGCTGCTCGGCGACAATTTCGCGCTCGCCTATGCCGGTTACCAGCCGATGGGCGCGGCGCTCGACCTGCTGGCGGCGGTGCCGAGTGATGCGAACCAGAAGCTACTCGGCGACGCCGCCGGACGCTATGCCGCGCTCTACAAGCTGTTCGACGGCGAGCCGGCAGTGCAGAAGCAGTTTGCGGCGCGCGGCACCGCGGCGCTCGGCCCGGCGATGGCGCGGCTCGGCTTCGACCCGCGCGGCGGCGAGCCCGCGCTCGACAGCATCCTGCGCTCCGAATCGCTCGGTGCGCTCGGGACGCTGGGCGATGCCCGGGTGCTAGCCGAAGCGCGGCGGCGCTTCGCGCTGCTCGACCGCGATCCCGCCGCGCTCGACGGCCCGCTCAAGGCGCGTTGGCTCGGCATCGTCGCGGCGAATGCCGGCGAGGCCGAATGGAACAAGCTGCGCGGACTCGCGAAAGCATCGAAGTCGGCGGTCGAGCGCAGCACTTTCTATACGCTGCTCGGTTCGGCGAAGGACGAAGGGCTCGCGCGCCGGGCGCTCGCGCTCGCGCTCACCGACGAGCCCGGCAAGACAGTCAGCGCCTCGATCATCGGCGCGGTCGCGGCGAATCACGCGGAAATGGCGGTCGATTTCGCGCAGGCCAATCGAGCGGCGGTCGACCGGCTGATCGACGCCTCGGCACGCGCGCGCTTCCTCGCGGGGCTCGCCGCGTCGTCGAACGATCCCGCGATGATCGCAAAGCTCGAGACGATCGCGGCGCCGCTGCCCGCCGACGCACGCAAACCCTATGACAAGGTGCTGGCGAGCCTGAAGGAACGCAGCGTCAGCAGGCCGCGCATCAAAGGCGAAACCGCGAGCTGGCTGAAGACGAAGTAAGGAAAGTCCGCCGCAGTTGGTCAGCCGGCCGGCTGCGGCGTTCCCACCGGCATCGCGCTTTCCCATTCGGCGCGCGCCTGGCGAATCATCGCCTTCAGCGCCTCGGCCTGGCGCTGCCATGCGGCCGCAGCGGGGGCGCTCCATGCGGCGCCCGCCGCGGTGCCCAGCTCCTCGACCGTCATGTCGATGAAGGCGTCATATTCGGCGATCGGCAGCGGCCCATAGGCGCGGTGGGTGAAGACGAGCTCGGCGACGAGCGGCCAGACCCAGCCCTCGCCCTTCGCCAGCCCGAGCATCATCGCCAACGTCTCATCGGTCATCCGCCGCGACGAGGCGTCGACAATCATGAAGCTCGCGCGGCGATCGGGAAAGGCGTCGAAGAAGCGGTCGAACAGCGCGTGGCGGATCTCGACGCCCGCATCGGCGACGGCGGCGAGGCTCGCCTCCATCGCCGCGATGTCTCGAGCCGGCACCGACATTTCTCCACCCGTCATCCCGGCGAAGGCCGGGATCTCACCCTCTCGCCCTGACGCACCGGCGAGATCCCGGCCTTCGCCGGGATGACGGATGAATAGGGTTTGGGAAATATCCTCACTTGAAAAGACTGCCCAAAATGCCGCGCATCAGCTGGCCGCCGAACTTGCCCGCGACCTGCCGGCCGAGGCTCGTCGCCGCCGAGCGCGCCGCCGACTGTATCATCTTTTCGGCCATCGAGGGTTTGGCGGCCTCGCGGGCAGCCGCCTTTTCGAGCCGGACGCGTTCGCGCTCCTCGGCCGCCTTGCGCTTCGCCTCTTCCTTTGCGGCGATCGCGGCCTGTTTGTCGGCCTCCGCTTGGGCTTTCGCCTCGATCGCGGCGGCCTGCGCCTGCTCGGCCTTGGCGGCGAGCAGTTCCTCGGCGCTCTCGCGGTCGACCGCCGTGTCGTACTTGCCCGCGACCGGCGAGATCGACTGGATGATCGCGCGCTCCTTGGGCTCCAACGGTCCGGCGCGCGAGCAGGGCGGCTTGATCAGCGTGCGCTCGACCGGCGACGGCGCGCCGTCGGCCATCAGCAGCGAGACGAGCGCCTCGCCGACCTTCAATTCGGTGATCTCGCGCGCGACGTCCACCTTGGGGTTCGGACGGAAGGTTTCGGCGGCGGCCTTCACCGCCTTCTGGTCGCGCGGGGTAAAGGCGCGGAGCGCGTGCTGGACGCGGTTGCCGAGCTGGCCCGCGACCTCCTCGGGCACGTCGATCGGGTTCTGCGTCACGAAATAGACGCCGACGCCCTTCGAGCGGATCAGCCGCACGACCTGCTCGATCTTTTCGGTGAGCGCGGGCGGCGCGTCGTCGAAGAGCAGATGCGCTTCGTCGAAGAAGAAGACGAGCTTGGGCTTGTCGGGGTCGCCGACCTCGGGAAGCGTCTCGAACATCTCCGACAAGAGCCAGAGCAGGAAGGTTGCATAGAGCTTCGGGCTCGCCATCAATTTGTCGGCGGCGAGGATGTTGACATAGCCGCGGCCCGTGTCGTCAGTGCGGATCATGTCCTGAATGTCGAGCGCGGGTTCGCCGAAGAAATGGTCGCCGCCCTGGCTTTCGAGCGTCAGCAATTGCCGCTGGATCGTGCCGACGGTGGCCTTCGACACATTGCCATATCTGGTCGTGAGTTCGTCGGCGTTCTCGGCGCACCAGGCGAGCATCGCCTGCAAATCGCCCAGATCGAGCAGCAGCAGATTCTGTTCGTCGGCGACCCGGAACGCGATCGCGAGCACGCCTTCCTGCACTTCGTTGAGCCCCATCAGCCGCGCGAGCAGCAGCGGGCCCATTTCGGAGATGGTGGTGCGGATCGGGTGTCCCTGCTCGCCGAACAGGTCCCAGAAGATCACCGGATTGTCGCGATAGGCCCATGTCGTATCGCCGATTTCGGCGGCGCGCTTCGAAAAGGGTTCATGGACCTTGGCCGTCGGGCTGCCCGCCATCGCCATGCCGGCGAGGTCGCCCTTCACATCGGCGACGAAGACCGGGACGCCGGCGGCCGAAAAGCCTTCGGCAAGCCCTTGCAGGGTCACGGTCTTGCCGGTGCCGGTCGCGCCGGCGATCAAGCCGTGGCGGTTCGCGCGTTTGAGCACCAGCGACTGGCGCGGCCCGTCGGCCGCCCCGCCGCCGCCAAGCCCGATATAGATTTCGCTCACCGTGCTGCCGTCGCTCACCCGCTGTCCTCCGTTCGAAAGCCTTTGCCGAGGTCTAGAGCGGGGGGCGTGGACAGGCAATCGGCAATGGGGCGCTGGTGGCCGGTATCGACCTATAGCTGCCGTCACTTTATTCGTCACCCCGGACTTGATCCGGGGTCCCGCTTGATGCCGAAGACCGGTCGATGCCCCCAAAAGCGGGATCCCGGGTCAAGCCCGGGATGACGAGGGGCTGAAACCGACCGATTGCAGCCTCTTACATCGTCATCCCCGCAAAAGCGGGGACCCAGAGCGTGCGTAGGCTGATCCCACACTGGGTTCCCGCTTTCGCGGGAATGACGAATATTGGGTGCGGCCGCTCCCCACCCCAAAGCCGCGCCAAAGAAAAAGCCCCGCCAGATCGCTCCGGCGGGGCTCATTTCTGTCGGCCAAGGCGCCGAGGAAGCTTATTCCTCGCCTTCGCCTTCGGGACGCTCTTCGACCATCACATCGTCCGACGTGAAGTCCTCGCCCTGCACCTTGCCGAGCGGATCGTCGCCGAGAGCCGCTTCGGGGCCCTGCGCCAGTTCGGCTTCATGCTCTTCGGCCGCGGTCGCCGGCGCGATCAGATGCTCCTGATTCGCGGCGCGCATCGCGGCGCGCAGCGCGGCATCCTTCGACGAGGCGGTGACGCGGACGCGGTTCATGGCAGCGCCGGTACCCGCCGGGATGAGGCGACCGACGATGACATTTTCCTTGAGGCCCTGCAGCGAGTCGATCTTGCCCTGCACCGACGCTTCGGTGAGGACGCGGGTCGTCTCCTGGAAGGATGCCGCCGAAACGAAGCTGCGGGTCTGCAGCGACGCCTTGGTGATGCCGAGGAGGACCGGACGGCCTTCCGCGGGCACGCCGTTCTTCGGCAGTTTGGCGTTATATTCCATCATCTCCAGATAATCGAGCTGTTCGCCCGGCAGCAACGTGGTGTCGCCGCCCGACGTGATCTCGACCTTTTGCAGCATCTGGCGAACGATCACCTCGATGTGCTTGTCGTTGATCTTCACGCCCTGCAGTCGATAGACTTCCTGGATTTCCGCGACGAGATATTCGGCCAGCGCCTCGACGCCCATGACATCGAGGATGTCGTGCGGGTTCGGCGAACCCGAAATCAGCGCGTCGCCGCGCTTGACCTGGTCGCCTTCCTGCACTTCCAAAACCTTCGACTTGGGGATCAGATACTCGATCGGATCGCCTTCTTCCGGAACGATCGCGATCTTGCGCTTCGCCTTGTAATCCTTGACGAATTCAATGCGGCCGCTGATCTTCGCGATAACGCTGTTGTCCTTCGGAATGCGCGCTTCGAACAGCTCGGCAACACGCGGCAGACCGCCGGTGATGTCGCGCGTCTTCGACGCTTCGCGGCTGACACGCGCCAGAACGTCGCCCGCCTGCACTTCCTGACCGTCCTCGACCGACAGCATCGTGCCGACCGCGAGCAGGTAGCGCGCGGCTTCGCCCGACTGGTCGTCGAGCAAGGTCAGGCGCGGCTGGAGGTCTTCCTTCTTGGCGCGGCCCGCCGAGCGATATTCGATCACGACGCGCTGGGCGATGCCCGTCGCTTCGTCGACCTGTTCGACCAGCGTCTTGCCGTCGGCCAGATCCTGATACTTCACGACGCCCTGCTTTTCGGTGATCAGCGGCATGGTGAACGGATCCCATTCGGCAATCCGGTCGCCCTTCTTCACCTTCTCGCCGTCCTTGTGCATGATCTGCGCACCATAGGGCAGCTTGTGGGTCGCGCGCTCGCGGCCTTCGCTGTCGATGATCGCGATTTCGCCCGAACGCGACAGCGCCAGACGGCGGCCGCGCTGGTCGACGATCGTCGCCATGTCGCGATATTCGATCGTGCCGTCCGAGATCGCTTCGGCGTTCGACTGTTCGTTGACCTGCGCCGCGCCGCCGATGTGGAAGGTCCGCATGGTCAGCTGCGTGCCGGGCTCGCCGATCGACTGGGCGGCGATGACGCCGACAGCCTCACCGATGTTGACCGGCGTGCCGCGCGCGAGGTCGCGGCCATAGCATTTGCCGCAGACACCGAGCGTCGCTTCGCAGACCAGCGGCGAACGGATCTTGACCGACTGGACTTCGGCGTCCTCGATCCGCTGCGTCGTCGCTTCGTCGAGCAAAGTGCCCACCGGCGCGATGACATTGCCATCCTTGTCGACGACGTCCTCGAGCGTCGTGCGGCCGAGGATGCGTTCGCCGAGCGAGGCGATCGTCGAACCGCCCTGCACGATCGCGCGCATTTCCATGCCGCGGGTCGTGCCGCAATCTTCCTCGATCACGACGCAGTCCTGCGACACGTCGACCAGACGGCGGGTCAGATAACCCGAGTTCGCCGTCTTGAGCGCCGTATCGGCCAGACCCTTGCGCGCACCGTGCGTCGAGTTGAAATACTCGAGGACGGTCAGGCCTTCCTTGAAGTTCGAGATGATCGGCGTTTCGATGATCTCGCCCGACGGCTTCGCCATCAGGCCGCGCATGCCGGTCAGCTAGCGGCTCTGGACCGCGAACTTCCGCGAAGGTCTGAACGTTCTGCAGTACTTGGCGTCTCGATGATGGAGCCGTCAGGCTTGGCCATCAGGCCGCGCATGCCCGCGAGCTGCTTCATCTGGGCCTGCGAACCACGCGCACCCGAATGCGCCATCATATAGATGGAGTTGATCGGAGCGAGACGGCCGTCGTCGAGCTTCGGCGTCGCGCGGATTTCTTCCATCATCGCGTTCGCGACCTTGTCGCCGCACTGCGACCACGCATCGATCGCCTTATTGTATTTTTCCTGCTGCGTGATCAGGCCGTCCTGATACTGCTGCTCGAAATCCTTCACGAGCGCGCGGGTTTCGTCGACCATGGCTTCCTTCGACGCCGGGATGATCATGTCATCCTTGCCGAACGAGATGCCCGCCTTGAACGCGTTGCGGAAGCCCAGCGCCATGATGGCGTCGGCGAACAGCACCGTCTCCTTCTGGCCGGTGTGGCGATAGACCTGGTCGATCACGTCGCCGATTTCCTTCTTGGTCAGAAGGCGGTTGACGACGTCGAAGGGCACGGTGTGCGACTTCGGCAGGCATTCGCCGATCAGCATGCGGCCCGGAGTGGTCTCGAACCGCTTGAGATATTCGTTGCCCTGCTCGTCGGTCTGCGGGACGCGGCTGATGACCTTGGTGTGCAGCGTGACGGCGCCGGTATAGAGCGCCTGATGCACTTCGGCCATGTCGGCGAGCAGCATGCCCTCGCCCGGTTCGCCTTCGCGTTCGAGCGAGAGATAATAGAGACCGAGAACCATGTCCTGCGACGGCACGATGATCGGCTTGCCGTTCGCGGGGCTGAGGATGTTGTTGGTCGACATCATCAGCACGCGCGCTTCGAGCTGCGCTTCGAGGCTCAGCGGCACGTGGACCGCCATCTGGTCGCCGTCGAAGTCGGCGTTGAACGCAGCGCAGACCAGCGGGTGCAGCTGGATCGCCTTGCCTTCGATCAGCACCGGCTCGAACGCCTGGATGCCGAGGCGGTGGAGCGTCGGGGCGCGGTTCAGGAGGACCGGGTGCTCGCGAATGACTTCGTCGAGGATGTCCCAGACTTCCTTGCGTTCCTTTTCGACCCACTTCTTCGCCTGTTTGAGGGTCATCGACAGACCTTTGGCGTCGAGGCGCGCGTAGATGAAGGGCTTGAACAGTTCGAGCGCCATCTTCTTCGGCAGGCCGCACTGGTGCAGCTTGAGTTCGGGGCCGGTCACGATGACCGAACGGCCCGAATAGTCGACGCGCTTGCCGAGCAGGTTCTGACGGAAGCGGCCCTGCTTGCCCTTGAGCATGTCGGAGAGCGACTTAAGCGGACGCTTATTCGCACCGGTGATCGTGCGGCCGCGGCGGCCGTTGTCGAACAGCGCGTCGACGGCTTCCTGCAGCATGCGCTTTTCGTTGCGGACGATGATGTCCGGCGCGCGCAGCTCCATCAGGCGCTTCAGGCGGTTGTTGCGGTTGATCACGCGGCGATAGAGGTCGTTCAGATCCGACGTCGCGAAGCGGCCGCCGTCGAGCGGCACCAGCGGGCGCAGCTCGGGCGGGATCACGGGGACGACTTCGAGGATCATCCATTCGGGACGGTTGCCCGATTCGATGAACGATTCCACGACCTTGAGGCGCTTGATGATCTTCTTGGGCTTGAGCTCCGACTTGGTCGTCGCAAGCTCTTCCATCAGGTCGACGCGTTCCTGTTCGAGATCGAGATTCTCGAGGAGCACGCGGATCGCCTCGGCGCCGATGCCGGCCGAGAAGGCGTCTTCGCCATATTCGTCCTGCGCGTCGAGCAGTTCGTCTTCGGTCAGAAGCTGGAACTTCTCGAGCGGCGTCAGGCCGGGCTCAAGGACGATATAGGCTTCGAAATACAGCACGCGCTCGAGCTGCTTCAATTGCATGTCGAGCAGCAGGCCGATGCGCGACGGCAGCGACTTCAGGAACCAGATGTGCGCGACCGGCGCGGCGAGCTCGATATGGCCCATGCGCTCGCGGCGGACCTTGGTCACCGTGACTTCGACACCGCACTTCTCGCAGACGATGCCCTTGTATTTCATGCGCTTATACTTGCCGCACAGGCATTCATAATCCTTGATCGGGCCAAAGATGCGCGCGCAGAACAGGCCGTCACGCTCGGGCTTGAACGTGCGGTAGTTGATCGTCTCGGGCTTCTTGATCTCGCCGAACGACCACGAGCGGATACGCTCGGGGCTCGCGATGCCGATCTTGATCATGTCGAAGGTTTCGGGCTTCGCGACCGGGTTCATGAAGTTGGTAAGCTGGTTCATAATCTGGTTCCTCGTTAGCCCTCTCCCCTTCAGGGGAGAGGGTTGGGAGAGGGGGCGGGGTTGCGGAACAGCGCGGCGACTGCCCCTCTCCCCAGCCCTCTCCCCTGAAGGGGAGAGGGAGCTATCTTATTCGGCGGCTTCGGGAAGGGCTTCGGGACCTTCGTCATCGTCTTCGTCCGCATAGGACGAAAGCTCGACGTTGAGGCCCAGCGAGCGCATTTCCTTGACGAGCACGTTGAAGCTTTCGGGAATGCCGGCCTCGAAGGTGTCGTCGCCCTTGACGATCGCTTCGTAAACCTTGGTGCGGCCGGTGATGTCGTCGGACTTCACCGTCAGCATTTCCTGCAGCGTGTACGCCGCGCCATAAGCTTGCAGAGCCCACACTTCCATTTCACCGAAGCGCTGGCCGCCGAACTGCGCCTTGCCGCCCAGCGGCTGCTGGGTGACGAGGCTGTAGGGGCCGATCGAGCGCGCGTGGATCTTGTCGTCGACGAGGTGGTGGAGCTTCAGCATATAGATGTAGCCCACGGTCACCTTGCGGTCGAACTTGTCGCCGGTGCGGCCGTCGTACAGGTCCGACTGTCCCGATTCGTGCAGCCCCGCGAGGGTCAGCATGTTCGACACGTCGGCTTCCTTGGCGCCGTCGAACACCGGGGTCGCGAACGGCACGCCAACGCGCAGGTTGTCGGCCAGTTCGACGATGCTGTCGGCATCGCGCGACTTGATGTCCTCGAGATATTCGGCGCCATAGACATGCTCGAGCGCATCGCGCACGGCTTCGGGCATCTGCCCGCCGACCGCGTCGGGATTGGCGTCGCGCCATTCGTCGAGCGCCTGCGTCACCTGCCGGCCCAACCCACGCGAAGCCCAGCCGAGGTGGGTTTCGAGGATCTGCCCGACGTTCATGCGCGACGGCACGCCCAGCGGGTTGAGCACGATGTCGACATGCGTCCCGTCTTCGAGGAACGGCATGTCCTCGTTCGGCAGGATGCGGCTGATGACGCCCTTGTTGCCGTGACGGCCGGCCATCTTGTCGCCCGGCTGCAGCTTGCGCTTCACCGCGACGAAGACCTTGACCATCTTGAGCACGCCGGGAGCGAGTTCGTCGCCGCGCTGCAGCTTCTCGACGCGATCTTCATATTTCGCGTTGATCCGCTTGATCGCGTCGTCATACTGCGCCTTGATCGCTTCCAATGCCGTCTGGGCATTGTCCTCGACCACCGCGAGCTTCCACCAGTCGGCGCGGTCGAGTTCGACCAGCATCTCCTCGGTGACGGTGTCGCCCTTCTTGAGGCCCTTCGGCACCGCGCTGGTCGTCTGACCGATCAGCAGGTCCTTGAGGCTCGAGAAGGTCGCGCGGTTGAGGATCGCGCGCTCGTCGTCGGCGTCCTGCTTCAGCCGCTCGATTTCCTCGCGTTCGATCGCGATCGCACGTTCGTCCTTGTCGATGCCGTGACGGTTGAAGACGCGGACTTCGACGACCGTGCCCGACACGCCCGGCGGCAGGCGAAGCGAGGTGTCGCGCACGTCGCTCGCCTTTTCGCCGAAGATCGCGCGCAGCAGCTTTTCTTCCGGCGTCATCGGCGATTCACCCTTGGGGGTGATCTTGCCGGCGAGAATGTCGCCGGGGCCGACTTCGGCGCCGATATAGACGATGCCCGCCTCGTCGAGGTTGCGCAGGGCTTCCTCGCCGACGTTCGGAATGTCGCGCGTGATGTCTTCGGGGCCAAGGCGCGTGTCGCGCGCGGTGACTTCGAATTCCTCGATGTGGATCGAGGTGAAGACGTCATCCTTCACGATGCGTTCGGAAATGAGGATCGAGTCCTCATAGTTGTAGCCGTTCCACGGCATGAACGCGACGAGCACATTCTTGCCGAGCGCCAGTTCGCCAAGCTCGGTCGACGGACCGTCGGCGATGATGTCGCCGCTCTTGACCACGTCGCCCACCTTCACCAGCGGACGCTGGTTGATGCAGGTGTTCTGGTTCGACCGCTGGAACTTCTGCAGACGATAGATGTCGACGCCCGACTTGCCGGGTTCGACCATGTCGGTCGCGCGGATGACGATACGCGTCGCATCGACCTGGTCGATCACGCCGCCGCGGCGCGCGGCGATCGCAGCGCCCGAATCGCGCGCGACGGTCTCTTCCATGCCGGTGCCGACGACCGGAGCCTCTGCACGGAGCAGCGGCACAGCCTGACGCTGCATGTTCGAACCCATGAGCGCGCGGTTGGCGTCATCGTTTTCGAGGAACGGGATCAGCGAGGCCGCGACCGAAACGAGCTGCTTCGGCGACACGTCCATCAAGGTGATCTGGTCGCGCGGGGCCATCAGGAATTCGCCGGCTTCGCGCGCCGAGATCAGCTCGTCGATGAAGCTGCCATCAGGGTTGAGGTCGGCGTTCGCCTGCGCAACCGTGTGCTTCGACTCTTCCATCGCCGAGAGATAGACGACTTCATTGGTGACCTTGCCATCGACGATGCGGCGGTATGGCGTTTCGATGAAGCCATATTTGTTGACGCGCGCAAAGGTCGCGAGGCTGTTGATCAGACCGATGTTCGGGCCTTCGGGCGTTTCGATCGGGCAGATGCGGCCATAGTGGGTCGGGTGAACGTCGCGGACCTCGAAGCCCGCGCGTTCGCGGGTCAGACCGCCCGGCCCGAGCGCCGAGACGCGGCGCTTGTGGGTGACTTCGGACAGCGGGTTGGTCTGGTCCATGAACTGCGACAGCTGGCTCGAACCGAAGAACTCCTTGATGGCAGCCGAGATCGGCTTGGAGTTGATCAGGTCGTTCGGCATCACGGTCGACACGTCGACCGAGCTCATGCGCTCCTTCACCGCGCGTTCCATGCGCAGCAGGCCGACGCGATACTGGTTTTCGAGCAGCTCGCCGACCGAACGCACGCGGCGGTTGCCGAGATTGTCGATGTCGTCGATCTCGCCCTTGCCGTCCTTCAGGTTCACCAGCTCCTTGACCACGGCGAGGATGTCCTCGCTGCGCAGCGTCGTCACCGTATCCTCGGCGTCGAGGCCGAGGCGCATGTTCAATTTCACGCGGCCCACGGCCGACAGGTCGTAACGCTCCGCGTCGAAGAACAGGCCGCCGAACAAAGCTTCGGCGGTTTCGCGCGTCGGCGGTTCGCCGGGGCGCATGACGCGGTAGATGTCGCTCAGCGCCTGGTCGCGGTCCTCGGCCTTGTCGGCCTTCAGCGTGTTGCGGATCCACGGACCGGTGTTGTTGTGGTCGATGTCGAGCAGCACGAGCTTGTCGATGCCCGCGGCGTCGAGCTTCTCGAGATTGTCGGCCGACACTTCGTCGCCGGCTTCGATATAGATCTCGCCGGTCGCTTCGTTGATCAGGTCATAGGCCGAGTAGCGGCCGAAGATTTCCTCGGTCGGGATCAGCAGCGTGTCGAGACCGTCCTTCGCCGCCTTGTTGGCAAGGCGCGGGCTGATCTTGTGGCCGGCGGCGAAGACGACTTCGCCGGTCTTGGCGTCCACGACGTCGAAAGCGGGCTTCGAACCGCGCCAGTTTTCGACGACGAAGGGAACCTTCCAGCCGTTTTCGGCGCGCTCGAAGACGAGGCGGTCATAGAAATGGTTGAGGATTTCCTCGCCCGACATGCCCAGCGCATAGAGAAGGCTGGTAACCGGCAGCTTGCGCTTGCGGTCGATGCGGACGTTGACGATGTCCTTGGCGTCGAATTCGAAGTCGAGCCACGAACCGCGATAGGGGATCACGCGCGCGGCGAACAGGAACTTGCCCGACGAGTGGGTCTTGCCGCGATCGTGGTCGAAGAGCACACCCGGCGAACGGTGCATCTGCGACACGATGACGCGCTCGGTGCCGTTGACGAAGAAGGTGCCGTTCTCGGTCATGAGCGGCATGTCGCCCATGTAGACGTCCTGCTCCTTGATATCGAGCACCGAACGGGTGTCGGTTTCGCTGTCGACCTCGAAGACGATCAGGCGCAGCGTGACCTTCATCGGCGCCGCATAGGTGATGCCGCGCTGACGGCATTCCTCGACGTCATACTTCGGCTCTTCGAGTTCGTAGTGGACGAAGTCGAGCTCGGCGGTGCCGGCGAAGTCGCGGATCGGGAAAACGCTGCGCAGCGTCTTTTCGAGGCCCGAAACATAGCCGATCGAGGGATCCGAGCGCAGGAACTGCTCATAGGATTCGCGCTGCACCTCGATGAGGTTGGGCATCTCCACCGCTTCGTGGATGTTGCCGAACAGCTTGCGGATTCGCTTGCTTGCGGTTGCTTCGAGGGCCTTGCCCACCGACTTCGCCTTGGTCGCCATAAGTGATTGTCTCGCCTTAAGAAAATAGCTCGCAAGCGCAGGAGAGACGCAAAAAGGCCGCGACGAACCGTTGCCGGTTTACCGCAGCTTTCCAACGCATCTCGAAATCCCCGCCGCCCTATCCGTACAACCCGTTGCGCAAAGTCAGGCCCTATCTCGGACGAGGGGGTATGGGCGCAATATAGGATCGGGGTCGCGGGGTGTCAACGGCGGCGCCAGCGTCTGCCCATCGAATGCGATGTCCGGTCCGCTCGGCGTGGACCGAAACCCCCTCCTGATCGTCATCCCGGCGAAGGCCGGGACCTCGCCCTATCATCTTTCCGCACCGGCGAGATCCCGGCCTTCGCCGGGATGACGAAAATGGCGGGTGCGGTGAAGCTTCCCTACCAAGGGCTGCGCGACACCCTCGCCGGAGTGCAGCAATTTCGCAACACTCCCGACACGAACGTCAGCGCCGCGCATTTCCGTGATTGATCGCGCGCGTGCGGAGAGCCAAAGAGCCTTGGTTTTCCGCTCTCCCATCGTCAACTTAAGTTTCAGGAAGCTCGCCCATGCGCCACTTTCCTTCCGCTACCGCTATAAGCCTTGCCCTCGCCGCCGCGGTCTGGGCCGCCCCCGCCGCCGCGCAGGACGCGCCCGCCGATCCCGTGGCCGAAGACAGCGGCCTCGGTGATATCGTCGTCACCGCGCAGCGCCGCGAGGAAAGCCTGCAGGACGTGCCCGTAGCCGTCTCGGTGCTGTCGGGCGACACGCTCGGCGCGATCACCTCGACCGGCGCCGACGTCCGCGTGCTCGCGGGCCGCGTCCCCAGCCTCAACATCGAAAGCTCGTTCGGGCGCACCTTCCCGCGCTTCTATATCCGCGGCCTCGGCAACACCGATTTCGACCTCAACGCGTCGCAGCCGGTCAGCCTCGTCTATGACGATGTCGTGCTCGAAAACCCGATCCTCAAGGGCTTCCCGATCTTCGACCTCGACCGCGTCGAAGTGCTGCGCGGGCCGCAGGGCACCCTGTTCGGCCGCAACACGCCGGCGGGCATCGTCAAGTTCGACACCGTCAAGCCCGGCAAGACCGGCGGCTATGCCCGCGTCAGCTATGGCCGCTATGGCACCAGCCAGGTCGAGGTCGCGGCGGGCGCCGCCGACGACAGCGGCTTTTCGGTCCGCCTCTCGGGCCTCTATCAGCACCGCGACGATTGGGTCGATAATATCGCGACGACGAAGAAGGACGATCTCGGCGGCTATGACGACATCGCCGCGCGCCTCCAGCTCCAATATGAAAACGGCCCCTTCACCGGCCGCGTGACCGGACAGGTCCGCGTCTATGACGGCTCGGCGATCATCTTCCGCGCCAACACGCAGCTGCCCGGCAGCAACAAACTCGTCGGCCTCGGCGGCGCGGGCACCGAGTTCGAGCGCGACAAGGTGTGGCAGGACGGGATCAACTTCCAGAAGCTCAACACCTATAACGCCGCGCTGAACCTCGAATATGATTTCGGGCCGGTGACCGCTTATTCGATCACCTCCTACTGGAACGGCAATTTCCGCAGCCGCGGCGACATCGACGGCGGCTTCGGCGCCGTCTTCCTGCCCGAATCGGGTCCGGGCCTGATCCCCTTCCAGGCGCAGAGCCAGGACAATGTGCCGAGCCTCGACCAGTTCACGCAGGAAATCCGCATCGCGTCGAACAACAGCGGCGGGCTCGGCTATCAGTTCGGCGCCTTCTATTTCGACGAAAAGCTCGACATTTCGAGCTTCGAGTTCGGCGGCCCGACCGATGCGACGCCGTCGGCGATCGCGGTGCAGCGCCAGGATAGCGAAGCCTACGGCATCTTCGGCTCGGTCAATTATGAATTCGACAATGGCTTCAAGCTGCAGGCCGGCGCGCGCTACAACCACGACAGGCGCGATTTCGTCGCGTCGCGTCCGGTCGAGACGCGCCCCGACTTCGTCGTCAACCCGAACACGCCGGTCCCGCCGCAGGCGGCCCGCGTCAAGGGCAAGCTGCTGACCTGGGACGCCAGCGCGAGCTATGAGGCGTCGGATGCGCTCACCCTCTACGCCCGCGTCGCGCGCGGCTATCGCGCGCCGTCGGTGCAGGGCCGCCTGACCTTCGCGCGGACGATCTCGACCGCCGATCAGGAAGAGACGATGTCGTATGAAGCGGGGATCAAGACCGCTTTCCTGAACGACCGCGTCCGCTTCAACCTGACCGGCTATTATTTCGACACCAAGGATCTGCAGCTCACCGCGGTCGGTGGCACCGCGAACGTCGCGAGCCTGCTCAACGTCGACGCCAAGGGCCATGGCATCGAGGCCGAACTGCAGGCGGCGCCAGCGCGCGGGCTGACCTTCAGCGTCGGCGGCGCGTGGAATGTCGCCGAGATCGACGACGCCAACGCCTTCGTCGCAGGCTGCGGCTCGGCGACGCCCTGCACCATCCTCGACCCGCAGCGCCCGGGCAGCCCCGGCATCTTCTCGATCGACGGCAACCAGTTGCCGCAGTCGCCGAAATGGACGCTCAATGCGACCGCGGGCTATGAAATCCCCGTCGGCGACGGGGCGATCTATGCCTTCACCGACTGGTATTACCGCTCGAAGGTCCAGTTCTTCCTCTATCGCTCGGTCGAATTTTCGGACGACAAGATGGTCGAGGGCGGGCTGCGCGTCGGCTACAAGACCGATCGCTTCGACATCGCGGGCTTCGTGCGCAACATCACCAATGATGAATCGCCGACCGGGGGCATCGATTTCAACAATCTGACCAGCTACGTCAACGAACCCCGCATCTGGGGCGTCGAGGCAGGCGTGAAGTTCTGATGATCATCCGGCCCGCGCGGTTCCAGCACCGCGCGGGCCGGGCTTCGCATCGCGATCTTTCCATGTTATCATCGACATGCAACCCCAAGATGCGGGAGTCGATGATGATCCGTTTGACCGCCAGCCTGACCGCGATCGCCCTGTTTTCCACCGCAGCGGCGGCGCAAGGCATCGGTCTCAATTCGGCCGCCACCATCGGCTCCAACAGCGCCGGCGAATATGCCCGGGCCTTTCCTACGCTTCGCGACAATAGCCCCAAGGCCGTCCTTGCGCGGCTCAATCAGCTTTGCGCCAGCGATCGGCCTTCCGATAAGCAACGCTGCGAAAAGGCGTGGCGCGTAATCAATCGGGCGCATGCCGAATTGCAAGCGCGGCGCGCAGCCGAGGCCGCTGCAAGCCACGGCGTCAGCAACTAGCGTGAGCGAAAGCTAGGCGACCGGACCCACTCGCGCGTCGGGTTCGAGCCGGATCAGCGGGCGCGGGCGGCCAGTCACCCGGGCAAACAGGCGCGGCACCAGCGCATGGGCCTGCGCCCAATTCCAATAGGCGACATAGGCGGGATCGGCGAGAAGATGCTTCTCCTCGGTCTTGGCGCGCCAGTAATAGATGCCGCTGACGAGGCCGAGCAGGGCGACATTGCGCGCGCCCTCGATCCAGCCGCCCGCGGTCACGAGAAACGGCAAGGAACCGATCCACCATGTCATATTCTTCGAAATATAGGCGGGGTGCCGCGTGAAGGCATAGGGGCCGTGAGTGATGATGCCGCGGTGCGTCAGGTTCGAAAAGCGGATGCCGAACGCCATCGTCGCCCAGCTATAGACCGCGGTGAGCAGCACCAGCGCGATGCCCCAGACGATCAGCAGCCCCTCGTGCCCCGCGAGCCAATAGCCCCAGTCGGAACCATGGACCTGATAATCGAGCGGACCGCCGCTCATCAGGATGAAGGGCGGATAGCAGACGAGTGCCGCGACCCACGCCATGCCATAGGGGTTGGCGGTGCGGATATGCGCGTCGAGCGGCTTCAGCGTCAATATATAGCCGACCGTCGCGATGTGGACATCGACCAGATAGAGGAGATTGATCGCCCACAGCCCGGCCAGATAGGGGTTGGCGGTGACCTCGCTTATCGGCACGGTGACCAGCGCCGAAAAATTGCCCGGTACGATCGACAGCATGAAGGCGGTGAAGAAGCCTTTCACCGCCCAGGCGCGCAGATGATGCCCGATCGCGCGGCCATCGACCGGCTGGCCCCCTCCCAGCTTATGGCCTGCGATCAGCCAGCGCCCGAACTGCCAGCAGCCGTCGCGCGGTTCGACCATCCGCCGATCGAGCCACAACATATAGGGGACCGAGACGAGCAGCAGCCACGGCGCGGCGGTCTCGAGCAGCTTCATCGAAAAAGCGTAATTGCCCTGCCAGTAATAGCGCATCGTCGCATAGATCAGCGCGATCAGCCCCCATGTCGCCCACAGGCCGGCGAGCTTGGTCAGGCTGATGTCGAGCGTTTCGCGCCACGGTCGGCGCTGCGCCCAGTCGATCCCGGTCGACGGATTGCGATGCACCTTGTCGACGAACACCGACCACAGCACCATCGGCACGCCGCAGGCGAGCACGCTCGCGATCGCCGAATTCGGGCCGCTCATCGGCCCGCGCGATCCCCAGTCGATGCCGATAAAAGCGGCGATTTCGGGGGCGAAGCGCGCGATGAGCAAATAGCTCACCAGCCCCGCAAGCCCGACGATCCCGACCCCCGTGCTGACCGCCGAACGCGGGCGCACGCCGGCCGGCGCGGATGCGTCGCGCGCCGATTCGGACGGTGCGGAAGAAGCGGATTCGGCCATGATATTCACCCGCTTAGCCCTAGCCAAAATTGGTAAGCAAGCCGTCAATATAAAAGACCGATTCGCCCGCGGAATCCCGCCAAAATGGCAGCATTTGCGCAAGTTGACACCGTTCACCGCGCGAGGGTTTCGATTCAACCCGACTCGGCGCGCAAAGATTCGCCTGCGCCCGATCGGCCTGATAAGGCGCGCATCAATCGGGGCGGAGGGCTCCACAAAACAAACAAGATGGGGTCGCCACTTGTCGTCGAAAACAACGGGTCTGCGCGATTTGCGCCAGCGCGTCTCCGCGCTGTTTCAGGACCATGAAATCTTCGTTCGCACGCACGGCCACGTCCGATTCCTGCGTGTCAGCGCGGTCTGGCAGAAACGCGTCGCGCTGATCGCCGGCGTCGTGCTGCTCGCCTGGGCGGGCGCGACGCTCACCGTGCTGATCAACCAGTTGCTGACCGCCGACGAACGCGCCGCGGTCGCGCAGCAGCAAGCCGCCGCCGCCGCGTCGGAAGCACGCATCGCCAAATATCGCGACCGCGTCGCCGAAACCGCCGCCGATCTCGAAGAGCGCCAGGCGCTGCTCGAAAGCGTCGCCGAAACCCATTTTGGCATCGATCCCGCCGCGATGCCCGCCGAACCGGCGGCGCAGCAGCCGGCCGTTCCCGCCGAATCCGTCAAGACCAGCGCCATCGATCCGGACCTGCCGCCCGAAGCGCAGAGTCTCGCGCGGCTCGCTGCGCGGCAGGAAGCCTTCGCTGCCCGCCTGCTCGCCGCGGTCAAGGGCCGCGCGGCAAAGGCCGAAACCGCCGTGGCGGCGCTCGGCCTCAACCCCGACAAGCTCGTCCGTAACGCCGCGGCCGGACGCGGCGGTCCCTTCATCCCCTATCGCGGCCAGATGGGCAAAGCCAAGGCGCTCGGCGCCAGCTTTGCCGCGCTCGACAGCGCGCTGTTCCGCATGGAGGTGCTCGAACGCACGCTCGTCGCGGTGCCGTCGGGCAATCCCGCCAATGTGATGATGATGTCGTCGGGCTTCGGTTATCGCAGCGACCCCTTCACCGGCGCGGGCGCGATGCACGCGGGCCTCGACTTCCGCGGCCCGATCGGCACTCCGATCCTCGCCGCCGCGCCGGGCCGCGTCAGCTTCGTCGGCCGCAAGTCGGGCTATGGCAATGTCGTCGAGGTCGATCACGGCCAGGGTATCCTGACGCGCTATGCCCACTTGTCGGGCTTCACGACCAAGGTCGGCACGCGGGTCGCCGCCGGCCAGCAGATCGCCAAAATGGGCTCGACCGGCCGTTCGACCGGAAGCCACCTGCATTTCGAAGTCCGCCTGAACGGCCAGGCGGTCAACCCCCGCAGATTCCTGGAGGCAAAAGCCGATGTTCTCGAAGTCAAAGCCGACGCCCGCCAGCGAGTCGGTTCCGTCGCCGCCGCCCACGGTGCCCGCTAAGATGGCGACGGGCGCGCGCCATACGACCTTTTCGATCCTCGGATCGGACGTCGTCGTCACCGGCAATGTCGCCGCCAGCGTCGATCTGCACGTCGACGGCAAGATCGAGGGCGACCTCAAATGCGCCAATCTCGTCCAGGGCGAGGCGAGCGAGATCAAGGGCGCGGTGACCGCCGAGACCGCGAAGATCGCGGGCCTGCTCGACGGATCGATCGAGGCCAAGACGCTGATCGTCCATGCGACCGCGCGGATCACCGGCGACGTGGTCTATGAGACCATCACGATCGAGAATGGCGGCAAGGTCGACGGCAAGCTGTCGCATCGCCGCCACGGCGCCGCGGCGGCCAAGGCGCCACCGCCGCTCGAAGTCGTCGAAAACAAGTCGGCGGCGCTCTGAGCAGAGCCGCGCACCGGCGCGGCCTCGATCATTTCGACGCGGCGATCTCGCGGCCGGATGCGCGGCCGGCGTCCTTCTGGTGGCGCTGGACAGCGACCCTGTTGCGGCCGCCGCGCTTGGCGTCGTAAAGGGCTTCGTCGGCGAGCCGGTAGAGCTGCTTGAAATCGCACGCCGGCCGCACCTCGGCGACTCCGACGCTCGCGGTCACCGGCCGCTCGCCCACGACCTCGCTATGATCGCAGGCCGCGATCCCGCGGCGGATGCTTTCGGCGAAGCGGGCAAGGATGATGCCCTCCATCCCGATCGTCAGCAGGCCGAACTCTTCGCCGCCCAGCCGCGCGACGGTACACATCGGCCCTTCCCACCGCTCGATCCGGCGGCCGATCCCGCACAGGACCGCGTCGCCCGCCTCGTGACCGAAAATATCGTTGATCGACTTGAAGCGGTCGATGTCGACGAGCAGCAGCGCCGCCGGCAGATTGTCGGCGCGCGCGCGGTCGAGCAGCGGCGTCACGCTGTCGATGAAGCCGCGGCGGTTGGGCAGGCCGGTCAGCGGATCGCGCCGCGCCAGTTGCTGCGCCTGCGCCTCCGCATCGCGGGCATGGTCGCGCTCGATCCGCAGATGGGCGAGCCGCCGCGTCGCCGCCGCCGCGAGCCATAGCGCCTGCCATGTCGCGGCGACGAGCACGGCCAGCTTTGACCCGCCGCCCCACAAGCCGTCCTCGACATCGACGATATGGATGAAGGCCAGCACCGCCATGGGCAGCCCCCAGGCGCCGAGGAAATCGCGCGCCTCGATCGAGCCGCGCCGCCACGCCCAGCCGAGATAGACGACGACCGCGACAAGATCGGCGATGATGGCGAGGCCAAGCAGATCGGCCAGCGCAGCAAGACTGCCGCCGCGGATGAAGGTCAGCGGGATGCCTGCAACGCCGACGCCGGCGCCAAGGAGCAGCGCGGCGGTCCGCAGCCCCTTCGGCACGATGCCGTGTTCGACGGCGGTGACCGCGCTGGCGGTCGCGACCGCGATGGCGAGGCAGGCGAGGAAAGTGCCGGCCTGCGCCGTCACCGCACCCGCCATCGCCGGCACGAGCGCCAGATGCGCCTGCGACCAGAGCGCCCCCCAGAGCAGCATCGTCGCCGCCCACGCCGCCTGCCAGGCGAGATATTGGCGGCGCACCGCGACGGCGAGCGACAGGCTGTAGATACAGCTGACGAGCAGCAGGGTCAGCGCGGCGCCGACCGCTGCCGCCATGCCCGCCGACTGCATCCCCGCCTCGTCCTTCGGGAGGATTCTCGCGCGCACGAACTGATGCCCCGACAGCCCGTCGAAGCGCATCGTCACGGCCGTGAGCGGCGCGCCGCGGCCGGGCGCCTCGAACAATATCTGTCCCCCGGCGCGCCAATGCGACCCGAAATCTCCGCTGCGCACCTGCTGCCAGCGCGTCGCGCCGTCGGCATAGGAAAAGCCCACCGCGAGCCGGTCGAACCGCGAATTATGAACCATCAGCGCCAGATCGCGGGACGCACCCTCGCCGTCGAGCGAGGTACGAAGCCAGAGGCTCCGGTCCTGATAAGCCGTCGGCGTTCCGCTACACGAAAAACGAAGCCCGGCCAGGGCATCGTCGCCCAGCGCCGTGCCGCTCACCGCGTGGCAGAAGTCACGCCCGACATCGAGCGCGCGCGCATGCGCCGGGGCCGCGATCAGGGCGAAAAGCATGGCGCACAGGCCGAGCCAAAGCCGGCAGCGCCAGGTTTCCGCAAGATCGCGCATCGCAGTCATCGCCGCCGTATCGCATCAATATATTGTGAAATCTTTGCCATCGGGCAAATTCGCTTCAGCGCCCTGCGGGCCGGCCGACCCGCAGGGCGACCGCGACCCGGTCGCCGGGCCCGACGCCTTCGGCCTTTTGCACCGCGCGTTTGACCGGCAACAGATAGCCTCCGTCGCGCGGAAACAGCGAGGTCGCAAATTCGGTGTCGCCGATAATCGCCACCACGGGAACCACGCCCCAGCCATAGCTTGCCGTCATCGCGGCGTAACGGATCGCGCCGACATGCGCGTCGGGAACGACGGCGAAAAGGAAGGGCGCCGGCCCGCGCCATTCGATGACGTCCGCGCGGAAACGCAACGTCTCCATCAATTCCTCGGCGGCTGCCGCCGATAGCTCAGCGCCTCGGCGATATGGATGCGCCCGACCGTCTCGGCGCCCGCAAGGTCGGCGATCGTCCGCGCGACGCGCAGGATTCGCGTATAGCCGCGCGCCGAGAGCCGCATCGCCTCGGCCGCCTGCGCGAGCAGCCCCCGCCCGGCCTCATCGGGCGTGGCGACCGCTTCGAGCAGTTCACCGTCGATCTCGGCATTGGTGCGCGCCTTGTGCCCGGCATAGCGTTCGGTCTGGATCGCGCGCGCCGCCGCGACGCGTGCCGCGACTTCGGCGCTGCCTTCGGCGGGCGGCGGCAGGACGAGGTCGGCGGCGCTCACCGCCTGCACCTCGACATGCAGGTCGATGCGGTCGAGCAGCGGCCCCGACAGCTTCGCCTGATAGTCGGCGGCGCAGCGCGGCGCGCGGCTGCACGCAAGCGCCGGGTCGCCGAGATGGCCGCAGCGGCAGGGGTTCATCGCCGCGACGAGCTGGACGCGCGCCGGGAAAGTGACATGGGCGTTGGCGCGCGCGACGCTGACTTCGCCCGTCTCCAGCGGCTGGCGCAGCGAATCGAGCACGCCGCGCTGGAATTCGGGAAGCTCGTCGAGGAAGAGGACGCCGAGATGCGCGAGGCTGACCTCGCCCGGGCGCACGCGCAGCCCGCCGCCGACGAGCGCGGGCATCGACGCCGAATGATGGGGCGCGCGGAATGGACGCGCGCGGACGAGGCGCCCGCCCTCGAGCGTTCCCGCGACCGATGCGATCATCGACACCTCGAGCGCCTCGGCGGGGGTGAGGTCGGGCAGGATGCCGGGCATGCACGCCGCCATCAGCGACTTGCCCGCGCCGGGCGGCCCCAACATCATCAGATTATGCGCGCCCGCCGCCGCGATCTCGAGCGCGCGCTTCGCCGTCTCCTGCCCCTTGACCTGCGACAGGTCGGCGGCGCGAACCGGGTCTTCGACCGCGCCCGGCACCGGCGGCGACAGCAGCGCATTGCCCCTGAAATGATTGAGCAGCGACAGCAGATCGGGGGCGCCGATCACCTCGACATTGCCCGCCCACGCCGCCTCGGGCCCCTGCGCCGCGGGGCAGATCAGCCCGCGCTCGACGCTGCCTGCATGGATCGCCGCAAGCAGCACGCCGGGCGAAGGCGCGACGCGTCCGTCGAGGCCGAGTTCGCCGACGACGACGTAAGAGGCGAGCGTCTCGGCATCGATCACGCCCATCGCGCCGAGCAGCGCGAGCGCGATGGGGAGGTCGTAGTGCGAGCCTTCCTTGGGCAGGTCGGCGGGCGAGAGGTTGACGGTGATGACCTTGGGCGGGAGCGACAGGCCGATCGCGGCGATCGCGGCGCGGACGCGCTCGCGGCTTTCGCCCACCGCCTTGTCGGGCAGGCCGACAACGACGAAGCGCGGGACGCCCGGCGTAATCTGGCACTGCACCTCGACCCCGCGCGCTTCGATGCCGAGATAGGCGGTGGTTGAGACGATTGCGACCATATTCCCCCCGGAACAGCACGATGTGCCCCCTTTGTTCCGAGGTCCTCTTTAGGCGAAGCGGCGGGAAGGTCGAGTCTTTTTCCGGAAGGTGACGAAGGTGCCGCGCAGCGTGGGGACGATTGCGGATTTGACAACATACCAACCAGTCGGTATGTCGATTCGCATGACGACGAATCAGCCACCCTCAATCCCCGCAGCCGCCGCCCGCGTCCCCTCGGCGGGCGGCGGCGACCCGGGCAAGCGCGCGCCGCGGGGCAGCGCGCGGGCGAAGCTGATCGCGGCGGCGCATCAGACGGTGCGCAAGCAGGGCTATTCGGCGACCACGGTCGACCAGATCTGCGCGGCGGCGGGGGTGACGAAGGGCGCCTTCTTCCATCACTTCGCGTCGAAGGAGGAGCTGGCGGTCGCGGCGGCCGAGGGCTGGACCGAGCGCGCGCGCCCGATGTTCGAGATGCCGCCGCACGTGAAGCTCGACGATCCGCTCGACCGCCTGCTCGGCCATATCGATTTCCGCCTGTCGATGCTCGACGGGCCCACGGAAGACTACACCTGCTTCGTCGGCACGATGGTGCAGGAAGCCTATGCGACGAGCGACCGCATCCGCGCCGCGTGCGAGGCGAGCATCAACGCCTATTGCGAGGCGCTCGCCCCCGACATCCAGGCCACGATCGACCTTTATGGCGCACCCCGGGACGTCACCGCGATCGGCCTTGCCCAGCATGTCCAGTCGGTGCTGCAGGGCGCCTTCGTCCTGGCGAAAACGACGAACGACCCGGCGATCGCACGCGGCACCGTCACGCACCTGAAGCGTTATGTCCGGATGCTGTTCGGGCGCGGAGGCGCGGCATGATGCGACAGGTAATTGCGGCCGCGCGCCGCCCGCGCTGACTTCGACAACCACCCCCCAAGGAGAGAAGAGATGCCCCAGATGATTTTCGTGAACCTGCCGGTCACCGACCTCGACAGGTCGAAGGCCTTCTATGAAGCGGTCGGCGCGGTGAACAACCCCGCCTTCACCGACGAGACCGCCGCGTGCATGGTCGTCGCCGAAGGGTCGATCCACGTCATGCTGCTGACCCACGCCAAATGGGCCGACTTCACGACCAAGACGATCCCCGACGCGCACACGACGGCGCAGGTGCTGCTCTGCGTCTCGGCCGACAGCCGCGAGGAAGTGGACGGGCAGGTCGACAAGGCGGTCCGCGCGGGCGGCAAGGCCGACCCGACCCCGACGCAGGATTTCGGCTTCATGTATGGCCGCAGCTTCGAGGACCCCGACGGCCATATCTGGGAAGTGATGTGGATGGACCCCACCGCGATCCCGGCCGACGCCCCGGCCGAAGCCGCGGCATAACAAGCGCATAGGGAGGAGGAAGAGGATGACCGATACGACCCCCGGAAATGGCCCCGGCAAGGGCCAGTTGATCGTCGGCCGCGTCCTGAGCGGCCTCGTGATCCTCTTCCTCCTCTTCGATGCCGGGCTCAAGCTGGTGTCGCCCGAGGTGGCGATCAAATACAGCCCGCCCGGCCTCGGATGGCCGCTCGAAGTCGGCACGATGTACATGCTCGGCCTACTGCTGCTGATCCCGACCCTGCTCCATATCTGGCCGCGCACGGCCTTCATCGGCGCGATCCTGATCACCGGCTATCTCGGCGGCGCGATCGCGACCCACCTGCGCATCGGCAGCCCGCTGTTCAGCCATACTTTGTTCGGCGTCTATCTCGGCGTGATGCTTTGGGCGGGCCTCTGGCTACGTTCGCCCGCACTCCGCTTGCTGGTCGCGCCGCGATCGGCCTGATCGCCCGGTTCAAAGGCAAACTCGCCCAGACACCGTCTTACAACAGAAGAGGATGGTTCGATGACAAAAACCTCTCCCCTCCCCATGCTGGCCTCGGCCTTCGCGATGGTCGCGGGCGCGGCAGTGATCGCCGCGATACCCCAGCCCGCAGCGGCCGAAGCCCCCGGCGCGAGCCAGCCGGCCGCCGGCCAGCCTGCCAGCGCCCTCCAGAGCGGCCATGTCGATGTCGCCGGCGCGGCGATCCATTATCAAGTGCATGGCGATCTTGCCTCGGGCAAAACCCCGCTGCTCGTCCTGCACGGCGCCTTCATGTCGGCCGACGCGATGAAGCCGCTGATCGACCCTCTCGCCGCGTCGCGGCCGGTGATCGCGGTCGATGCGCGCGGCCACGGCCGGTCGGGCGGGGTCGACACGCCGCTGAGCTATGACCGGATGGCCGACGATACCGCCGCCGTGCTCGACAAGCTCGGTGTGAAAAAGGCCGATGTGCTCGGCTATTCGATGGGCGGGTCGACCGCGGTCGCGCTCGCGATCGGGCACCCCGGCAAGGTCGGCAAGCAGGTGATATTGTCGGCAACCTCGCGGCTCGACGGCTGGTATCCCGAAGTGCTGGCGGGCATTTCCAAGCTGACCCCCGACATCTTCGCGGGCAGCCCGATCGACAACGAATATAAGCGCCTGTCGCCCGCGCCCGACAAGTTCCCGAATCTGGTCGCCAATATCAAGGCGCTCGACGCGACGCCCTTCGGCTGGTCCGACGCCGCGGTGCAGGCGATCCCCGGCAAGACGATGGTGATCATCGGCGACGCCGACGGCGTCACGCTCGACCATGCGATCCACCTGTTCAAGCTGCGCGGCGGCGGCGACGTGGCGGCCGCGACGCAGGGTTTCCTGACCGCGGCGCCGAAGGCGCGGCTCGCGATCCTGCCCGCGACCTCGCACATCGGGATCATGGGCGAAATCCCGGCGATCGCGGCGATGGTTGTGCCCTTTCTCGACGACAAGGCGCCGCCGCCGCCGTCGTTCTAGCGCGGCCTTTGCTCCTCCGTCCTTCCGGCGGAGGCCGGAATCTCGACGGAGCCGCAGAATTCAACGGTGAGATTCCGGCCTGCGCCGGGATGACGAACGAGATACAAGGAGAGGAGTTTCGCCATGCCCGTCAATCCCGACAGCAAGCTCGAGGTCACCGCCTTCGACTGGGTGCCCGATTTCGCGCGCGGCTATGTCCGCGACCTGCGCCCGCGCTGGGCGTGCGAGGAAATCGGCCTCGATTATGCCGAGCATCTGATCAGCGCGGTCAACCGCCCCGCCGACCATTTCCTGTTCCAGCCATGGGGGCAGGTCCCCGTGCTCAACGACGGCGGCATCCGCCTGTTCGAAAGCGGGGCGATCCTGCTCCACCTCGCCGAAAAGGACGAACGGCTGATGCCGCGCGACGCGCAGGCGCGCGCCAATACGCTCGCCTGGCTGTTCGCCGCCTATAACAGCGTCGAGCCGATGCTGTTCGAGCTGGGCAATGTCGACATCTTCGCCAGCGACGAGGAATGGGCGAAGTTGCGCCGCCCGGGCCTGATCGAGTTCATCCAGGGCCGGCTCGGCCGTCTGAACGATGCGATCGGCGACAAGGCGTATCTGACCGGCGAGTTCACCGTCGCCGACATCGCGATGGCGACGGTGCTGCGCGAAGCTGTCGAAGCCGGGCTGATCGCCGAGCAGCCGCGGCTGCAGGCTTATCTCGACCGGTGTCTTGCACGGCCCGCCTTTCAGCGCGCGCTGGATGCGCAGCTCGCCGCGTTCAGCGAGGAGGCGGGGCCGGGCGGAGGATAACGGAAAAAGCCCCTCCCCTTCAGGGGAGGGGTTGGGGTGGGGTCCATCGGCCTTGCGCAAGGCCGATGGACCCCACCCGCTGCGACTAGCGAGCAAGCTCGCAAGTCTCGCTGCCCTCCCCTGAAGGGGAGGGCAGGATAAAGGAGAGAGACGATGACCTATGTGGAAGGATTTGTGGTCGCGGTGCCGACCGCCAACAAGGAAGCCTATCGCAAGCATGCCGCCGAAGCCGCGCCGCTGTTCAAGGAATATGGCGTCAGCCGCATGGTCGAATGCTGGGGCGACGACGTCCCCGACGGCAAAGTCAATGATTTCAAGGGCGCGGTGCAGGCGAAGGACGACGAGACCGTCGTGTTCAGCTGGTTCGAATATCCCGATCGCGCGACGCGCGACGCCGCGAACGCAAAGATGATGAGCGATCCGCGCATGGAGGCGATGGGCGGCGAGATGCCGTTCGACGGCAAGCGGATGATCATCGGCGGTTTCACGTCGATCGTCGACGATCGCGCCGCGGGCAAGACGGGCTATGTCGACGGTTATGTCGTACCTGTCCCCGAAGGCAACAAGGACGCCTATCGCGCGATGGCGGAAAAGGCATCCGAAGTGTTCCGCGATTATGGCGCGACCCGCGTCGTCGAAGCGTGGGGCGACGATGTGCCCGACGGCAAGGTGACCGACTATGCCCGTGCCGCGCACAAGAAGGACGGCGAGAACGTCGTCTACAGCTGGGTCGAATGGCCCGACAAGGAAACCCGCGCCAAGGGCTGGGAAAAGATGATGACCGACGAGCGGATGAAGAATGATCCGGCGACCAACCCGTTCGACGGCGCGCGCATGATCTATGGCGGCTTCGCGCCGATCGTCGAGGCGTGATTGCCCACTGTCCTCCCTGTCGCGGAGCGATGGGGAGGTCGCAGCGGCCCTTCGACTGCCTTGCAGGCGCTCAGGATAAACTGCGCCTTTGGCGCAGCCGCTGACGGAGGGGCTATGACGCTACCGTCGTCGCCCCTCCACCACTCGCTTCGCGAGCGGTCCCCCTCCCCATGGCTTCGCCACAGGGAGGATCGAGAGAAGGACTGACGAGATGATCACACTTTATGGCACTCCCCCCACCCGCGCGCTGCGCGCCATTTGGCTCCTCAACGAACTCGATCTCGCGCACGAGGTCATTCCCGTCGATATTGGCGCGGGCGAAAATCGGGCCCCCAAATTCCTCGCGCTCAATCCCGCCGCGAAGCTGCCCGTGCTGGTCGACGGCGATCTGGTGATCAGCGAATCGGCGGCGATCCAGCTCTATCTCGCCGACAAATATGGCGACCGCTTTCCGGGCGGCGGACTGATCCCCGACACGCCCGAAGAGCGCGCCCGCATGTATCACTGGCTGTTTTTCCTGATGACCGAGATCGAGGCGCCGCTGTGGCGCGTCGCGCTGCACAGCTTCCTCTATGCCGAGGACGAGAAATCGGCCGACGAGATCGCGCTCGCCAAGCGCGACGGCAAGCGCATGATCGCGGTGCTGGAGCAGCATATGCAGGGGCGCGGCTTCGTCGTCGGCGAACGGGTGACGGTGGCCGATTTCAACGCCGCCTTCACGCTCGACTGGGCGCGCGAGGCAGCACTGCTGGACGATGCGCCCGCGCTCCGCGCCTATCTGGACAGGATGTATGCGCGCCCCAAGGCGCCGGTGACGATTGCGAAGGCTATGGCCGCGCTGGCGGCGTGACCCCACGGCACGCAGGGCGCGTCCGATGAGCGGCAGACCCGGAAGGAACAAGCCATGGATCACATAAGCTATCCCAACGAAAGCGCCGGCTATCGCGCCGCGCGGAACGCCTTGCTCGACGACGAGATCGCGCTCCGCCGCCAGATCGAGGCGGTCGCGGCGAAGCGCCGCGCGCTGCCGCCCGGCGGCGAGATTCCCGAGGATTATGTCTTCGAGCGCATCGGCGCCCATCAGCGGCCCGAGACGGTCCGGCTGTCCGAGCTGTTCGGGGACAAGCCGAGCATCATCGTGCAGAGCTTCATGTTCGGTCCCGACCGCGACGTGCCTTGCGCGGGCTGCACCCATATGCTCGATTCGATCGACGGCGGCGCGCGCTATGTCGACGACCGCGCCCCGCTCTATGTCGTCGCCAAGTCGCCGATCGCGCGGCTCGTCGAATGGGCGCGCGTCCGCCGCTGGCCGCACGTGAGCTTTCTGTCCGACGTCACCACGCGCTATTCGGCCGACTATTTCGGCGACACGCGCAAATTCCCCCCGTCGATGCGCGCCGACCGCAACCTCGGGCCCGGCGAGGAGTGGGACGAGACGATCTTCAACGTCTTTCGCAAGGATGGCGATGTCATCCGCCATCACTGGGGCAGCGAAATGGCCTTTGCGCCGAGCGAACCCGGTCAGGACCACCGCGCCGGCGACCTCGTCGATTCGCTGTGGGGCCTGCTCGACATGACCCCCGAAGGTCGCGGGGATTATTTTCCGACCGTCGAAGGAGGAAAGAGATGAGCCAGAACAATAGCAATGGGGCATCGAACTTCATCTGGTACGAGCTGATGACCCCCGACCCCGCGGGCGCGGCGCGTTTTTATGGCGCCGTCGTCGGCTGGACGATCGCCGCGACACGCGATCCCGCGGCGGGCGACGTCGATTATCGCATGATCGGGCGCGGCGACGGCGGCAACGCCGGCGGGGTGCTCGCGCTCACCGCCGACATGCTCGCCGGCGGCGCGCGGCCGATATGGATGGGCTATCTCGAGGTCGCCGACGTCGATAGCGCCGTCGCGGCGATCGAGGCCGACGGCGGCGCGGTCCATATGCCCGCGACCGACCTGCCCGTCGGGCGCATCGCGATGGTGAGCGACCCGCAGTGCGCGGTCTTCTATGTCATGAAGCCCATTCCGCCCGCGGGCATGGAAGGGATGGAGAGCGACGTCTTTTCGGTCACCGAGGCGCAGCATATGCGCTGGAACGAACTGGCGACGCGCGATCCGGGTGCGGCGATCGCCTTCTACAAAAAGCATTTCGGCTGGCGGCAGGAAGGCGAGATGCCGATGGGCGAGCTCGGCGCCTATCGCTTCATCCAGCGCGGCGATGTCGGACTCGGCGCGGTGATGCCGTTGATGACCGGCTATCCGGCGCCGGTGTGGAGCTTCTACATCGGCGTCGACGACATCGACCGCGCGCACGCCGCGGTGAAAGCGAACGGCGGCACCGTCACCAGCGAGCCGATGGAAATTCCGGGCGGCGAATATGCGATGAACGGCATCGACCCGCAGGGCGCCGCCTTCGGGCTGGTCGGACCGCGCAAATAGAGGAGAGAGACGATGGAAAACCAAGGCCCCACCACTGGTCTCACCCCGCATATCGCGATCGCCGACAAGCGCGCGAGCGAGGCGATCGAATTCTACAAGCAGGCGTTCGGCGCGACCGAGAATATGCGCGTTCCCGCCGACGACGGCGTGCGGCTGATGCACGCGCATCTGACGATCAACGGCGGGTCGCTGATGATGCACGACGAATTTCCCGAATATGTCGATGAACCGTCGGGCAAGCCCGACGGGGTGACGCTGCACCTGCAGGTCGACGACGCCGACGCCTGGTTCGAGCGCGCGGTCGCCGCGGGGGCGAGCGTCGTGATGCCGCTCAACAATATGTTCTGGGGGGACCGCTACGCCCAGATAAAGGATCCGTTCGGCCACCAATGGTCGATCGGCGGGCCCATCAAAGGAGAGTGACAATGACGAACCAACCGACGAGCCAGCCCGTGAGCCTGTGCCTCTGGTACGACAAGGATGCCGAGGAAGCCGCGAAATTCTATGCCGCGACCTTTCCCGGCAGCAGCGTGGGCGCGGTGCATAGGGCGCCCGCCGACTTCCCCGGCGGCAAGCAGGGCGACGCGCTGACGGTCGATTTCACCGTGCTCGGCATCCCCTGCGTCGGGCTCAACGGCGGCCCGGTCTTTCCGCAGAGCGAGGCCTTTTCCTTTCAGGTCCATACCGACACGCAGGAGGAGACCGACCGTTACTGGAACGCGATCGTCGGCAATGGCGGCAAGGAAAGCGCCTGCGGCTGGTGCAAGGACAAATGGGGCGTGAACTGGCAGATCACCCCGCGCGTGCTGACCGACGCGACGATGGGCGGCGACCCCGAAGTCGCGAAGCGCGCCTTCGACGCGATGATGACGATGCAGAAGATCGACATCGCGGCGATCGAAGCGGCGGTGCGCGGCGAAGCCGTCGGGGCAGGCTGAAGGAAGGCGATCGATGCTGATCTTTTACGGACACCCCTTCTCTTCCTATACCTGGAAGGCGCTGATCGCGCTTTACGAGAAGGGGGTCGATTTCGACTATCGCGTCCTCGGCCCCGACGCGCCGAGCCACTTCGAGGAATTGAAGGCGCACTGGCCGGTCGGGCAGTTTCCGCTGCTCGTCCACGACGGCGTGCCCTGGTTCGAATCGTCGATCATCATCGAATATCTCGACCATCTGGTGCCCGAACCGCGGCTGATCCCCGCCGATTCCGGGGCGGCGCTGCGGGTGCGCTTCTTCGACCGCATCTTCGACAATCATGTGATGGCGCGGATGCAGGCGGTGGTCGCCGACGCGCTGCGCGGGCCCGAAAATCATGTGCCGCTGATCGTCGAGCAGGCGAAGGCGGCGCTTGAAAGTGCCTATGGCTGGCTCGACAAGGAACTGGCGGGCGGCGGCTGGGCGACGCCTTATGGCTTCAGCCTCGCCGATTGCGCCGCGGCGCCGTCGCTTTTCTATGCCGACTGGGTTCACCCGATTCCCGAGAGGCACGAGAATTTGCGTGCCTATCGCGCGCGGCTACTTGCGCATCCGTCGGTGTCGCGCTGCGTCGAGGATGCGCGGCCGTACCGCGCCTTCTTCCCGCTGGGCGCGCCCGATCGGGATTGATCTTATCTTTGGTCATCCCGGCGAAGGCCGGGATGACGGGAATATGGATGTGTGTGCGACGCGTCCCGGAACGGGGTTAACGGCGCGCTGACGCTGCCTGTTTGCCGATCGGTCATCGCGCCCGCGCGAAAGCGGGGCCATGGGTTCGCCGTCCGCCTTTCTCCGCACGCTGATCGTCGCCGCTTTGGCGGCGGTGCTGGCGTTCGCGCCCGCGCAGGCGCAGCAGCAGGTCGTGACGATCACGACGACGGTGACGACGTGGACCTATGACGAGGTCGACGACGCGGGCGCGGACCATATCGACGAGGACGCGGCGCTGCTGGGTGACGAGACGCTGGCCGACGATGCCGGGTTCGTCGCGACGCGGCGCTATGCCCCCGCCGCCACGCTCACGACGCTGGGCCATACGAAGGCGCGGTTCGGCCCGTTTTCGGTGATCGACGCATCGACGGTTCGCATGGCGGGCGACGTCACCTCGGCGACCCCGCGCCAGTTCGCGGCGATGCTCGCGGCCTTTCCGGGGATCCGGCGGCTCGAAATGGTCGACTGCCCGGGCAGCCTCGACGAGGAGGCGAATCTGACCCTCGCGCGCGCGATCCGCCGCGCGGGGATGGAGACGGTCGTGCCCGCGGGCGGATCGATCCGCTCGGGCGCGGTCGAGCTGTGGCTCGCCGGCACCGTCCGCCGCGCCGACGCCGACGCCGAATTCGGCGTCCATAGCTGGGCCGACGAATATGGCCGCGAGGCGAACGACTATCCCGCGAACGACCCGGTTCACGCCGAATATCTGGGCTATTACCGCGAAATGGGCATGGACGCCGCGAAGGCGCGCGCCTTTTATGCGCTGACCAACGCGACGCCGTTCGACGATGTCCGTTACCTGACGCGCGACGATATGGCGCGCTTCGTCACGCTCGACTGAATAGCGTCGCCGCCCCTTTTCATGCCCCCCCGGACTGGCGATCATTTCGAACGCTTCGCCTAGCGCGGCGCCGACGCAGCGGAACAATCGCTGCGAACGGCCGTTCCGAAAATGTTGGAACTCAAATGGAGGGTGGTTCGCCCTCGCCGTTGGAGAGAGACAATGAAAAAGCTTCTGACCATTTTCGCACTTGGCAGCTCGATGTTGCTCCTGTCGGCTTGCAACACCGTTGAAGGTGCCGGAAAAGACATCGAATCCGTTGGAGACTGTGCCGATGGCGTTGAAGGCAACTGCTAGGCGGCTGCTCGGCGACGTGGACAAATTGGCGTGAGCCGGCGTTAGCGGATCGCCGTTATCGGGCGATTGCTGCCGTCTCTTTATTCGTCACCCCCGCGAAAGCGGACCCAGAGCGTGCGTAGGCTGATCCCAGACTGGGTTCCCGCGGAGGCGCTCCGCGCCGTCTGCGACTCCGCGGGAATGACGATGTTGGGTGTGTCCGCTAACCACTCGAAACCGCCGTTCGCTATCGTCGCCACTCGCGCCAAGCTGCTTTAGCCTTGTAACACGCCGGCCCCTCCCCCACATCGCCCCCTATGGCGAAGCGGAGTCTTTATCAGCGGATGCGGTCGAACGCGCAGATGCGCACCGCGCTGTTCGCGCTCGGTATCTTGCTGATGATCACGGGTATCGCGATCGGGCCGCTGCCGGGGCCCGGCTTCCTGATCGTCTTTCCCTTGGGGCTGATGCTCTGCCTGCAGAACAGCGCCTGGGCGAAGCGCGCCTATGTCCGCTTCAAATGGCGCCACCCCCGATATGGCGACTGGGCCGACCGGATCATGCGCCGCGTCAGCGCCGCGCGGCGGCGGGCGCGCGCCGCGCTGGACAAGCTAGATGGCGATTGACTTTCCGCCGACTCTTGCTTATCCGCGCCTCCGACAGTGGCCGCCCACGCTTGGCGGCCCTTTTCTGTTGCAGCATTTGACGAGATCTAGGGAAAACCGCGATGAAGCGCACTTATCAACCGAGCCGCCTCGTGCGCAAGCGCCGTCACGGCTTCCGCGCCCGCAAGGCAACCGTCGGCGGCCGCAAGGTTCTGGCCGCCCGCCGTGCGCGCGGCCGCGCGAAGCTGTCGGCCTGATCGCCGAGGCTTCGCCGCCAGCCTGTCTGGTGCGAACGCTTTCAAAACGCAGCGAATTTCTGGCCGCGAATCGCGGCCTTCGCTTTCCCATGCCCGGCTTTGTCCTGCTCGTCCGTCCCCGCGGCGACGATGAGGATGCGCTGGGCATCGGCTATACGGTCAGCAAGAAGGTCGGGAACGCGGTCACGCGCAACCGGATGAAGCGGCGCTTTCGCGAGCTCGCGCGCGCCGCGCTGCCGCAGGCGGGGATCGCCGGCGCCGACCATGTGCTGATCGGCCGGCCGGGGGCGAACGACATGTCGTTTGCCGAATTGGGCGAGCATCTCGATTCGGCGCTGAAGCGCGCGGCGAAGAAATTGGCGGCGAAGGCGTCGTGATTCCGCTCCCCCTCCTTCGCCGTCACCCCGGACTCGATCCGGGTTCCCGCTCAGCGGCGGCGACAAGCGGGGCCCCGGATCAAGTCCGGGGTGACGAAGAGGAAAAGACGCCGATCGCGAGTGAAGCTTGTCAGTTTTCCGGGGTTCTTCCGTGATCGCCCGTCTGCTCATCCTGATCGCGCGCGGCTGGCAGCTTGGTCCGTCGCGTATCCTGCCCCCCACCTGCCGCTATGCGCCCTCGTGCAGCGAATATGCGATCGTCGCGCTCAAACGCCATGGTGCGATCAAGGGTGGCTGGCTGGCGACAAAGCGGCTATTGCGCTGCCATCCTTGGGGCGGTCATGGCTACGACCCCGTGCCATAGGCGCGGCACTTCCCGAACATTTTGAGACGAAGAGAGACCATAGAGCGTGGACGACAAGCGTAACCTGATCGCAGCGATTTTGCTGTCGGTGGCGATATTGATCGGCTGGAACTTCGTCGCCGAAAAATTCTTTCCGACGCCGGAAAAGCCCGACGTGACCACGACGGTCGCGGGCGCCGACGGCGCGGCGCCCGCCACGACGCCCGCGACGCAGGGCCAGCCGAGCGCGCTTCCGGCGCCGGGCGCGCCCGCCGCGCCCGCCGCGAAAGCGATCCGCCCGGTCGACGCGGTGCTCGCCGAAGGGCGGCGCATTCCGATCGAGACCCCGGCGATCAAGGGGTCGATCAACCTCGTCGGCGCGCGCATCGACGACATCACGCTCAGCAAATATCGCCAGACGATCAAGAAGGATTCGCCCGCGGTGCGCCTGTTCGCGCCGGGCGGGACCGCGGCCGCCTATTTCGCGAGCCTCGGCTGGTCGGCGCAGGGCATCGCGGTGCCGAACGCCAATACGGTGTGGACTGCGAGCGGCGCGAAGTTGACCCCGACGACGCCAGTGACGCTGAGCTGGGCGAACACGACCGGCCAGACCTTTCGCATCGCATACAACATCGACGCCGATTATCTGATCACCGCGACGCAGACGATCGCCAACACCGGCACCGCGCCGGTGAGCGCGAGCAGCTTTGCGCTGATCGACCGGCTCGGCAAGCCGACCGATCCGCACGAGCAGGACAGCTGGACGATCCACGTCGGCCCGACCGGCTATCTGGGCGGCAAGTCGGTGTTCGACACCGATTATGACGATGTCGAGGAAGCGCCGAACCGCACCGTGCGCTACAGCTCGGCGGGCTGGCTCGGCTTCACCGACAAATATTGGCTCGCCGCGATCGTCCCCGCGAAGGGCGAGCGCGTGACCGCCGCGATCAGTTCGCCCGCCGCGAACAATTACCAGACCCTGTTCGCGCGCGACTTCGCGCAGGTCGCGCCGGGCAAGCAGCTGACGACCACCAGCCGCATCTTCGCCGGCGCCAAGGAAGTCGGCATCCTGTCCAAATATCAGGACGACCAGGGCATCACGCGCCTGTCGAACGCGATCGACTGGGGCTGGTTCGAATTTTTCGAGGTGCCGATCTTCAAGCTGCTCGACTGGCTGTTCAAGCAGGTCGGCAATTTCGGCGTCGCGATCATGGTGCTGACGCTGATCATCCGCGCGCTGATGTTCCCGATCGCCAACCGGCAATTCTCGTCGATGGCGCAGATGCGCCTCGTCCAGCCGAAGATGAAGGCGCTGCAGGACCGCTACAAGGACGACAAGCCCAAGATGCAGCAGGAGCTGATGAAGCTCTATAAGGACGAGAAGATCAATCCGCTCGCCGGCTGCCTGCCGATCCTGATCCAGATCCCGATCTTCTATGCCCTCTACAAGGTGCTGATGCTGACGATCGAAATGCGGCACCAGCCGTTCATCCTGTGGATCAAGGATCTGTCGGCGCCCGACCCGCTGCATATTCTCAATCTGTTCGGCCTCCTGCCCTTCACCCCGCCCTCGATCCTGTCGATCGGCGTGCTCGCGGTGATCCTGGGCGTGACCATGTGGCTGCAGTTCCGTCTCAACCCGCAGGCGACCGACCCGGTGCAGCAGCAGGTGTTCAAGATCATGCCCTGGCTGTTCATGTTCATCATGGCGCCGTTCGCGGCGGGGCTGCTGCTTTACTGGATCACCAACAATATCCTGTCGATCGGACAGCAGCAGTGGATGTACCGCAAATTCCCGGCGCTGCGGGCGGCGCCGGTCACCAAATAACCATCGTCATTTGAGGTGTGCCCCCGCCCTTCGACTGCCTTGCAGGCGCTCAGGGTAAACTTCAGCCAAAGGCTGAAGGCGGGGGCCCATCTCCGGTGGCTTCGGATTTAGACAACAGGAGATGGGCCGCGTTCAGAGTCACGTGCCTCTGAACGCCCTTCGCAGGAGCACGGCCTTATGACCGAAGAAATTGATCCCACGCTGACCGAACGCGCGCGCAAGCTGTTCGCGGGTCCGATCGCCTTCCTGAAATCGGCGCCCGCGCTCCAGCATCTGCCGAACCCGAGCGTGCCCGAGATCGCGTTCGCGGGGCGGTCGAACGTCGGCAAATCGTCGCTGCTCAACGCGCTGACGAACCGGAACGGGCTCGCGCGGACGTCGGTGACGCCGGGGCGGACGCAGGAGCTCAACTATTTCGACGTCGGCGCGCCGCTGGTGTTCCGGCTCGTCGACATGCCGGGCTATGGCTTTGCCAAGGCGCCGAAGGATGTCGTCAAGAAATGGCGCTTTCTCGTCAACGACTATCTGCGCGGGCGGCAGGTACTGAAACGCACGCTGGTGCTGATCGACAGCCGCCACGGGATCAAGGACGTCGATCGCGAGATACTCGAGATGCTCGACGTCGCGGCGGTGAGTTACCGGCTGGTGCTGACCAAGGCCGACAAGGTGAAGGCGAGCGCGCTCGCCGAAGTGCAGGCGGCGACCGAGGCCGAGGCGCGGGGGCATCCCGCCGCGCACCCCGAGGTCATCGCGACGAGCAGCGAAAAGGGCATGGGAATCGCCGAACTGCGCACCGCGGTGCTGGAGGCGGTGGAGAGTTGAGCAAAATCCTCTCCCCTTGGGGGAGAGGATAGTGAAGGTTGCGAACCTGTTCGCTACCGGAAGTTGGTGAGGGTATGGGAGCGAAGGTTGACACCCCTCACCCAGCTTCGGCTAGGCAGCAAGCTGCCAAGCCTGCACAACCCTCTCCCCCAAGGGGAGAGGGGTTAAGGAGACCCCATGAAACTCTTCCTCGGCAACAAGGCCTATTCCAGCTGGAGCCTGCGCGGCTGGCTCGCGGTCAAGCATAGCGGGCTGCCGTTCGAGGAAGTCACCGTGCCGCTCTATGACGAGGACTGGTCGAACCGGCGCGAGGGCGACGAATTCGCGCCATCGGGCGGCAAGGTGCCGATATTGTGGGACGGCGACGACATCGTCGTGTGGGACAGTCTGGCGATCATCGACTATCTCAACGAAAAGACGGGCGGCACGAAGCATTTCTGGCCCGACGACATGGCGGCGCGCGCGATGGCGCGGTCGATGGCGGCCGAAATGCACTCGAGCTTTGCGGCGCTGCGCCGCGAGCACAGCATGAACATCCGGCGCATCTATCCGGCGGCCGAACTGCTGCCCGAAGTGCAGGCCGACGTCGTGCGCATCTTCCAGATCTGGGCCGAGGCGCGGGCGCGCTTCGGCGGCGAAGGCGATTATCTGTTCGGCGGCTGGTCGGCCGCCGACATCATGTTCGCGCCGGTGGTGACGCGCTTCGTCACCTACTCGATCCCGCTGCCGCGCTTCGCCGCCGCCTATGCCCAGGCGGTGATCAGCCATCCGTGCATGCAGGAATGGATCGGCGGCGCGCAGGCCGAGGATTGGGTGATCGAGCAGTTCGAGGGGCCGGTCGAGGGGTAGGGACTGCCTATCCGCCCGCCCAGTCGCCGTGCTGCGCCATCCACAGGCTGACCGCGGCGATCGCGGCGGTTTCAGCGCGCAGGATGCGCCGCTACCATGCGGATTGGCGGGCCGAGCGCGATGCGGCGCACCGCGGCGTGGGCGGTCAGCAGCTCGCGCTCGCGGCCGGTGAAGCCGCCCTCGGGGCCGGTGAGGATCGCGGCGGGGGCCGGCGCCGCGACATCGGCGAGCGGGACGCCCCCGGCTTCGTCGGCGAAGAGCAGAGCGCGGCTTCCGGGCCAGTCCTTCAGCAGCTGCGGCAGTTTGACCGGCGGCGCCAGCTCGGGGAGCGCGGTGCGTCCGCATTGCTCGCACGCCTCGATGATCTGCGCCGCGATCCGCTCGCTCTTGACGCGCTCGACGATCGTGCGTTCGGTGATCACCGGCTGGAGCCGCGCGACGCCGAGCTCGGTCGCCTTTTCGATGATCCAGTCGAGCCGCGCCTTCTTCACCGGGGCGAAGCAGAGCCAGAGGTCGGGGACGCGCTCGATCGGGCGCGTCTGCCGCTCGATCCTCAAGGTCAGCGAACGTTTCGCGGCGCCGGCGACGACCGCGAGCCATTCGCCGCTCCGGTTGTCGAACAGCAGGACCGGATCGCCCGCCTTCAGCCGCATGACGCCGAGCAGATAATGGACGGCAGCGCCGTCGATCAGGGGTGCGGCATCGGGGCCGAGCGGCTGGTCGATGAACAGGCGGGGGGTGCTGGCGGGCGGCCAGGCGGGAGTCGCGGGCATGGCGCGCGCGATAGCAGACGGCGGCCTGTCGTGCATCTTTTGCCGTGAGGCGGCGCGTGCTGTCCCGATCCGGGTCAAAAGCGCCGGGCAGCGCCCGTCCGATTAGCCTTTTGGTAAGCAGTTCCCCCCTAGGTGCGAGGATACCAGCGGCCCATCTGGTGGGGGCGCCGCGGGCCGAAGAGGGGTTTGACCATGCGAGGGACCTGGATAAGCCGGCTGCGCGCCGGTGCCAAAGCGCTTCTCCGCGACCAGCGCGGCAACGCCTTCATGCTGACCGCCGCGGCGATCGTGCCGGTGATCGGCATCGTCGGCTCGGCGGTCGACATCGGCCGCGCCTATATGACGCAGCTGCGCCTGCAGCAGGCCTGCGATTCGGGCGTGCTCGCGGGGCGGCGCGCGATGACGGGCGCGACCTATTCGGATGACGCCGAGGCCGAAGCGAACAAGATGTTCAACTTCAACTTCCCCGAGGCCAAATATGGCGCGTCGGGCATCCTCTTTTCGTCCGAGGCCGACGACGATGCGTCGGACGTCATCGGACAGGCGTCGGCGATCTTGCCCACCGAGCTGATGTTCATCTTCGGCAAGGACCAGTTCCGCCTGACCGCCAATTGCACGGCCAAGCTCGAAATTTCGAACGTCGATGTGATGATGGTGCTCGACGTCACCGGATCGATGGCGGAGAAAAATTCCGGCGATACGTTGACGCGGATGGAAGGGCTGCAGGCGGCGTCGAAGAGTTTTTTCGCCACCCTGACCAGCGCGCACATCGGCGACGGACAGCTGCGCTTTGGCGTCGTTCCCTATAGCAGCACGGTCAATGTCGGCGGGATTCTGCACGACGCCGATCCGTCGTGGCTTTCGGAGACGGTCACCCTGCCGTCGCGCAGCTATCGCCGGGTGAATATCTGCAACCAATATGGTTATAATTGCAGCCTGCAATGGCGCTACGTCTATGAGGATCGCGACTTGGCCGTCGGGTCGATCGCACCCGGCGACGATCTGACCTTCAACACCGGAACCAACGGCGCCAATGTCACCGCGGAATGGGGCGGCTGCATCGTCGAGCGCGCGACGAAAGCGTTCGGCCCGACCGAAACGGCGCCCAGCGACGCCTATGACATGGACATCGACATGGTGCCGACGACCGATGTCAAGACCCAGTGGCAGCCGATGCTCCAGCCTTTCGCGTTCGAACGCGGGCAGGTGGCGTCACGGACCACGACATCGTCGAACCTGGGGCAAACGCTTTACACCGCCTGCCCCCATCCGGCGAGGAAGCTCGAGATCATGACCAAGGACGATCAGGCGGAGTTCGACGAGTATATCGACGATCTGGAACCGGTCGGCGGCACCTATCACGATGTCGGCATGGCGTGGGGCGCGCGGCTGATCTCGCCGACCGGATTGTTCGCGAGCGAAAATGAAAAGGCGGAGTCCAACGAGCGCCCGATCAGCCGCCACATATTGTTCATGACCGACGGCGCAATGGACGCGCGGCCGACCATCTATTCGCACCAGGGCATGGAACGGTCGCAGCCGCGCGTCGGCGCCAGCGACGACGCATCGGCAAGGGCGCGCCATACCAACCGCTTCCTGCAATTGTGCCGGGCGGCGCGTCAGCGCGGGATCACCGTCTGGGTGATTTCCTTTGGCGACGATAGCAGCAGTTCGAGCAATCTCGCCAACCTCAACAACTGCGCTTCGTCGGGCGCGGCGTTCGAAGCCGACGATGCCGACGAACTCAACGAGCAGTTCCAGGCGATCGCGCGGCAGATTTCCAAGCTGAGGCTGTCGCAATGATCGGCACCCGCTCCCTGCTGCGCCGGCTGCGGCGAAGCGAGCGCGGTACCGCGTTCGTCGAATTCGCGCTGACCGCGCCGGTCTTCCTCCTGATCCTGCTCGGCATCTTCGATTATTGCTGGCAGATGTATGCCCAGCAGGTGCTGCAGGGCGTGGTCGCCAAGGCGGGCCGCGACGCGACGCTCGAAGAGTTCGCCGCCGATCAGGAGGCGCTCGACGATGTGGTCGAAGCGGAAGTGAAGAAGGTGTTCAAGAACGCCGAGGTGAGTTTCAACCGCCGTGCCTTCGACGATTACAGCGAAATCAAGCCGCTGCGCTGGGTCGATATGAACGACAACGGCGTTCAGGACCCCTCGCCCGACGATTGCTGGGAGGACGGCGGCAAGCAGGGCAATGGCGGCGCCGACGACGTCGTCCAATATACGGTGTCGATGCGGTTCAACCGCGTGCTGCCGGTGTGGAAGATGCTGGGGCAGCCGCAGTCCACGACGCTCACCTCGACGACGCTGCTGCGCAACCAGCCGTTCGCCGCCGGGGGCGAGATCGCACCGGAGCAATGCCCGTGATCGCCTTTTCTCCCCGGACGCGGGCCGCCGCGCGCCGTTTCGCACGGAACGTCCGCGGCGCCGTGATGCTCGAAATGGCTTTTGCCATCCCCTTCCTCGTGCTCGTCGGTTTCGGCGGGCTCGAGATCGCCAATCTGACGCTCGCGCATACGCGCGTCAGCCAGCTCGGGCTCAACACCGCCGACAATGCCGCGCGCATCGCGGCGGGCAGCAATCTGGCGCAGCCCGAGGTGCGCGAGGTCGACATCAACGAGGTTTTCGCCGGCGCTGAGCGGCAGGCGGCGAGCCTGAATTTCGAGAATAACGGCCGCATCATCCTGTCGAGCCTCCAGCGCAACAGCGATGGCGGCCAGACGATCAAATGGCAGCGTTGTTTCGGCAATCTGGAGGTCGCATCGGCCTATGGCGTCGAGGGCACGGGCGCGACGGGGACCGATTTCCCCGGCATGGGCCCCGAGGGCCGCGAGGTGACCGCGGTGGCGGGCACCGCGATCATGTTCGTCGAGGTCACCTATGAATATCAACCGCTGCTGTTCGGCGCCTGGCTGGGGCCGCAGACCATCCGTTCGACCGCGGCCTATAATATCCGTGAGGCCCGCGACCTGTCGGGCGTGAAGTCGCCGGGCACGAAAGCCGATTGCGACGACTGATCGCGCCGCGGCGCGATTGCGATCGGGCATTTATTCACGGCGCCCCGCCTGCTATCGCCCGCGCACCGATGACGGCGACCCATCCCCCCGACAGCCAGCTTCGCGGCTTCGTCGCGCTGCTCCCCGCCGCGGCGCGGCCCTATGCGCTGCTCGCGCGCTTCGACCGGCCGATCGGCTGGTGGCTGCTTTACTGGCCCTGCGCCTGGGCCATCGCGCTCGGCGGCGGCGCGGTGAGCCATTGGCCGCTGTTCCTGTGGCTGCTGCTCGGTGCGATCGTCATGCGCGGGGCGGGCTGCGTCTATAACGACATCGTCGACCGCGATCTCGACGCGAAGGTCGCGCGCACCGCGTCGCGCCCGGTGGCGAGCGGGGCGGTGCCGGTGCGGAACGCCCTGCTGTGGACGATCGCCCTATCGCTCGTCGGGCTGCTCGTGCTGCTGCAACTGCCGCGTCCGGCGCAGATTGTCGCGCTGGCGAGCCTGATCCTCGTCGCCGCCTATCCGTTCATGAAGCGCATCACCTGGTGGCCGCAGGCGTGGCTGGGACTGGTGTTCAGCTGGGGCGCACTCGTCGCATGGATCGCGGTGGGCGGGCAGCAGGGGCTGGCGCTGCCTCTGCTCTATGCCGGCTGTATCGCGTGGGTGATCGGATACGACACCATCTATGCGCTGCAGGACATCGAGGATGATATGGTTGTAGGCGTGAAGTCGAGCGCGCGCGCGATGGGCGATCATGTGAAGGGCGGCGTCGCGATCTGCTACGCCGCCGCGCTCGGTTGCTGGGGCGGCGCGCTGTGGGCGGTGCGCCCCGATCCGCTGGCGCTCGCCGCGCTGCTGCCCGCGGCACTGCACCTGACCGGGCAAGTGGTGACGCTCGATCCCGTGAACGGCGAGGATGCGCTGGCGAAATTCCGGAGCAACCGCTTTGCGGGCCTGCTGGTGTTCGCGGCGATGTTGGTGGTGGGGATGGCGCCCTAAAGACCCAAGGCCTTCCGCAGCTCCGCATTGATGCGGCTCTGCCAACGCGGCCCCATGGCGCGGAATTTTTCGAGCACAATGCTGTCGAGCCGCAGCGTCACCTGCTGCTTGGGATCGGCCGATTTTGGACGGCCGGGCTTGGTGAGCGTGCCCTGTGCCGGGCGCACGAGCTTGCCGCCGCGATAGACGGCAGCGCGGCGGAACTGGTCGTCCGTCCATTCGGGCAGATCGTCATCGTCCCACCCAGTGGTCAAATTTTCTTTGCTCTCGGACATTGCATTTTCTCATGGAAAAGACGCGTATGCCTTCCTCTGTGGGTGTGAAGGCAAACATCACCAAACGACCCTTCAGAAACCCGTAAGTCAGCAATCGAGGTTCGGGATAGGGCCTGCGGTCATCCTCCTGAACTACATGAACATCCTCAAAAACCTGGACGGCGTCCGCGAAATCCAATCCTCGATTTTCCAAGGTCCATTGGCGCTTCGATTCATCGTAGCTGATCTGCATATCGGACTTCCCAAAGACAGGCCGCGCTGGTTGCGCGCCAGAAAGTGATCAAACATGACTACCTCCTCTGTCTAGCTGGTCAGTCAGCGATCAATTTAATGTAGTTACAAAAATAGTCAATCTTATTCCGCCGCGAGCAGTTCCTCGGCACCGCCGAGGTCGACCGAGACGAGGCGCGAGACGCCGCGTTCGACCATCGTCACTCCGAACAGGCGGTGCATGCGCGCCATCGTGACCGCATTATGGGTGACGATCAGGTAGCGGGTGGCGGTTTCGCGCGCCATGCGGTCGAGGAGGTCGCAGAAACGCTCGATATTGGCGTCGTCCAAAGGCGCGTCGACTTCGTCGAGGACGCAGATCGGCGCGGGGTTGGTGAGGAAGAGGCCGAAGATCAGCGCGACGGCGGTCAGCGCCTGCTCGCCGCCCGACAGCAAAGTCAGCGTGCCGAGCCGCTTGCCCGGCGGCTGCGCCATGATTTCGAGCCCCGCTTCCAAGGGATCGTCCGAATCGACGAGTTCGAGATGCGCCTGGCCGCCGTTGAAGAGCGTCGTGAAGAGGCGCTGGAAATGGGCGTTCACCGCCTCGAACGCCGCGAGCAGCCGCGCGCGGCCCTCGCGGTTGAGGCTGCCGATCGAACCGCGCAGGCGGTTCACCGCCTGCGTCAGCTCCTCGATCTCGCCGGCGTTCCGTGTCCGTTCGCTGTCGAGTTCGACGAGCTCGTCGGCGGCGACGAGATTGACCGGACCGAGCCGCTCGCGGTCGGCGATCAATCGGTCGTGCTGCGCCGATTCGGCATTGGCGTCGCCGACGCTGGCGCTTTCGAAGCCGGCCTTTTGCGGAAGCAGCGGCGGCGGGCATTCGAAACGCTCGCCCGAGAGGCGGCCCATTTCGATGCGGCGGAGCTCGGCGTTTTCGGAGCGCGCCACGGCGCCCGCGCGCGTTTCGCGCGCGGCGGCGACGCGTTCGCGGATCGCATTGAGGGCGGCTTCGGCCTCACGCAACGCGGCCTCGGCGGCGCGTTCCTGCGCTTCGGCGGCGGCGACCTTGTCGCGCAGCGCCGTTTGCCGGGCTTCGGCCTCGGCGCGCTGTTCGGCGAGCTTCGCGGGAGCGTCGGCGAGCTTCGCGGCTTCGGCGGCGAGCGCCTCGGCGCGCTTGTCCATTTCGGTCACGCGGCGCGCCGCTTCGCCCGCGCGCGCCTTCCAGCTCTTGATCTCGGCACTCACGACCGCCTGCCGCTCGCTGAGCGAAGCGAGCGTGCGTTCGTGCGCGGCGAGAGCGTCGCGTGCGGCATTGGCGTCGGCGCGCGCGCGCTCGGCGCTCTGCTCCTCGGCGTCGAGCGCGGCGCGCGCCAGCCGCTCGTCGGGGAGCGCGGCGAGCGCGGCTTGCTGCGCGGCGAGCGTCTCGGCGGCTTCCGTCGCGGCCTCGGCGAGCTCGGCGAGGCGGCGGTCGAACAGCGCGGCGGCATCGCGGTGCCGGTCGAGCGCGGCCTGCGCCTGATCGGCGGCGCGCAGCGCGGTGCGGCGCGTCTCGTCAGCCTGCGCGAGGCTCTTGCGCGCAGTGGCGGCGGCTTCGGTCAGTTCGGCGGCTTTCGCAGCGGCCGCGTCGCGGCGGTCGCGCAATTCCTGCACGCCGAGTTCGACCTGCGGGCGCTGCGCGGCGAGCGCGTCGAGGCGGTTCTGGCGTTGCAGCCGCTCGGTCGCGGTCGCGCCGTCGCCGCGCGTGACGAAGCCGTCCCAGCGGCGCATCACGCCATCGAGGGTAACGAGGCGCTGACCGACGGCAAGCGGCTGACCCGTGTCGGTGTCGGCGACCGCGACCTGCGCGAGGCGGCGCGCGAGCGCGGCGGGGGCCTGCACATGACCGGCGAGGGGCTTGGTTCCGGCGGGTAGCGCGGGGTCGTCCTCGGCGGGTTCGGCGGCGCCCCAGCTGCGCGCCGCGTCGCGGTCGGTCCCCGCGTCGAGATCGTCGCCGAGCGCGGCGGCGAGCGCGGCTTCATAGCCGGGCGCGACGCGGAGCTGGTCGAGGATGCGATTCGTGTCGCTGCGCGCGGCGGCGAGCGCGCGTTCGAGCGTCGCGGCTTCGCCTTCGAGCGCGGCGAGCGCGGCGCGCGCTTCGGCGAGCCCCGCCTCGACGCCCGTAAGGTCGGCGGCAGTCGCTTCGCGGTCGGCCTCGGCCTCTTGCAGCGCGGTTTCGGCGGCGGCGATCGCGGCTTCGGCGGCCTCGGCGGCTTTCGTGCTTTCGGCGAGCGTCGCGGCGAGCGCGGCGCTGTCGCCGAGCGCGGCGACCTCGGCATCGACGCGCGCCTTGTCCCCAGCGACGCGGCGCACCGCGGCTTCGGCGCTGTCCACCGCCGATACCGCGATACGCCGGTCGGCCGCCTCGCTCGCGGCCTTGGCGCGCGCCTGTGCGAGCGCGACCTCGGCATCGCGCAGCCGCGCTTGCGCGGCGAGGCTGGCGTCGGCGAGCGCGGCCTTGCCTGTATCATGCCCGGCGATCTCCTGCGCGAGCGATTTCGTCTCGGCGTCGAGTGCGGTCAGCGCGGCATGGGCTTCGCGCGCGAGTTCGCCTTCGTGCGCGCGGTCGTCGGCGATGCGCCGCTGCTGCGCCGCCAGATCCTCGATCCGCTGGAGCGCGGCGCGCTCCTCGCCCTGAAGGCGTACCTGGGTCGCGGTCGCCTCGGCGAGCGCGTCGCGCTGCGTCTGCGCATCAGCCCGGGCGGCCGCGACGCGGGTCGCGACCTCGGTCTGCGCTTTCGAGACGGTTTCGAGCTCGTCCTGCGCCGCCTTGACCGCCGCCTCGGCGGCATCGGCGTCGCGGCGCGCCTGATCGGCGGCTTCGGCGGCATCGCGCCAGCGCGCGTAGATCAGCCGCCCCTCGGCAATGCGGATGTCGTCCGAGAGCTTCTTGTACTTCTCCGCCGCGCGCGCCTGCCGCCGCAGCGCGTTCGCGCGCACCTCCATGTCGGCGACGATTTCGGAGAGACGCGTCAGATTGGTCTCGGTCGCGCGCAGCTTCTGCTCGGCATCCTTGCGGCGGACGTGGAGCCCCGCGATGCCTGCCGCTTCCTCAAGCATCGCGCGGCGGTCGGTCGGCTTGGCGGCGATGACGTTCGCGATCTTGCCCTGGCTGACGAGCGCGGGGCTGTGCGCGCCGGTCGCGGCGTCGGCGAAGATCAGCGCGACATCCTTGGCGCGCACGTCGCGGCCGTTGGCGCGATAGGCGCTGCCCGCGCCGCGCTCGATGCGGCGGATGACCTCGAGATCGTCGCCGTCGCTCGAGTCCGACAGGCCCGCGACGAGCGCGCCTTCGGTATCGCAGTGGAGCGCGACCTCGGCAAAGTCGCGCGCCGGGCGCGACGAGGTGCCGGCGAAGATGACATCCTCCATCCCGCCGCCGCGCATCGATTTGGGCGACGATTCGCCCATCACCCAGCGGATCGCTTCCAAGAGGTTCGACTTGCCGCAGCCGTTGGGGCCGACGACGCCGGTCAGCCCGGGCTCGATGCGGAGCTCGGTGGGTTCGACGAAGCTTTTGAAACCGGTGAGGCGCAGCCGCTTTATCTGCACGGGGCGTTCCCGGGCAGATCATCGAATCGCGGATGGTGCAACCTTGGTGTCACATATCCCCCATGCAGCCGTCATGCCGCGCGGCGGGGGGAGTCGCAAGGGGGTAGGAAGACCGTCGCCCCCGCGAAGGCGGGGCCGCTGGAGAGGTGGCGCAAGGCCGACCGCGGCCCCCGCCTTCGCGGGGGCGACGATTTCTATCTTAGCGCGCGCCCATCGTGCGCAGGCGGTCGCGCAAGGGCCCCCAGGCGGCGATGCCTTCGGCGACCTGGCCGTTGATGACGAAGGTCGGGGTGCCGGTGATCTGGTACTTTTCGACCCCCGCGTTGGTGCCCTTTTCGATCGCCTCGACATTTTCGACCTTGCCGAGGCACTGCTGGATCGTCGCGGCGGGGACGCCGCGCTGCTGGTAGAATTGGTCGATGCCCCAGCCCTTGGCGAGCGCGGTGAAACGCTGTGCGGGCGGCAGCTTCATCGCCGCCTCGATCCCCGGCTGCGGCTTCGACGCGCCGGCGATGAAGGCCTCATGCTCGATGAAGGTCGCATCGGCGAGCGGGAAGAAGCGGTCGGGGCCGGTGCATTTGACGATCGCGGCGGCGATCGCGTCGACCGGGTGGAGCATGAAGGGGGTCAGCTTGTACGACACGCGGCCGGTGTCGACGAAGTCGCGCTTCAGCTCCTCGTGCGAGTCCTGCGTGAATTTCGCGCAGTGGCCGCAGGTGAAGGCGCCGAATTCTTCCAGCTTGATCGGGGCGTCGGGGTTGCCCATCACGACGCCGTCGCCATCGACGCGCACGACCTGCGACCAGCTCTTACCCGCGGGCGGCGCGACCTTCGCGACGACCTCCTGCTCCTTGGCGGGATCGGTCTTGCTTTCGCCGCAGCCGGCAAGGGCGAGCGCGCCCATCGAGGTCAGGAGGACGGTACGCAGCAGGGTCATGATCTTTCTTTCTCCACAAAGGGGCGAATGCGGGGCTTTTAAGAGGCCTTGAGCGCGAGGTCGAGTTTCGATTTGAGCGCGGGCCATGCCGTCACTTCGGCGCCCCGGCCATTGACGAAAAAGCTGGGCGTGCCGGTGACGCGGTCGGCACCCAGGCCGATGTTGGTCATGCCGGTGAGCTCGGCCTGCGCTACCTCGCTGTCGAGCGCGGCGTCGAGCTGCGCCTGCGCATAGCCGCGCGCACGCATCAGCGCGAAGAGGCCGGTGTCGGCGGCGATCTTGCGCGCCCGCTCGGCGGTGCTGCCTTCGAACCAGCTCTTTTTCTGCGCCTCGGTCGCTTTCTGGACCTTGGCGATCATCGCCGGGAAGGCGGCGAAGATCGCCTGATGATTGCCGACGAAGGCGCGCGCGCCGCCGGTGCGCGCGAGCAGCGCCGCGGTCATGTCGACCGGATCGCGGACGAGATTGCGATATTCGAACAGTATCAGTCCGCGGTCGACATAGCCGGTCTTGAGCGGCACGGCGCTCGCCTTCGCGAAATCGGCGCAGATGTGGCAGGTGTAGCTGAAATATTCGACGAGCCGGACCTTGGCGGCGGGATTGCCGACGACGAAGGCACCGATCGGGCTGGTCGTGACACTCTGCGACCATGTAGCGGATTTGGCGGGCGTCGCCGCGATCAGGCCGAGCGCCGCGCCCGAGAGCGCGAGCACCGCCGTGCGGCGGTCGAGATGCGGGTCGTCAAAAACGGACATGATCGAGGCCCTAACTGATTTTCGGAAGCCTGGGCGCCGCCGCGAGGCCGGCGGCCATGCGTTCAAGCACGGTCCTGAGTTCCGGATCGCCGATGTCGCGGAGGCTGTCCCCCAGTTCGGCGGGTACGGGTTTGAGCATGGCCGGCGGCTGAACGGGCGCGGCGGGGGTGACCTGGCCGTGGGTCATCCGCACGGCGGCGATCGCGGCATAGCCGAAGAAACGGTTCACCGCGGCGATGATGTCGGGCGCGACATGCTGGAGCATCGGCGCGTGCGCGCCGCTGATCGTCAGGTGGAGCGTGCCGCCGGCCTTCTGCCCCGCCGGAAAGCGGATCATCGCGGGCTGGGTGACGTCGGCGAGGCGGTCGCCGACGATCTCGCGCCAGCGGCTGACCACCGACGACTGGACGAAGCCGAATTTGCGAAAGGCGGTGCGGCCGATTTCGGGGACGAGGTCGGAAATCGCGCGCGCCTCTCCGCCGCGCGGGCGTTCGTAGGGACGTGCGGAGGCCTTGGCGGTTTTCGCGCCGCCTTTCGCCCCACCCTTCGCCCTCGCCTTTTTGGGGGGCGGGCCGTCTCCCGTGGCTTTCGTCATGGGGAGCGCCATGCCATAGGCGGGGGGTGAGCGTCCAGACTATCGACATGATTGGGGATACCATATCCCCCCTCCCGCAGGCGGGAGGGGTAGTGAGACTTGCGAACTTGTTCGCTAGTCGCAGCGGGGTGGGCATGCGGGGTAGCGCAAGACCGATGCTGCCCACCCCGCTGCGACTAGGCAGCAAGCTGCCAAGTCTCGCTGCCCCTCCCGCTTGCGGGAGGGGAAAGCGGTGTTTTCAGATGCGTCTGTCATCATGAGCTTTTCCACGCGCCTGCTCGCTTGGTACGACCGCTCGGCGCGCATCCTGCCGTGGCGGATCGCGCCGGGGAGCGGGGAGACCCCCGATCCCTATCGCGTGTGGCTGGCCGAGGTGATGCTGCAGCAGACGACGGTGGCGGCGGTCGCGGGCTATTTCGCGCGCTTCACGGCGCGCTGGCCGACGGTCGCCGACCTCGCCGCGGCAGATGACGCCGACGTCATGGCGGCGTGGGCGGGGCTTGGCTATTATGCCCGCGCGCGCAACCTGCTCGCCTGCGCGCGCGCCGTTGTGGCGGAGCATGGCGGGCGCTTTCCCGATAGTGAGGCGGGGCTGCGCGCGCTGCCCGGGGTCGGCGACTATACCGCCGCCGCCGTCGCGGCGATCGCCTTCGGGCGCGCGGCGGTGGTGGTCGATGCCAATATCCAGCGCGTGATCGCGCGCCACCGGCTGATCGAAACCCCGCTACCGATGGCGAAGCGCGAAATTCGCGCCGCGCTCGCGCCGCTGGTCCCCGGCGACCGGCCGGGCGATTTCGCGCAGGCGATGATGGATCTCGGCGCGACCGTCTGCACGCCGCGCTCGCCCGCCTGCGCGATCTGCCCTGTCACGGCCGACTGCCGCGCGCGCGGGCGGCCCGACATCGAGCGCCTGCCGGTCAAGCCGCCGAAAAAGGCGAAGCCGCACCGGCACGGGCTGGCCTATTGGATCGAACGCGACGGGGCGATCTGGCTCACGCGCCGACCCGACAAGGGGATGCTCGGCGGGATGCGCGCGCTGCCCGGCGGCGACTGGTCGGACGATCCGCCCGCCGAGTCGGGAGTCGTGCGCGTCGATCATGGCTTCACCCATTTCGACCTGACGCTGACCTTGGTGCATCGCGAAGTGCCGCCTGAATCCCCCGGCGCCGCAGCGGAAGGCCTGTGGTGGCCGATCGCGGAGCTTGACGCCGCGGGGCTGCCGACGCTCTATCGCAAGCTGACCGACAAGATGCTGGAGAGAGACGCATGAACATGATGGTTTCGCGCCGCGCGCTGATGGGCGGGATGGCGCTGGCGGGCGCGGGCGCGCTGCTGCCGCGCGCCGCGCTCGCGTGGCGCGCCGACGGCGCGGCGCTCTATCCCGCGACCAGCGCCTTCATCAAGGGCTTTGTCGACCGCCGCGAACTCGCGGGTACGCTCGCCGCGATCGGCAAGGGGCAGGAGGCGCCGGTGTTCATCGGCGCGGGGGTGCAATCGAACGGTTCGCCGACGCCGGTCGGTCCCGACACGCTGTGGCGCCTCTATTCGATGACCAAGCCGGTCACCGGGATCGCGGCGATGCTGCTGATCGAGGACGGCAAGATGACGCTCGACCAGCCGATCGCCGATTTCCTGCCCGCCTTCGCCAATATGAAGGTGCAGAACACCCCCGACGGGTCGCTCACCGACGTGCGTCCGGCGAAAGGGCCGATCACGGTGCGGCAATTGCTAACCCACACCGCAGGGCTCGGCTACAACATCATCCAGAAGGGGCCGATCAAGACGGCCTATGACCGCGCGGGTATCGTCGGCGGCCAGGCGAGCCGCCTGCCGATTCCCGGCTTTGCCGAAGTGACGCCGGCGCCGAGCCTCGCCGCGATGGCCGACCGGCTCGCCGAATTGCCGCTCGTCTATGAACCGGGGACCAAATGGAGCTATTCGATCGGCCTCGACCTGATGGGGCGGCTGATCGAAGTCGTGTCGGGGCAGGCGTTCGACGCCTTCCTCAAGGCGCGATTGTTCGATCCGCTCGGCATGGCGAGCACCGGGTTCATGGTGAAGGCCGAGGACGTCGGGCGCTTCACGAGCAATTACGCGCCGTTCGGCGGGGCGCTCATCCCCTTCGATCCCGCGGCGAGCTCGATCTATCTCGATCCCCCGCCCTATCCGTTCGGCGGCGGCGGGCTCGTGTCGAGCGCGCGCGACTACGACCGCTTCCTCGCGATGCTGCTCGGTGAAGGCGAAACGGGCGGGGTCCGCGTGATGAAGCCCGAAACCGCGCGGCTCGCGATGTCGAACCTGATCGACGACAGCATCGACCGCAAGGGGACTTTCATCGACGGCGAGGGTTTCGGCGCGGGCGGGCGCGTGTCGCTGCCGACCTCGCCCGGCGGCGAAGGCATTTTCGGCTGGGCGGGCGCCGCGGGGACGATCGGTTTCGTCCACCGGAAGCTCGGCTATCGCGCCGCGGGCTATACGCAGATCATGCCGCCCGAAGCGGTGCCGTTCCAGAGCAAGTTCGGCGAAACTTTCTTCAAGGATGTGACCGCCTGATGCCGCTTCCACTCGGTTTCACCGGCGCGCGGCTCGACCGCGCCGACCAGATGCGCACGAACGAGGCCGCGTTCGCGGCGGCGGCCGCCGATCCGCGCGCGACGTGCCTGGCGCTCGACGGGATCGATTTCGTGCCGGGCGAGCGCGGCGGACTGTTGTGGGAGCCGCTAGACCCCGCCGACGAGCGCGCGTTGATGCTGCTCGGCATCGACGATGCGGGCGCGCCGCGCTTCGTGCGCGAAGCGGCGGCGGGCGGGCGCGTAGACGCGCGCACCCGCACTGTCATGCGGCTGCTCCCCCTGCTCTCGGCCGAGGAAGCGGCGCTTTATGGCGGCGCGCGCAGCCTCGTCGACTGGCACGCGCGGCACCGTTTCTGCGCAGTGTGCGGATCGCCGACCGACCTGTTCCGCGGCGGCTGGGGACGGCGCTGCGGCAGCTGCAATGCCGAACATTTCCCGCGCGTCGACCCGGTCGTGATCATGCTCGCCGAATTTGAGGACCGCGTCCTCGTCGGGCGGCAGAGCGGCTTCCGGCCGGGCGGCTTCTCGGCGCTCGCGGGCTTTGTCGAGCCAGGCGAATCGCTGGAGGAAGCGGTCGCGCGCGAATTGTTCGAAGAAGCGGGCATCCATGTTTCGGACGTCACCTATGTGGCGAGCCAGCCCTGGCCCTTCCCCTCGTCGCTGATGATCGGCTGCCGCGCGGTGGCGAAGGATCCGGCGCTGACGCTCGACACGACCGAGATCGAGGCGGCGATGTGGGTCGATCGCGCCGAGGTCCGCGCCGCGCTCGCGGGCGACATGGGCGCGCCGTTCCTGGCGCCGCCGTCGCTGGCGATCGCGCGCTATCTGCTGGAGGATTGGGCGGGGTTTTAGGATGGCGGTTTTGGGGTGGGGAGCGGACGTTGCCTATAACCGTCGCCCCCGCGAAGGCGGGGGCCGCCAGCGGCCTTAATCAGCGGTGCCCGCGTAAACCGACAGCGGCCCCCGCCTTCGCGGGGGCGACGGCTAGTTTCGGCCGGTCCCAGACATTCGTCATCCCGGACTTGATCCGGGATCCATTCTTTCAACGCTGCGTGAATGGACCCCGGATCAAGTCCGGGGTGACGATGTAAGATAGGCCGGCTTCCGGTCGAAAGCGGCCCTTGCAGTCTTCATGCCCGGAGAATGTCGAGGCTCAGGCTTTGCGGCCCGTAATGCGGCCGATTTCCTTCGCCACCATCGCCTCGACGAGCGGGGGCAGGTTGGTGTCGAGCCAGTCCTTGAGCATCGGGCGCAGCGCGTCGAGGACGACGTCTTCCATCGTGCGGCCGGCGGCGGCGGGCGATGCGGCAACAGGCGCCACGGCAGCGGCGGGCGCGACGGCGGCGGTGAGCGCCTCGAGCGACTGGCGCGCGGCGTCGGCGCTCGCTTCGGAGACCAGTTCGCCGGCCGCGGGCGCATCTTCGGCGGCGGCGCGGTCTTCCTGCTCCTGAAGGTCGAGAATATCGTCGGCTTCGGCGACGCGCGCGTCGCGCGCCGCGCCCGGCGCCTCGTCGCGAGCGATCACGCGCCGAATCGACGACAAGATATCTTCCATCGACGGTTCTCGCGACATATCGCCCATCACCAAGCCCCCTCAGCCCACGAAAACAGGGCGGTTAACCATCTTCTTACCGGTTCGCGGCGGCGTTTGCCAAGTCTTATTGTGGGGGGAGCGCGGGGGGGCCTTCGGGGACGTTGGCGTTTGCGGCAGGGACGGCGCGGGTATCGTTTGCGACCTGCTGCGGCGCCGGATCGTCGGCCCAGTCCCACAGCTCGCCCTTCACGCGCCTGTAATTGACCTCGGGGTCATAGAGCGCGCCGCCCTCGAGCCCCAGGTCGCGCGCCTCGGCCTTGCCCATCGCGGCGAGCACCGAGAAGGCGGCGACATAGCTGTTGCGCTGCGCCGAGACGAGCTGGACCTGCGTGTTCAGATATTCCTGCTCGGCGTTCAATATGTCGAGGATCGAGCGCGTGCCGACGCTGTTCTCGGCGCGCACCCCTTCGAGCGACAGCGCATTCGCCCCGACCGCCTGCCGCGTCGCGGCGATGATGCGCTCGTTCGCCTGCCACGCCGCATAGGCGCCGCGCGTCTGCGCGATCACCCCGCGTTCGACCTCGACATATTGCTCGATCGCCTGGCTGCTGCGCGATTGCGCCTGGCGCACCTGCGCCGAGCGGCGGCCGCCGGTGAAGATCGGCAGCGTCACCTGCACCCCCGCCGCCGCGCTCGACGTCTCCTGCGTCACGCTGACCCCGGGCACGCCGCTGTTCAGCGATCCCAGATAATTATTATAGCCGCCGTTGACGATCGCCGACACCTTGGGCGCGCGGCTCGACTTAGCGGTGCCGATGTCGGCCTTCGAAGCGTTGACCAGCTCGTTCGCCGCCTCGATGTCGGGATTGCTGGTGAGCGCGACCGCCACCGCATCCTCGGCGGTCGCGGGCAGGTTCGGCAGCGGCGGCGGCGCTTCGAGATCGGCCGGCGCCTCGCCGACGAGGCGGATATAGCCCTCGCGGCTCGCGATCAGATTGGCTTCGGCGGTGCGCAGGTCGCCCTCCGCCAGCGCGAGCCGCGCTTCGGACTGGGCGACGTCGGTGCGCGTCAAATCGCCGATCTCGAACCGGTCGCTCGTCGCCTGGAGATTGGTGCGCAGCACCGCGACATTCTTCTGATTGAGCTGGACGATCGCCTGGTCGCGGATGACGTCCATATAGGCGCCGACGACCTGCGAGAAGACGCTCGCTTCGGTCGCGCGCAGGTCGGCCTGCCCCGCCTCGACGCGATGTTTCGCGGCGCGCACCGCGTTGCGCACCGCGCCGCCCTGATAGAGCGGCACCGTCAGCTGCGCGCCCGCCGACAGCGAACGCGCGGGCGCGTTGAAGCTGTTGCCCGGAACGATCAGATTCTCGTCATAGCTCGCCTGCGTGCCGATGTCGGGAAGGCCGTAGCTCTTCTCGATCGGAACATTCTCGTCATTCGCGCGCTGCCCCGCCCGCGCCGCCGTCAGCGTCGGGTTGTTCTCATACGCCTTCGCCAATGCTCCCTGCAACGTCTCCGCCTCCGCCCCCGCAGGCAGCAGCAGTGCGCTCGCGGCGAGGCCGGAAAGCCAGCGGGCACGACGAAGGGACTGTTTCTTGTCGGTATCGGTCATCGTGGTGTCAGCCTGCAGCAAGGAGGGGTGGGCGGGGTCGTCAGAATTGAAAGCCCGCGGGCGCGGCGAAGCCGGGCAGCGACGCGACGTCCATGTCGGCGAAGCTGCGCAGCGCGACGGTGCCGCCGACCTTGACGCCTTCGACCAGCCGCGTGACCGTGCCTTCACGGCGCGCGGCGACGAGCCGACCGCCCTCCGCGAGCTGCGCGACGAGCGCGGCGGGCAGCGTTTCGATCGCGCCTTCGACGATGATGCGGTCGAACGGAGCGGCGTCGGGCGCGCCCGCGGCGAGCGGACCCTGGACCCAATGGATATTGGCGTCGGCGGTCGCGGCCTGCGCCGCCGCCATCAGCTCCGCATCTTCCTCGACCGCATGGACCTCGGCGCCGAGCCGGGCGAGCAGCGCCGCGGTATAGCCGGTCGCGCTGCCGACGAGCAGGACGCGCAGGCCGGGGCGCACCGCCGCCGCGACCAGCATGCGGCCGGCGACGAGCGGGGGATTGAGCGCGCGGCCATGCGTCAGCGCGATCGCGCGGTCCATATAGGCGACGCCGACGAGCGCCGCGGGCACGTGCGCCTCGCGCGGTACGACGGCCATCGCGCCGATCACCGCGGGATCGATGACTTCGTTCGTCCTGAGCTGGCTGTCGATCATGGCGGAGCGCATCTCCGCCCCCGTGATTTCGCTAAACTTCGTCGCCATCAGCCTCGTTCCGATTCCCTGGGGGTTAAGCCTTTGCGGGACAGCTCTAACCGAAGCGATGCTGTATTGCAATAGTAATACAGCGATGCCGCCCGCTGCGGCGCGCATAGCCCGCCCGCGCCGGACCGCCAACCCCGCATCGTCCCCGCGTCAAGGAATTCGAAGCCCGGATTGCGAAACAATCGGATTGCAGTCGCGAAACGAAACCGCTAGGGGCGCTGTCTCCACGCATTTCAAGCGCCTGAGGCCCGATGGCGGAGTGGTGACGCAGCGGACTGCAAATCCGTATACGCCGGTTCGATTCCGGCTCGGGCCTCCAAATTTTCCCCAAGATAACAACGACACCCCGCGATGGAGGGCGCGCACCTTCGTCCCTATTCGGAATGGTCGGCGCAACGACAAAGGGCCGCCCCTCTCGGAGCAGCCCTTCCATTGTCGTGCCTGTCGCGGACAGCTTATCCGAGCTTGACCCCCGCGAGGACGGTCATGCTCAAATCTGCCGCATGCGGCGTGTGACAATGAGACATTCGACCACCTCCTTTCGCTTGTTGACGATGGTTTCAATCTAGGATTTGCGGCGGCCGATTCAAGAGCGCAGGAAACGGGCCTTGCCGTTTGCCGATCGCGGCGGGAAAGAAGGTTTCGGACTCGCTCGATCGATATAGGGAGAATCTTATGGCTCACGGAACCGCCCGCATCGGCAAGGATCATTACCGCACCGAAATCTCGGTCAGCGGCCACGGCCTGATCGGCGACGAAGGGCCTGGGCTCGGCGGAAAGAATGAGGGACCCGCGCCCTATGACTTCCTGCTCGCGGGACTCGGCGCCTGCACCGCGATCACGCTGCGCATGTATGCCGACCGCAAGGGCTGGCCGCTCGAGTGGGTCGAGGTGGGGCTGAAGCTCGTCAACAGGGAGGGCCTCCGCATCGACCGGGTGTTGACGATCGCCGGGCTCGACGCGGAGCAGAAGGCCCGGCTCGCCGACATCGCCGAGCGGACGCCGGTCACGCTGACGCTGAAAGGCGGGCTGCCGATCGACACGCGGCTCGCCTGACCGGCGCGCCGCTGGACAAGTTGCGAAACACGACTTATATACCAGCCGTTATGGAAATCGAAGACGCCCCTGCTCCCACCGCTCCGCACAAGGGCCGCCCGCGCGAATTTTGCGTCGATGCGGCGCTCGCGGCGGCGCTGCGCGTCTTTTGGTCGAAGGGGTATGAAGGCGCCTCGATGGCCGATTTGACCGAGGCGATGGGGATCACCAAGCCCAGCCTCTATGCCGCCTTCGGCAACAAGGAGGCGCTCTTCAACAAGGCGCTCGACCTTTATGAGCGCGAAAAGGCCGATTATATGCGCGCCGCGCTCGACGCGCCGACCGCGCGCGGGGTCGCCGAGCGGCTGATGTATGGCGCGCTCGACATGTACACTTGCCCCGAGAATCCGAACGGCTGCCTTGGCGTGATCACGTCGGTCGCGTGCGGCGCCGAGGCCGAGTGCATCCGCGAGGCGGTGCTCGAACGCGGGGCGGCGGCGAAGCGCGCGATGCTCGAACGCTTCGCGCGCGCCAAGGAAGAAGGTGACTTTCCGCCCGACACCGACGCCGAGGGGCTCGCCGCTTTCCTGACCGCGGTCAATCAGGGCATGTCGGTGCAGGCGGGCGCGGGCGCGACGCGCGCCGAACTCGAACGGCTGGTCGAAACCAGCCTTAAGCTGTGGCCGGGGCGCTAGTAGGAAAAATTTTACTGCCCGGTACAGAATGCGCTTGACGCAGCGCAACATGACTTATATACCACTCAGTATACAAAGAGGCTCTCCCCCGAGACCGGCCGCCGCGCAGCAAAGATCGTGCGGCGGCCGGAACCGTCATCACCAGATATTTCCCCGGGAGCGAGTCTCTTGCCGATCGGGCGTCGGCTGGCGTTCGCCCGCAAGATAGAGACAGGGACCCCGCGCGCGCATGGGATGCGCGTCGCGGGACGGGGCGGCCGTCCTCTTCGAAGAGGCGCTCCGGCACCAAGGACCATGTGTGACACCAGCCGGAAGCATGCGCTTCCGGCACCGGCCGCCTGCGCCCCCTCTCCCCTCCCCCGGGGCGCAGGCAGCCGAAACCAACAAAAAGAAGAGGGCTATCCATGACCGTCCACACACCGATCGAAAAGCTCGACCCCGCCGACGCGAAGGTCCGCCGCGAACTCAAGACCTTGCTCCATCCCGCGCGCGGCCGCCGCGCCGCGTGGATCGGCGCCTTCCTCATATTGATCGCCGGCGCCTGGTGGCTGCTGCGCGACGGCGCGCCGCAGGCGGCCGCGGCGCCCGCGCCGGTGCTGACCGTCGCGGCGCCGATCGCGCGCGACGTGACCTTGTGGGACGAATATATCGGCCGTTTCGAGGCGTCGAAGGCGGTCGAGGTGCGCCCGCGCGTCTCGGGCGCGATCACCGCGATCCACTTCACCGACGGGCAGATCGTCCGCAAGGGTCAGCCGCTCTTCACGATCGATCCGCGCCCCTATCGCGCCGCGCTCGCCGAAGCGCGCGCGGCGGCGGCAAGCGCGCGCAGCGATCTTGCGCTGGCGAGGCTCGAACTCGACCGCGCGAGCCGCCTTGTCGACATCGAGGCGGTGTCGCAAAGCGAGATCGACCGGCTGCGCGCCCGCGTCAATGCGGCCAACGCGGCGCTCGCGGGGGCCGAGGCGCGCATCGCGGCGCGCGCGCTTGACGTGGAATTCACCACCGTCCGCGCGCCGCTCTCCGGCCGCATCTCGGACCGCCAGATCGACGCGGGCAACCTTGTGTCGGCGGGCGATGCCGGCGGCACCTTGCTCACGACGATCAATGCGCTCGACCCGATCTACTTCACCTTCCAGGGTTCGGAGGCGCTGTTCCTCAAGACCAAGCGCGAAGGCGGCCAGAAGGGCGCCGACGTCGAAGTCCGGCTGCAGGATGAAAATGATTATCGCTGGAAGGGCCGGATCGACTTCACCGACAATGGGCTCGATCCGCGTTCGGGCACGATCCGCGCGCGCGGCCGCTTCGACAATCCCGAGATGTTCCTGACCCCCGGCATGTTTGGCAACATGCGGCTGTCGACGGGCCGGACGGCGCATGCGCTGCTCGTCCCCGCCGCCGCGGTGCAGACCGACCAGGCGCGCAAGATCGTCTATGTCGTCGGCAAGGACGGCACGGTCGCGGCGAAGCCGGTCGAGATCGGTCCCGACGTCGATGGCCTTCGCGTCATCCGGTCGGGCCTGACGCCGGCCGATCGGGTCGTCATCAACGGTTATCAGTTCGCGCGTCCCGGCACCAAGGCGGTGACCAAGGCGGGCAAGATCGTCGCCGACGCGCCCGACAAGGCGCCGGCAGGTCCGAACGAGCCGGTGTCGGCGCAGGCGACCTTCGCGAAGTGATCATTCTTCTCCCCTCCCGCTTGCGGGAGGGGCTGGGGGAGGGCCAGCACCGTCTCAACGGCCCACCCCGCTGCGACTAGCGAGCAAAGCTCGCAGTCTCGCTGCCCCTCCCGCAAGCGGGAGGGGATGACCAGAGTTGTTTCCAGACAGGGGCTCTCCCATGCGCCTATCACGCTTTTTCATCGACCGGCCGATCTTCGCCGCCGTGCTCGCCGTTATCATCACCATCGTCGGCGCGGTCGCCTATATCGGGCTACCCGTCTCGCAATATCCCGACATCGTCCCGCCGACGGTGACGGTGACCGCCAACTACCCGGGCGCGTCGGCCGAGACCGTCGCCGACACGGTCGCGGCACCGATCGAGCAGGAAATCAACGGCGTCGACAATATGCTCTATATGAGCAGCCAGTCGACCGGCGACGGCAATGTCACGATCACCGTGACCTTCGAGATCGGCACCGACCTCGACGCCGCGCAGGTGCTCGTGCAGAACCGCGTCGCGATCGCGACCCCGCGCCTGCCCGAAACGGTGCAGCGCCTCGGCGTCGTGACGCGCAAGACCTCGCCTGACTTCCTGATGGTCGTGAACCTCGTCTCGCCCGACAAGTCGCTCGATCGCGCCTATATCTCCAACTATGCGCTGACCCAGCTCCGCGACCGGCTCAGCCGTATCGATGGCGTCGGCGATGTGCGGCTGTTCGGTAACCGCGACTATGCGATGCGCGTGTGGATCGATCCCGGCCGCGCCGCCGCGCTCGACCTGACCGCGGGCGAGATCGTCGCCGCGCTGCGCCGCGAGAATGTGCAGGTCGCGGCGGGCACGCTCGGCCAGCCGCCCTATGCCAATGGCAGCGATTTCCAGCTCAATGTCGAGACGCAGGGCCGCCTTTCCGATCCCAAGGATTTCGCCAATATCGTCATCCGCAGCGATGCCGACGGGCGGCAGGTCCGCGTGTCCGACGTCGCGCGCGTCGAGCTTGGCGCGTCGGATTATAACAGCAACACCTATCTCTCGGGGGACCCGACCGTCATCATGGCGGTGTTCCAGCGCCCCGGTTCGAACGCGCTCGCCGCGGCCGAAGCGGTCGAGGCCGAAATGGCGGCCTCGGCGAAGAATTTCCCCAAGGGCCTCGAATATCGGGTGATCTACAACCCGACCGAATTCATCGCCCAGTCGATCGACGCGGTGATGGACACATTGCTCGAAGCGGTCGTGCTCGTCGTGATCGTGATCCTCGTGTTCCTGCAGAAATGGCGCGCGGCGATCATCCCGGTGCTCGCGATCCCGGTGTCGCTGATCGGCACCTTCGCGGTGCTGGCGGCGGTCGGCTACAGCCTCAACAACCTCTCGCTGTTCGGGCTGGTGCTCGCGATCGGCATTGTCGTCGACGACGCGATCGTCGTCGTCGAGAATGTCGAGCGCAATCTGGAAAAGGGCATGTCGGCGCTCGAAGCCGCGCGCACCTCGATGGACGAGGTATCGGCGGCATTGGTCGCGATCGTGCTCGTGCTCTGCGCGGTGTTCGTGCCGACCTTGTTCCTCACCGGCCTGTCGGGCGCCTTCTACCAGCAGTTCGCGGTGACGATCTCGACCGCGACGATCATCTCGCTGATCCTCTCGCTCACCCTGTCGCCCGCGCTCGCGGCGATCCTGCTGCGCGGCCATTCGGCGCCGGCGAACGAGGGCAAGGGCATGCAGATGGTCCGCCGCGCGGGCGATGCGTTCAACCGCGCGTTCGAGCGGATGAGCGACGGCTATGCGCGCCTCACCGCGCGGCTGGTGCGCGCCCCGAAGAAGATGATGGTCACCTATGCGGGGCTGATCGCCGCGACCGCCGGACTGTTCTGGGCGACGCCGACGGGCTTCATCCCCGCGCAGGACCAAGGCTATTTCCTCGTCGTCGCCAAGCTGCCCTCGGGCGCTTCGGTCGAACGCACCGACGAAGTGCTGCAAAAGGTCGCGCGGCGCGTGCTGCCGGTCGACGGCGTGCTCGGCTCGGTGATGCTCGCGGGTTTCGACGGCCCGTCGCAGACGCTCGCGCCCAATTCGGCCGCGGCCTATTTTCCGCTCAAGTCGTTCGAGGAGCGCAAGAAGCTCGGCGTCAAGTTCGACGACATCATCAACGAGGCGCGCAAGCGCACCGCCGACATTACCGAGGCGCAGATCGTGATCATCCCGCCGCCGCTGATCCAGGGCATCGGATCGGCGGGCGGTTACCGGATGATCGTGCAGGATCGCGGCGGTCACGGCTATGCGGCGCTCGCGAACGAGTCGACCAATCTGATCGGCAAGGCGAACCAGACTCCGGGCCTCGCCAATGTCTTCACCTTCTTCGACCCGACCAATCCGCGCGTCTTCGCCGACATCGACCGCGCGAAGGCGAATGCGCTCGGCGTCCCGCCCGAGCGGGTGTTCGAGGCGCTGCAGGTCTATCTCGGCTCGGCGTTCGTGAACGACTTCAACCTGCTCGGCCGCACCTACCGCGTCACCGCGCAGGCCGACGCGCCCTTCCGCCAGAGCGTGTCCGACATCGCCAACCTCCAGACGCGCTCGAACAGCGGCGCGATGGTGCCGATCGGCTCGGTCGCCAATTTCGAGGACCGCACGGGGCCGTATCGCGTCACGCGCTACAACCTCTTCCCCGCGGTCGAGATCGATGGCGACACCGCGCCCGGATCGTCGTCGGGCGCCTCGCTGACGACGATGGAGAAACTGGCGTCGGAGTCGCTCCCGGCGGGATACGGCACCGAATGGACGGGCATCGCCTTTCAGCAGAAGGCGGCCGCGAACACCGCGGGGATCGTCTTCGCGCTCGCGGTGCTGTTCGTCTTCCTCGTGCTCGCGGCCCAATATGAAAGCCTGGTGCTGCCATTGGCGATCATCCTGATCGTGCCGATGTGCCTGCTCGCGGCGATGATCGGGGTGAATCTGCGCGGCATGGACAATAATGTCCTGACGCAGATCGGGCTCGTCGTGCTCATCGCGCTCGCGGCGAAGAATGCGATCCTGATCGTCGAATTCGCCAAGCAGGCGGAGGAACAGGACGGGCTGTCGCCGATCGACGCCGCGGTGCGCGCCGCGCGCGACCGCCTGCGCCCGATCCTGATGACGAGCTTCGCCTTCATCCTCGGCGCGGTGCCGCTGCTGATCGCGAGCGGCGCGGGGGCGGAACTCCGCCAGGCGCTCGGCACCGCGGTGTTCTTCGGCATGCTCGGGGTGACGGCGTTCGGCCTGATCTTCACGCCGACCTTCTATGTCGTCTGCCGCGCGCTTGGCGACTGGTTCGCCGCGCGTCGAGGACGCGGCGACGAGCATGGCGCGGCGCTGCCGGTGCCGGCGGAGTGATGCAGCGCCTCTGCCCCTTCCGCGTGTCCCCGCGAAGGCGGGGACCCATCTCCGGGCGGTTCCAATTCGCGCCGGCCGGAGATGGGCTCCCGCCTTCGCGGGAGCACACAGTTCTTTTTGAACAATAGAATTTCAGGAGAAGAATCGTGATCCTCCGCAACCTCGTCACCGCCGCTTCGGCGCTCGCGCTCGCCGCCTGCGCGGCCGGCCCCGATTACAAGGCGCCGCAATCGGCGTCGGCGCCCGCCGCGACCGGTTCGTTCGTTTCGGCGAACAGTCCGGCCATCTCGCTGGCGCCGGTCGAAGCCGACTGGTGGCGTCTCTATGACGATCCCGTGCTCGACGGGCTTGTCGCCGATGCGCTCGCCAACAACAGCGACGTGCGCGTCGCCGTCGCGAATATCGCCAAGGCGCGCGCGGCGCTGCGCGGGGCGCGTTCGGACCGGTTGCCGCAGACCCAGATCGGCGCCGGCGCCGATTACGGCCGCAGCCCCGCGGGCCAGCGCCTTCCCGGCGCGCCCCGCGAAGACTGGACCGTCGATGTCGGCGCCAATGTCTCCTACGAAGTCGACCTCTTCGGCCGCGTCAGCCGCTCGGTCGAAGCGGCGCGCGGCGATGCCGAAGCGGCCGAGGCCAATGCCGACGCGGTGCGCGTGATCGTCGCCGCCGATACGACGCAGGCTTATGCGGACGCCGCCTCGGGCGCCGCGCGGCTCGACGTCGCACGGCGGATCGTCGACCTGCTCGACCAGCAGGTGAAACTCACCGAGCGGCGCAAGGAAGTCGGCATGGCGACGGGGCTCGACCTCGCGCGCATCACGACGCTCCGCGACCGGCGCGCCGCCGATATTCCTGCCATCGAGGCCGAGCGGCAGGCGGCCTTGTTCCGCCTCGCGACTCTGACCGGTCGCGCGCCCGCCGCGCTCCCCGCGATCGCGGCGGACCGCAACATCAGCCTCGAGATCACCGATCCCATCCCGGTCGGTGATGGGGCGGCGCTGCTGAAGCGCCGTCCCGACATTCGCGCCGCCGAGCGCCGCCTCGCCGCCGACACCGCGCGCATCGGCGTCGCGACCGCCGATCTTTATCCGCGCATCACGCTCGGCGGTTCGGTCGGTTCGACCGGCACCGGCTTCGGCGATGTGTTCGGCGGCGGGCCGCTGCGCTGGCTGCTCGGGCCCTTGCTCAACTGGGCCTTCCCCAATCAGGAGCCCGCGCGGGCCCGCATCGCCGCCGCCGAGGCCGACACGCAGGCGTCGCTCGCCGAGTTCGACGGCACGGTGCTGCGCGCGCTCGAGGAGACCGAGACCGCGCTTTCGGCCTATGCGCGCTCGCTCGAGCAGCGGCAGGCGCTGCGCGCGGCGCGCGATCAGGCCGAACGCGCGGCGCGGATCGTGCGCGCGAAGCGGCAGGAGGGTGCATCGGATTCGCTCGAATGGCTCGACGCCGAGCGCACCTTCGCCGAGACCGAAGCGGTGCTCGCGGCGCAGGACGGTCAGATTTCGCGCCGCCAGATCGCGCTGTTCCGCGCGCTGGCGGGCGGCTGGTCGGGCTAGGTCAGCGGTCCCTATCGAATCGTCATCCCGGCGAAGGCCGGGATGACGAGATAAGGAAGGCCGGTTTCAGTCGCCTCCACCATTCTCCGCCCGCAAGGTCCGGCGCTCCGCCCTTCGGCATCGTTTACGCCGCCTTTACCAGTCCGGGTGCATGACTTCCCCGATATTCGCGACTGGGGATGAATGATGGACAGCATGCGCGGACTGCTTTCGGGCAGCCACGACCAGGAGGACGGCGCGATCGATGCGCCTGCGTCGGTCGGCGTCGATGAACGGCGGATGCAGGTCCGGGCCTATAATTACTGGGCGTCGCTGCTCGCCGATCGCGCCTACCCTTCGGTCGAGGATCTCGACCTCGAAAGCGCCGATTTCGGGGGCCATTCGGTGCTGCTCGATTTCACCGCGGGCGTCGAGAATCCCGGCATCGCCTATCTCGGCGAGACGCTGCGCGCCGAGTCGCAAATCGACGAGGATGTCCATTATATCAGCCAGATTCCCGGGCGTTCGCTGCTGTCGCGGCTGACCGACCATTATCTGCAGATCATCGCCAACCGCGCGCCGATCGGCTTCGAGGCCGAGTTCGAAAGCGATCGGGGCGTCACGATCATGTATCGCGGCATATTGCTGCCCTTTTCGTCCGACGACGACACGATCGATTTCATCATGGGCGTGATCAACTGGAAGGAAGCGGCCCCCGCCGATCAGGCCGAGGAGCTGCAATTGTCGGTCGAACAGGCGCTGCGCCGCGCCGCGCCGCTGACCGCGCCGGTGCCCGTATGGGCCGACGGCCCCGACTCGGGGCATCTGGGCGACGATGCCGATGCCGCCCCCGGCTTTACCGCGCTGCAGGGCGACGGCGATGCTTTTGCCGATAGTCCTGGCGACAGCGAAGTGGCCGCCGATCCGGGCGAAGGCGCCGAGCTCGCCGACTGGCTCGCGCTCGCGCGCGAGACCGCCGAGCGGGCGATCGCCGCCGACAGCCGGAGCCGCAGCGCGCTCTATCAGGCGGTCGGCAAGGCATGGGATTTCGCGCTGGCGGCCGAGGAGCAGCCCGAGGCCTTCGCCGCGCTGCTCGACGATGCCGGGCTGGCGATGCAGGATCGCGCGCCGATGACGCCAGTCGTCAAGCTGGTCTTCGGCGCCGCCTATGACAAGACGCGGCTCGCAGAATATGCCTGCGTGCTCGGCCACGCCCGCGACGAAGGCGTCGGCCGCGGCGCGCTCGCATCCTATCTCGATCATTATCCGGGCGGACTCAAGGGGCTCGTCAAGGACGCGCGCGCGCGCCGCAAGCCGGCGGACGCCCGCGCGCGGGCGGACGAGAAGGTCGAGGCGCTGCGCCGCGCGCAGCCTGCGCTCATCCTCGAACATGATGCCGGCGACGCCGAATTCGTCGTGCTGATCGCGCGCGCGATGCCCGGCGGCCATATCGGCATCGTCGCCAAAGCCGCCGACGATCCGGCACTGGTCGCACGGCTGGCGAAGAAGGCGGTCGCGATCACGCCCATCGCCTGACCGCGGAACGGCTGAGAGCGTTCACGCAACAGATAATCAAAGAATTGAAATAATTTTACGCGGAACCGCGAACCAGGCCTTGAGCCGCGCGTCGCGGAGGCGCATAGGAGGCGGCAGCGAACGGACCCCCGCCGATCGTCGGCTGGGATCCCTTTCTTTGGTTCGGGATGCTGCATTTTATGTCTCAGAATATGTCCGACACGCCGGAAACGGACACGCCGACCCCCTCCACCGTCAAAATCCCCCCGAAAGTCGCCGCCGCCTATCTGGCCGCGCTCGCCGGCAGCGCGCTGCCCGGCGAAGGCGACGACATGGACAAGGCCGCGCTGACCGACGCGAGCCAGTTCGCCGCGCGCGCCGCGCTCGAGCGCGGCGCCGAAACGCCCTCGCTGCTCCTCGAACCGATCGCCGCCGACGGCACCGACCGCCGGATGCGGCTCGCCATCATCAACGACGACATGCCTTTCCTCGTCGATTCGACCTCGCAGGCGGTCGCCGCGCAGGGACTGGCGGTTCACCGCATCCTCCACCCCGTCATCGCGGTGAAGCGCGATGCGAAGGGGCATTTGCAGGAAGCCGGCGAAGGCCCCGCGCGCGAATCGGTGATCTATATGGAGCTCGAGCGCGGCGACGCGCGCGCGCGCCGGCGCCTGCTCGACGGCCTCGAAGCCGCGCTACGCGACGTGCGCGCCGCGGTGCGCGACTGGCGGGCGATGCGCGCCGCGATGCTCGCCGACGCCGCGATGCGCGTCGAGGGCGAAGGCGCCGAGCTGCTGCGCTGGTTCGAGGGCGGGGCGATGACCCAGCTCGGCCATGAATGGCGGACGCGGGGCGGCAAGGTGCAGGATCCGCTTGGTATCAGCGAGAGCAGCGACAGCCAGCTCCTGTCGCCTGCGGCGCTCGACGCCGCCTTCGCCTGGTTCGACGCCCAGGAAAAGAAGGGGGGCGGCCACGCGCCGCTGCTGATCAAGTCGAACCGGCTGTCGGCGGTGCATCGCCGCGTGCTGCTCGACCTCGTCGTCGTCCCCGAACTGAAAGGCAAGAAAGTCGAGCGGCTGTCGATCCACGCCGGGCTGTGGACGAGCCAGGCGCTGTCGACGCCGCCCGCCAAGGTGCCGGTGCTGCGCGCGCAGCTCGAAGCCCTGATGGCGAAATTCGGCTTCGATCCGACGGGCCACGCCGGCAAGGCGCTCGCCCACGCGCTCACCGCGCTGCCGCACGATCTGCTGATCGCGTTCGACAGCGCCTCGCTCGAAGAGCTGGTGCTGACCTCGATGTCGATCACCGACCGGCCGCGGCCGAAGCTGGTGATGGTGCAGAGCGCGCTCGGCCGCCACCTCTTCGCCTTCGTGTGGCTGCCGCGCGATGAAGTTTCGACCGGCCGCCGCCTGGCGGTCGAGAGCCTGCTGGTGCGCGAAGCGAGAGCCGGCGTGATCGGCTGGACGATGGTGCTTGAGGACGGCGGGGCGGCGCTGCTGCGCTACACGCTCGACCTGCGCAGCGGCGGGGTCGTCCCCGACACCGCGGCGCTGGGCGCGCAGCTCGAACAGATGGTGCGCGGCTGGCAGCCCGAGGTCGAGGCGGCGCTGGCGAAGCGCGGCGATCCGGGCCGCGCGGCGGCGCTCGCGGCGCGCTTCGCGCCGACCTTCCCGCCCAATTACCGCAACCTCTATAATCCCGAGGAAGCCGCGCGCGACATCCTGCGCCTGCGCGATCTCGACGCGGCGAACCCGCGCAGCGTGCGGCTCGCGCGCAAGAGCCTCGACGGCGACGACCGGCTGCGGCTCAAGGTCTATAGCGCCGCCGGCCCGCTCGCGCTGTCCGACGTCGTGCCCGCGCTCGAACATTTCGGCTTCGAGGTGCTCGAGGAAATCCCCACCGCGCTACAGGGCCGTGCGCCCGGAAGCGAGGGCGACGACGAGCCGCCGATCGTGATCCACGATTTCACGCTGCGCCTGCCCGCCAATGTCGACGAGCTCGCGCTGCTTCCCCATGCCGAAGTGCTCGAAGGCGCGATCGCCGCGGTGCTGGGCGGCCGCGCCGAAAATGACGCGTTCAACGAGCTGGTGCTCACCAACCAGACCGACCCGCGCGCGATCGTCTGGCTGCGCGCCTGGTTCCGCTATCTGCGCCAGGGCGGCTCGGCCTATGGCATGGACACGGTGGTCAGCGCGCTGCGCCACGCGCCCGCGCTCACCGCCGCGCTGATCGAACGGTTCCGCGCGCTCCACGACCCCAAGGCGCGCGATGCGAAGCGCGCCGAGGCGCTCGAAGCCGAGATTCTCGGGGATTTCGCCGCGATCAAGTCGATCGACGAGGATCGGATCCTGCGCCTGTTCCACGCGGTGATCGGCGCGACGCTGCGCACCAACGCCTTCGCCCCCGCGGCCGAAGAGGCGCTGGCGTTCAAGATCGACAGCGCCCGGATTCCTGGCCTGCCCAAGCCGCTGCCGTGGCGCGAAGTGTGGGTCTATTCGCCGCGCGTCGAGGGCACGCACCTGCGCGCCGGTCCGGTCGCGCGCGGCGGGCTGCGCTGGTCCGACCGCCGCGACGACTTCCGCACCGAAATCCTCGGGCTGATGAAAGCGCAGCGCGTCAAGAACGCCGTCATCGTGCCGACCGGCGCAAAGGGCGGCTTCTATCCCAAGGCGCTGCCCGACGTGTCGCTCGACCGCGACGCGTGGTTCGCCGAGGGGACCGAATGCTATCGCATTTTCATCCGCTCGCTCCTGTCGATCACCGACAATCTGGTCGGCGGCAAGGTCGTGCATCCCAAGGGCGTCGTGATCCACGACGGCAACGATCCCTATTTCGTCGTCGCCGCCGACAAGGGCACCGCGACCTTCTCCGACGTCGCCAACGCGCTCGCGATGGAGCGCGACTTCTGGCTCGGCGACGCCTTCGCCAGCGGCGGGTCGCACGGATATGACCACAAGGCGATGGGCATCACCGCCAGGGGCGCGTGGATTTCGGTCCAGCGTCACTTCGCCGAAATGGGCGTCGACGTGCAGACCGACAGCGTGCGCGTCGTCGGCTGCGGCGACATGTCGGGCGACGTGTTCGGCAACGGCATGCTGCTGTCGAAGGCGATCAAGCTGACCGCCGCCTTCGATCACCGCCACATCTTCCTCGACCCCGATCCCGATCCGGCGAAAAGCTGGAAGGAGCGCGAGCGGATGTTCAATCTGCCGCGCTCATCCTGGGCCGATTATGATGCCAAGCTGATCTCGAAGGGCGGCGGCGTCTTCCCGCGCAGCCAGAAGAGCATTCCCCTCTCCCCCGAGGTGCAGGCGCTGCTCGGCCTGTCGGTCGGCGAAATCGACCCCAGCTCGCTGATCTCGGCGATCCTGAAGGCGCCGGTCGACCTCCTCTGGTTCGGCGGCATCGGCACCTATGTGAAGGCCGCGAGCCAGAATAATGCCGAGGTCGGCGATCCCGCGAACGACGCGCTGCGCGTCGATGCCGAGGATCTGCGCGTCAAGGCGGTCGGCGAGGGCGCGAACCTCGGCGTCACGCAGGCGGCCCGCATCGCCTTCGCGGCGAAGGGCGGACGGATCAACACCGACTTCATCGACAATAGCGCGGGCGTCGACTGCTCGGACAATGAGGTCAACATCAAGATCGCGCTCAATCGCGAGATGGCCGAAGGCCGCCTGTCGCAGGACGACCGCGACGCGCTGCTCGTGCGGATGACCGACAATGTGGCGGGTCTCGTGCTCGAGGACAACCGGCTGCAGGCGCTCGCGCTGTCGATCGCCGAAAAGGGCGGCTCGGCCGCGGTGCCGTCGCTGGTGCGGATCATGGAGACGTTCGAGGGCGCGGGCCGGCTCGACCGCAAGGTCGAGGGACTGGCGGCGAACGACGAGCTGCTGCGCCGCGCCGGCGAAGGGCGCGGGATGACGCGCCCCGAACTCGCGGTGCTGCTCTCGACCGCCAAGCTCGCGCTGCAGGACGCGATCGAGAACAGCGACCTGCCGGACGATCCGGCGCTGGCGAGCGACCTCGCCGCCGCCTTCCCCGACGAGATGCAGCGCGACTTTGCAACTGCGATCGCCGATCACCAGCTGCGCCGCGAAATCATCGCGACCAAGATCGCGAACCGCATCATCAACCGCATGGGCATCGTCCATCCCTTCGAGCTGGTCGAGGAGGAAGGCTGCGCGCTCGGCGACATCGCCGCGGCGTTCGTCGCGGTCGAGCGGCTGCTCGAGATGCCGGCGATCTGGGACGCGCTCGACGAAGCGAAGATCGACGAGGGCGTCCGCCTGTCGCTCTTCGCGCAAGCGGCGTCGGCGATGGCCTCGCAGATGGCCGACCTGCTCCGCGTCACCCAGAGCCTGTCGCAGCCGGGGCCCGTCGTCGCGCGGCTCGAGCCGGGGGTCGACCGCCTGACCGCCGGGGTCGATGCGCTGCTCAGCCCGTCGGTTAGGCGCCAGTGGGACATGCTCGCGCAGCAATTGCTCGACGCGGGCGCGCCCGAAACGCTGACCTCCGCCGTCGTTCGCCTGTTCAAGACCGACGGCGCGATCGGCATCGTCGATCTCGCCGAGCGGCGCGGCGACGACGAGATCGCGGTGACGCGCGCCTTCACCCATCTGGGCGAAGCGCTCGGGCTCGACTGGGCACAGACGCTGGCGGCGCATATGAGCCCCGCCGATCCGTGGGAGCGCCTGCTCGTCAACAGCCTTGCGCGCGACTTCCAGCAGATGCGGCTGACCTTCCTCGCCGGATTGCCGAAGGGCGACCTCGACGCGGCGGTGACCAAATGGCTCGCCGACCATGCGCCGCGCGTCGAGCAGTTCCGCAGCACCGTCGACCGCGCGCGGATGATCCCGAACCCCAATGGCGCGATGCTGTCGCATATCGCCGGGCAGGCGCGCGGATTGCTGGGGCGTTGATTTAACCCGGCACCGGCCCGCTCCCCCGCCCAGCCTCCCGATCCAGGATATTCTGTTGGGAGGCTGGGCGGGGGAGCGGGCCGGTGCCGGGTCGGAGACGAAAATGCCCTTCCAGCCCCGCGTCGCGATCCTCGTCCCGGCGCCCGATTATGAAGAAAAGTGGCAGCCCGCCTTCGCGCGCAAGGCGGCGGCGCTGACCGCGGCGGGGCTGATCGTCGAGCAGCGCGTGTGGGCCGGTCCGGGCGATCTTGCGGGTTATGATCTCGTGCTGCCGCTCTTTGCCTGGGGCTATCAGCGCGACGTGGCGGCCTGGTATGCGCTGCTCGACCGGCTGGAAGCCGAGGCGCTGCCGGTGGTCAATCCGGTGCCGGTGCTGCGCTGGAACAGCGACAAGGCCTATCTCGCCGAGCTGAGCGCCAAGGGCGTTGCGGTGGTGCCGACGGTCGAGGTCGCGTCGCTCGACGATGCGAGCCTCACCGAAGCGATGGCGGAGTTCGCGACCGACGAGATCGTGATCAAACCCGCCATTTCCGGCGGCGCCGACGGCACGCACCGCATCGCGCCGGGCGCGGCGCTTCCATCCGACGCGATCGGACAGCGCCGCCTCGTCCAGCCGCTGATGCCGGGCATCATCACCGAAGGCGAATATTCGCTCTTCTTCTTCGGCGGCCAGTTCAGCCACGCGATCGTCAAGCGCCCCGCCTCCGGCGATTTCCGCGTGCAGGAACAGTTCGGCGGGCGCGAGACGATGTGGGACGCGAGCGACGCGGCCCAGGCGCTGGCTGCGGCCGCGCTGGCGGCAGCGCCCGCGCCGCCGGTCTATGCGCGCGTCGACATGGTCGGCGACGCGGCGGGCAGGCTCCACATCATGGAACTCGAACTGATCGAGCCGTCGCTGTTCCTCCACCATGCGCCCGACAGGGGCGCTGCGTTCGGATCGGCGGTCTACGGCGCCATCTGATCGGGCCGGCTCCGCCACAGCCATTGCCGGATCGCCGATGTCAGGTTCGGCGCATCATCCGCCTCCATCCGTTCGACGTCGATCCGCGCGACGAGCGCGTTGACCGGCAGCGCCAACCGCGCCGCTTCGGCTTCGAGCGCGTCCCAGAAGACGGGCTCGAGGCTGATCGAGGTCGGGTGACCGGCGATCGTCACCGAGCGTTTGACCGGAGGATGATAGGATCGGGCCATGGTGGCGGCCTACAAGCTTTTGCGGTGATGCGGATACGATTTATTTGGGGTGGTCCGCAATTCCGGCGTTCCGTAAACCGGCCAGCCGATCCGGCGCAAATGCAGGCAGGTTCATGACGGGATTTCAGGCGCTCACCGAAAAGGAAAAACAGGCCTTGCGCCTGCTGGCGGGCGGCCATGACGCGAAATCGATGGCGCGGTATCTGGGGCTGTCGGTCCACACGGTCAACGAACGGTTGCGCGAGGCGCGGCGCAAGATGTCGGTTTCGAGCAGCCGCGAGGCGGCGCGGCAATTGCGCGACCATGAGCGCGGCGACCCCGAAAATCATGGGGACATGTCTTTGGGGGATGCGGCGGCGGCCCCCGGCATGGAACAGTCCCGGGCATCGGCCGAAGCGCGCCGCATGTCGCGCCGCGCCGGCTGGATCGTCGGAGCTATCATCATGTCTGTCAGCCTTGCCTTATTTGCTCTCGCCTCGCTGTCGGGGAACGCCGGCACGCCCGCCGCCGCGCCGTCGACCGCGCCCGCCCAAAGCCCCGCGGTCGCGGCGGCACGCGACTGGCTCGCGCTGGTCGACAAGGGCGACTGGAACGGGAGCTGGGAGGCGACGGGGCAGGCGTTCAAGGCGCTCAACACGGTCGAGACCTGGACCCGCGTGGCGATCCGAGTGCAGGGCCCGCTGGGGGCGGTGAAGTCGCGGGTACTGGTCAGCGAAGAGACGGTGCCCGCGCCGCCCTATGGCTATCAGATGGTCAAGTTCCGCACCGATTATGCGAACAAGGCGGGGGCGATCGAGACGCTGTCGCTGGTGCGCGAGGGGGGAAGCTGGCGCGTGGTGGGGGTGACGGTGGAGTGAGGATTGGAGTGGGTCGGTCAGAGATTTGAGATAACCCTCTTTTTCCGTTCGTGCTGAGCTTGTCGAAGCACTGCTCTTCCGCGGCGATGGCAAAGCCGCCGCCTGTCGTCAGACGGGTTCGGCGATCTTTCGGATCGCCGCCCCGCTGGCCGTGTCGATGGCTGCCGCTGCGCGGCACCGGCGCCTAGCGTGCCGTTCGCTTCGCGAACGCCATCGCTACGCGCCTGCCATCGTCAATACATATGCTGCCCCCCATTGATCGACATCGTCGATCCGGTGACGAAGCCCGCATCCTCGCTGCACAGGAAAGCGACGCCGCGCGCGATCTCGTCGGCCTGGCCCAAACGGCCGACCGGGATTTTGGCGACGATCTTTTCGAGCACCGGGGCGGGGACCGCGGCGACCATGTCGGTATCGATATAGCCCGGCGCGATCGCATTCACGGTCACGCCCTTTTTCGCGCCTTCCTGCGCGAGCGCCTTGGTGAAGCCGTGGATGCCCGACTTGGCGGCGGCGTAGTTGACCTGGCCGTACTGGCCCGCCTGCCCGTTGATCGAGCCGATGTTGACGATGCGGCCCCAGCCACGCTCGACCATGCCGGGGAAGCATGCTTTCGCCATGTTGAAGCAGCCGCCGAGGTTGATGCGCATCACGTCGTGCCAATCGTCGTAGGTCATTCGCGCGAGGGTGCCGTCGCGGGTGATGCCGGCGTTATTGACGACGATGTCGACCGGGCCGACTTCTGCGGCGACGCGCGCGCAGCCGTCGAGGCACGCCTGATGGTCGCCGACGTCCCATTTATAGGCCGGAATGCCGGTGCGCTCGGTGAAGGCCTTCGCCTTCTCGTCATTGCCGGCATAGTTGGCGACGACGGTGACGCCCTGTTCCTTCAGTTTCAGCGAAATCGCTTCCCCGATGCCGCGGCTGCCGCCGGTGACGATTGCGATGCGTGCCATAAATCAAGCTCTCCCACTGCGTTATCGCATCATGATTAGGCTGCGGCGCAGGGGCCCGCAAGTTGACCGGAACGTCAATCGCAAAGCTATTCGGGAAGGTGGACGGCTGAGCTGCTCAGCTGCGCCCGCGCCTTCGAAAAGTCGCCGATCGCGAGGTCGGCCCGCCCGATCGTCACGACCAGATCGTCGCCGTCGCCGAATCTCCGGCTCATCAGCCCGCTGCTCGGCAATTCGAGCAGGACCAAGTCGCGGCCTTCGTCGAAATCGGGCAGAGGACGAAGCGGTTCGCCGCCCATCGCCGCCATCTCGCGCATCGCCATCGCGCGCCACCGCGGCTCGTAGAAGGCGCGCGCCGGGGCCGACAGATTGCCGGGATCGGCGCACCACGCATGTTTGGCGCGGTCGAACAGGATCGTCCGATAGTCCTCGACCCACAGGTCGGCGTCGGGGTGATGCGTCGTCAGCGGCAGCGTGATCGTCTCGATCCGCTCGGCGCCGGTTTCGGGGTCGATCGTGCGGACCGCCCGCGCCCAGCGGATCGCGTGCAGCGCCGCCATCACCGCGGTCGCATCGCCCGGCGAAAAGGCGTCGCGCGCCGCGCTGTCATGGACGATAGCGATGATTTCGCGCGCGCGCTCGCAGGCGTCGCGGTTGATCGCGGCGCACGGGTCCGATGCGTCGCCCCCGTTTGCCACCGCACCCTGTTCGAGCCGGCCGAGACGCATTTCGAGGAGCGCGGCCATCGCGGTCATGCTGCCCCAGTCGAAAGGATGGAAGGCGGGATCGGCGATGTCGTAGCCGCGGTCGGCGAACTCGCCGCCCGCCGCGAGGGCATCGGCCGCCTCGCGCGGATCGGCGCCGCCCGCGCGAACAGCGACGAGATCGACGGGCCATTCGGGAAAGGCGCGGATCGCGAAAGGCGCGAGGTCGCCCTGGCCCAGGTCGCCGTGCGGGCCGAACCAGCCTTCGGCGTCGTTGAGCGCGAAGGAAAGCGCGACCGGTACGCCGGTGTCGCGCAGATGCAGAACGCGCACTTCGGGCCGGCGGCGATGGAGGAAGAAGGCGAGCGCGCCCTCACGCGGCCCCAGCCCGTCCCACAGGTCGAGCGGCAGGGCTGCGCAGTCGATCTGCGCCAGAAAGTCCGCGGGCTGGCCGTCGATCTTCGGCCATTCCATGCCCGCCGCGAGCCGCGGACGGCCGCCGAGCCAGCTGTCGGTCGAAATCGCATCGCGCAGCGGAATCTGGGGAAGGAGGCGCAGCGCGACGGGTTCGGCTTCGTCGTGCTCGATCCGGTGCGCCTCTTCCTCGACATCGGCGACGATCGTCTCGAGCGCGGCCTCAATCGCGGCGGGCGATTCGGTGTTCAGGAAAGGGGCGAAGTCGCACGCGGCGTCATCGCCGCGCTCGTCGGCCATCTCGGGCGAGACCTGGCGGCGGATTCGCGCCAGCCGCGACGGAGAGATTTCGACCTCGTCGAACCCGGCTTCGGCCCGGCGCGACAGTTTCGGCAGGCGATATTCGCGCGCAGGGCCGGACGTCGCCGTGGCCGGGCGCGAATGCCGCGACCGCCAGACGGCATAAACGAGTCCGGCGAACGCCAGCGTGACTCCGGCCAGCGTCAGTGCCGCCGTCAGAATCTGGTCCATCGCCTGTCTCCATATGCGTGCGGGATCGCGCCCTTTCGGCGCCGCACCGGATCAATTTAGCGCAGGATCCTGAACAGTTGGTAAGCGGCAGCACCGGTGCGCTAGAGCCACCCCGCGAGTTCGCGCCGCACCAGCGCCTCGATCATCGCCATACCGGGCGCATCGGCGTTGAGGCACGGCAGATAGGCGAAATCCCCTCCTCCCGCGCTCGCGAATTGCTGCCTGCCGCGAATCGCGAGCTCTTCAAGCGTTTCGAGGCAGTCGGCGGCGAAGCCCGGCGCGAAGACGGCGACGCTCCTGCCCGCCTTGCCTAAGGCTTCGAGCCGGCTGTCGGTCGCGGGTTCGAGCCATTTGGCGCGGCCGAAGCGCGACTGGAACGCGACCTCCACCGGACGCCCGAGCCTTTCCGACAGCAGGCGCGCGGTCTTCTGGCACTGGCAATGATAGGGATCGCCGAGATGCAAAGTGCGCTCGGGCATGCCGTGGAAGCTCGCGAGCAGCACGTCGGGCGCGAAATCGAGCGCGGCGAGCCCCGATGCCACCGACGCATCGAGCGCGTCCAGATAAGCGGGATCGTCGTGATAGGGCGGCAGAAAGCGCAGCGCGGGCTGCCAGCGCAGCGTCTTCAGATGATCGCCCACGGCATCGACGACGGTGGCGGTCGTCGCGGCGCAATATTGCGGATAGAGCGGCGCCACCAGGATGCGGCGGCACCCCGCGGCGACGAGCGCGTCGATCGCCGGGCCGATCGCGGGTTCGCCATAGCGCATCGCATGCGCGACCACCGCCCGTTCGCCCAGAGCGCGCTGAAGCGCCTCGCTCTGCGCGCGCGTGATCGCGGCGAGCGGCGATCCCTCGTCGCTCCATACCTGCGCATAGGCGTGCGCCGATTTTTTCGGCCGGGTGGTCAGGATGACGCCGCGCAGGATCGGTTGCCACAGGATTTGCGGGATTTCGACGACGCGGCGGTCGGACAGGAATTGGGCGAGGTAGCGCCGCACCGAGCGCGCGTCGGGCGCATCGGGCGTGCCGAGGTTGACGAGCAGCACGCCGGCGCGCTCCGCCGCGACGACGGGATGACCGGCCGGCAAGCTCACAGCGGATGCCCCGACAGCGGGATGCGGCGGATGCGCCGCCCGGTCGCGGCGAACATCGCATTGGCGATCGCGGGCGCGACCACCGGAACGCCGATCTCGCCGAGCCCGCCGGGTTCGCGGTCGCTCTCGACGAACTCGACCAGGATGCGCGGCGTCTGCGACAGGCGCGGCAGGCCGAGCTGGCCGAGCTTGCGCGCGGTCGCGAGGCCGCCTTCATAATCGGTCGTCGCGCCGACCGCGGCGGCGAGGCCGAAGATCAGCCCGCCTTCGACCTGCTGGCGCGCGATCGCCGGATTGACGAGCCGCCCCGCGTCGACGACCGCGACCAATTGTTCGACCTGCAACCCCTTGTCGCTTTGCCGCGCGGTCGCCATCAGCGCGATGTGGCTGCCGCGCATGGCATGGCAGGCGAGGCCCTGCGCGCTCCCCGGCAATCCGCCTTCCCAGCCGCCGAGGCTGGTCGCGGTGAGCAGGCAGCGCGCGAGCAGCGGCGCGTCACCGAGCATCGCCATGCGATAGGATAGCGCGTCGCTTCCCGCCCGCACCGCCATTTCGTCGATGAAGCATTCGGTAAAGAAGGCGGTGTAGCTGTCGGCATTGCCGCGCCAGCGCCCGGTCGGCAGTCCGATGTCGGCGGGGCAATGATCGACCGCGCGGTGCGGGATCGCATAGCGCGTCATCGCCCCCTCGACCGCGGCGGCGTCGGCGCGGCCCGCGGCGGCGCGCTGCGCCTCGTCGGCGGGCTGATTGTCGAACAATCGCGCGCGGACCTCATGGTTGGTCGCGGGCGCCGCGATGCGCGTCACCAGCGCGTCGATGCCCCCCGCGGCGTTGAGCGTCGCGGTGAGTTTCGCGCGGGCTGGCGCACGCGGCGGCAGGCGCATGATTTCCTCGGCGCGCGACCAGGCGAGCTGAACCGGGCGCTTCACCTGCAGCGCGATGATCGCCGCCTGCACCGCGACGCTGTGGTCGAGGCAGGCGTCGAACGACCCGCCCGCCATCATCGGGAACAAAGTGACGTTGGCGGGCGCAAGGCCGGTCGCGCGGGCGACCGCGTCGCGGCACTGCGCCGGCGCCTGCGTCGCGACCCAGAGGCGCAGCCCGTCGCGGTCGGGGGCGGCGGTCGCGGTGCGCGTTTCGATGGGGGCGTGGAGCGCGGGCGCGACGGCATATTCGGCGGCGATCCGGTTGCGGCCTTCCATCGCTTCGCCGACGTCGCCTTCGCTCGCGATGCGATAGCCGTCGCCTTTCAGCGCCGCCTTCAGCGCGGTGTCGATGCGCGCAGTCGAAACCGGCGTGCCTTCGGTCTCGAACACCGGCGCGAAGCGGTCGAGCGCGCGGTTCGCCGCCCACCAGTTGCGCGCGACGGTGGCGACCCAGCGGTCGTGGGTGACGACATGGAGCAGGCCGGGCGCGGCCATCCCGCGCTTGCGGTCGATGCCCTTCAATCGCGTCGCGCCGAGCGGTCCCTGCCGGATCGCGGCGAAGACCATGTCGGGCAGGCGGATGTCGCCGGCATAATTGGCCGACCCGTCGATCTTCGCCGGCAGATCGAGCCGCGTCAGCTCCTTGCCATAGAGCGGGTCGGCGCTCGAAGCGCGATAGACGGGCTCGGCGGGCGGATCGAGCAGCGCCGCCGCCGCCGCGACCTCGCCGAAACGCAGCCTTTTCTTGCCGTGAAGGACGAAACCGTCCTGCGTATCGCATTCTTCCCAGTCGGCGTCCCAGCGATCGGCGGCCGCCATCATCAACAGCGCGCGCGCCTGCGCTGCCGCCGCGCGGCACGGCCCTTCGAACATGCGCACCGACGAACTGTTCGCGGTCAGCATCACTGCGCCTCGCACCGCCCATTCGCGGCGGACCCAACTGCGCACGTCGGACACGAAATCGGGGACGCCGGCCCGCGGCGTAAAGATCGCGCTATCCTCGTCGACGAGCAGCGTATTGGCGTAAAGCGGGCTGATCGGCGCACTTTCGACCGCAATCGTCCGCCAGTCGGCGCCGAGTTCGTCGGCCATGATCTGCGGCAGCAGCGTCGTGACGCCCTGCCCCATCTCGCATTGCGGCACGATCGCGCTGATATGGCCGTCGTCGCCGATTTTCAGGAAGGCGTTGAAGATATGCTCGTCGGGCGCGGCGGTCAGATTGGGCTGGTAGTCGCGCGGCCACAGGCCCCACGCGATCGCGAGCCCGCCCGCGGCGGTCGCGCCGACCAGCAACGAACGGCGGCTGACCTGCGGCACGCGCGATGTCTTCTTTCCCACGGTGTCGCGAATGCCGGCCATCGGCGATGCTGATAATCGGCGCGAGTCCGCGACGCAAAGGCTTTCGGTCTATTCCCAGCCCCAGGGGGCGGGGGGCGGCGGCACGGGCTTTGCATAGTCGAACGCGACGCGGAAATGGCGCCCCTCGCGGTCGAGGCCATAGGTGAAGCCGGCATCGGTCGTTTCGACCGACCAGATGTTGGTCGTCGAAACGCCGCGGCCCGTGCGTTCGAACATCGCGATCGATTCGGCGTCGACCGGGAAGGTCTGGCGCGTCGCGGTTCCGGCATCGGCGGTATCGCCGCCGTAAAGCGTCACCTCGTCGGCTTTCCCGTCAACGTGACGATGATCATGCTTGAGGCGAAGGCCCGTCGTCGTCCGGCTGACGATCCAGGTGCGCGAGCGATCCCAGCCGCCGTCGGGGCCTAGCCCGTCGATGTGAAAGGGGATTTCGATGCGGTCGTTCGTGCAATGGCGGATGTGCATCACCATCGCCCTGCCCCGCATCTCCGCATCAGCCTCCTGATCGCTGGCGAGCCGACCGGAATAGGCCTTGCCGCACCGCGCCGCGAGCGCATCGAAGAAGGCATCCTGCGGATTTCCACCTGCGGGCGCCGTCGTCGTGCATCCCGCGAGGGTGGCTGCGGCGACGAACGTCAGCGCGGCCTTCACTTGAGCAGTCCGAGGCGCGGTATTTCGATCTTGGGGCAGCGGTCCATCACGACGGCCAGACCCGCGGCTTCGGCGCGCTTCGCGGCGGCTCCGTTGATCACGCCCATCTGCATCCATACCGCCTTCGCGCCATGGACGATCGCTTCGTCGACCGCGGCGCCGGCGTCTTCGCTGTTGCGGAAGATGTCGACGATCTCGGCGGGCGGCTCGACATTGGCGAGTGTCGCAACGACGGGCGCGCCATGGATCGTCGATCCGGCGTGGCCGGGGTTGACCGCGATCACGTCATGGCCCTGACGCATCAGGAAGGCGAGCACGCCGTTCGACGGGCGCGCCGGATTGGGCGAGGCGCCGACCACCGCAATGCGGCGCGGCCGGCCAAGCAGTTCGCGGATCTCGCCTTCGTCGTTGATCGCCATCATTTGCCCTTTCGTGCGTTCAGCCAGTCGGCGACGCGCGCCGCTATCGCGTGGAATGGTTCGCCCGCGGGATCGGTTCCCGCCGCCGGCGGGACGCCGCCGTCGCTGGCGAGGCGGATGCCCATCGACAGCGGCACGCGGCCGAGGAAGTCGAGCCCCATCGTCGCCGCCGCGGCTTCGGCGCCGCCGCTGCCGAACGGGTCGCTGACCTCGCCGCAATGCGGGCAGGCGTAGCCCGCCATATTCTCGACCAGCCCGATGATCGGCACGTCGGCCTGTTCGAACAGGCTGATCGCGCGCGTCGCGTCCATCAGCGCGAGGTCCTGCGGGGTCGAGACGATCACCGCACCCGCGGGCTTGTGCTTCTGGATCATCGTCAGCTGAACGTCGCCGGTGCCCGGCGGCAGGTCGACGACGAGCGTGTCGATGTCGCCCCAGCTCGCATCGACGAGCTGTTCGAGCGCGCGCCCCGCCATCGGACCGCGCCACGCGATCGCCTGTCCGGGCGCCGCGATCTGCCCGGTCGAGAGCATCGGCACGCCATAGGCGCTCTCGACCGGCGCGAGCTTCGATCCGCGCGCCTCGGGCTTCACATTTTCGCTGTCCATCAGCCGCGGCTGCGACGGCCCATAGATGTCGGCGTCGACCAGCCCGACCTTCACCCCGAGCCGGCGCAACGCGACCGCGAGATTGGCGGCGAGCGTCGATTTGCCGACCCCCCCCTTGCCGCTGCCGACCGCGATGATCGTCATCGCCTTTTTCTCGGCGGTCATCGCGATACGCACCTCGTTCACGCCTGATTGTTCGAGCAGGCCCGCGCGCAGCTTGTCCTCGAGCGGTTTGCGCTCTTCGGTGCCGAGACCCGTGACGTCGAGGACGATCGCGAGCGTTCCTTCATCGTCGAGAAAGCGGAGACCCGAGGTGCGGCCGCCGGTGAGGTCGGCCGCGATGCTGGCGAGGGGAGCGGTGTCGGTCATGCTCGCCGCAGATAGGCATGACGAAGCCGATTGCCAGCCATTTTCGCGCGCACCCCCTGTTAATCGCGCCCGCCGCCCCTATAAAAGCAGCATGAGCAACGAAAACGACGCCAGCATGGGCGGCCGCCGTCCGGGGGGATTGCGGCAATTTCTCCAGCAGATCAGCCAGATGGCGAACAGCCCGTGGGGCAATGGCCCCAAGGACGGCGACGACGGCGGCAAGGGCAGTGGGGGCGACGGCAAGCGCCCCGGCCCGCGCAATCCCTGGGTGACCCCCGATCCCGCCGACCAGCGACGCGGACCCAAGCCGCGCGGCCCTTCGGCGCTCGACGAACTGCTGCGCAAGGGGCGCGGCGGTTTCGGCGGCGGCGGCTCGGGCGGAAGCGGCGGCCAGTTCAATCTGGGCGATTCGGCAAAACTCTGGAAATGGGTCATCCTCGCGCTGGTGGTCGCGTGGGTGGTCTTTTCCTCCTTCCACATCGTTCCGCCCGAAAAGGAAGGCGTGGTGACCCGCCTCGGCAGCTATTCGCGCACCGTCGGGCCGGGCGTCAAATTCACCTGGCCCGCGCCGATCGAACGGATCAAAATGGAAGACGTCCGCGCGATCCGCACGATGCCGATCGGCTCGCCCAACGCCACCGACGAGAATTTCGTGCTGACGCGCGACCAGAGCATCGTCGACCTCGCCTATGAGGTCCGCTGGTCGGTGCGCGATCCGGAGCTGTTCTTCTTCCAGCTCGCCGACCCCGAAGGGACGATCCGCGAAGTCGCCGAAAGCGCGATGCGCGCGACGGTCGCCAATTTCGACCTCGTCCAGGCGATCGGCCCGGGGCGCGTCGAGATCGAGGCGCAGGTCCAGCAGCGGATGCAGGAGCTGCTCGACCAATATCGCGCGGGCGTGATCATCCAGGGCATCGCGATCCGCCAGGTCGATCCGCCGAGCCAGGTCGACGAGGCGTTCAAGGAAGTCACCGCGGCGCGCCAGGAACGCGAATCGGCGATCAACCTCGCGCGCGCCTATGAACAGCAGGTGCTCGAACGCGCGCGCGGCGACACCGCGGCGTTCGACCAGATTTACGAACAATATAGGCTGGCGCCCGGCGTGACGCGCCAGCGCCTCTACTATGAAACGATGGAGACGGTGTTGTCGAACGTCGACAAGACGATTGTCGAAGCGCGCGGGGTGACCCCCTATCTGCCGCTCAACGAAGTGCAGAAGCGGCTGAAGGCGCCCGACGCCGCCCAGAAGGGAGGCGAATGATGTTCGGATCGCTGACCCGGAACCCGCTGCGCCTGCTCGTCGTCGCGGTCGCGCTGCTCGTCATCCTGTCGCAGTCGCTGGCGATCGTGCCCGAGGACAAGCAGGCGCTGATCCTGCGCTTCGGCGAGATCGAGCGGACGGTGAACCGCTACAAGCCGGACGAGGATTTCGGCCGCTCGGGCGCGGGGCTCGTCCTGCGCGTCCCCTTCACCGACGGCATCCAATATATCGACAAGCGCATCCTCGGCGTGAACATGGAGCGCCAGCAGGTGCTTTCCACCGACCAGCAGCGGCTGCAGGTCGACGCCTTCGCGCGCTTCCGCATCACCAATCCGGTGCGCATGTACACCGCGATCCGCACCGAGGATAAATTGCAGACGCAGCTTGGGACGATCCTCGGTTCGTCGCTGCGCAACGAGCTCGGCAAGCGCACTTTCGCCACGCTGCTGTCGCCCGAGCGCGGCGCGGTGATGGACAATATCCAGGTCGCGCTCAATCGCGAGGCGCAGAAATATGGCGCCGAGATCATCGACGTCAGGATCAAGCGCGCCGACCTGCCCGAAGGCGCGACGCTGGAGGCGGCGTATAACCGCATGCGCACCGCGCGGCAGCAGGAGGCGATCGCGATCCGCGCCGAGGGGCAGAAGGAAGCGCAGATCATCCGCGGCAACGCCGATGGCGAGGCGGCGCGCATCTATGCCGCGAGCTTTGGCAAGGATCCCGAATTCTATGATTTCTATCGCGCGATGCAGAGCTATCGGCAGACCTTCCTCGGCGAAAACAACCAGGGCGGAACGTCGATCATCATGTCGCCCGACAATGAATATCTGAAGCGTTTCAGCGGCGGTTGAGGCGGCCGCGGCGCGCGGCGGATCGGATGAATGGAGGCTGCAAGGTCCGTTCATGTTCAAACGCCGTTCAGCCGCCCCGCCGCAGAGACCGCCGCATCCGGGGTTATTTGAGTCTTTTTTGAAGAACGAAGAGGATTTCCGATCGTGCGTTATGTTTATGGCATCACTTCGGCCTTGCTGGCAGGTGGCACCGCGCTGGCGCTGGTCACCCAGTCCCCCGTCGGCGCGCAGGTCGCGCAGAACGAAAAGAGCGAGATCGCCAAGGCCGTTCCGCGCGCCGGCGCGCCCGAAAGCTTCGCCGACCTCGTCGAACAGTTGCAGCCCGCGGTGGTCAACATCTCGACCAAGCAGGAAGTGACGCTCGGCGTCCGGCTCAACCCCTTTGCCGGAACGCGCGAGCCGATCACGCAGGAACAGCAGGGCGGCGGCTCGGGCTTCCTGATCTCGTCCGACGGCTATATCGTCACCAACAACCATGTGATCGCCGGCGGTCCGCGCGGCGACCAGACCGTCGACCAGGTCACCGTGACGCTCACCAATCAGAAGGAATATAAGGCGAAGATCGTCGGCCGCGATGCCGCGTCGGACCTGGCGCTGCTCAAGATCGACGCGACCGGCATGCCCTTCGTGAAGTTCGCCGACGGCAGCCCGGCGCGCGTCGGCGACTGGGTCGTCGCGATCGGCAATCCGCTCGGCCTCGGTTCGACCGTGACCGCGGGGATCATCTCGGCGGTCCAGCGCAACATCGGCCAGGGCGGCGCCTATGACCGCTATATCCAGACCGATACCGCGATCAACCGCGGCAATTCGGGCGGTCCGCTGTTCGACCTGCAGGGCAATGTCGTCGGCATCAACAATATGCTGATCTCGCCCGTCGGCGCGAACATCGGCGTCAACTTCGCGATTCCCGCCGACGCCGCGATTCCGGTGATCGAGGCGCTGCGCGCCGGCGAAGCCCCGCAGCGCGGCTATCTGGGTATCGGGATCGTGCCGGTCAGCGAGGATATGGCGGCGGCGCTCGGCCTGCCCAAGGACCGCGGCGAGATCATCCAGCGCATCGAAGAGGGCCAAGCCGCGGCGAAGGCCGGGCTGAAGCGCGGCGACGTCGTGACCAAGATCAACGGCAAGGAAATCACGCCGCAGCAGACGCTGTCCTACATCGTCGCCAACATCAAGCCGGGCACGCGCGTTCCGATCGAGGTCATCCGCGAAGGCAAGACGATGTCGCTGTCGGCCGTCATCGGCACGCGGCCGCCCGAAAGCGAACTGACCGGCGAGAATTTCGACCCCGAGGCGGAAGAGACGTTGCCCGAGGATCCGACGGGAACCGCCGATCAGGCGATCCAGGATCAGCTCGGCATGGCGGTCCAGCCGCTGACGAGCGCCATCGCGCGCTCGATCGGCGTCGATCCCGACACCAAGGGGCTGGTCATCGCCGCCGTCGGCGGCAACAGCGACGCGGGCCGCAAGGGCCTGCGCCGCGGCGACATCATCCTCAGCGCCAACCGCAGCGCGGTGACGAGCAGCGAGGCGCTCTCGGGCGTCCTCGCGGCGGCGAAGAAAGCGGGCCGCAACGCAGTATTGCTCGAAATCCTGCGCCGCGGCCAGCAGCCGGCGTTCATCGCGATCCGCATCGCCGAATAGGCCGGTCGCAACCCGTATCGAAAGGGCGTCGCGGTCATGGTCGCGACGCCCTTTTCATTTGCCCGGCCCCGAATATGTTCCTATTATGTTCTTATGTAAACGAGTCGGGAGAATGGATCATGATCGGATATGTGACGCTGGGGACGAACGATCTGGCGCGCGCGGCCGCCTTTTACGATGCGATCGCCGCCGAGCTCGAAACGCCCCGGATGATGGAATATGAAAGCTTCATCGCCTGGGGCAAGGAGGGCGGCGGCGCGGGAATCGGTCTCACCAAGCCGTTCGACGGCAATCCGGCGACAGTCGGCAACGGCGTGATGGTAGCCCTGCAGGCGAAGGACGAGGAACAGGTCCAGCGCCTCTACGACATCGCGCTCGCCAACGGCGGCACCTGCGAAGGCCCGCCGGGACCGCGCGGCGAAACTTTCTACGCCGGCTATTTCCGCGACCCCGACGGCAACAAGTTGAACGCCTTCGTCATGGGATGAGCGGGTTGGCGGCGATGCCGGCTTTGGGGTGGGGAGCGGGCGCTGCGATTCATCAAGCCCCTCCCCCTTCAGGGGAGGGGTTGGGATGGGGTCCATCGGCCTTGCGCAACACCGATAGACCCCACCCGACTGCGACTAGGCAGCAAGCTGCCAAGTCTTCGTTGCCCCTCCCCTGAAGGGGAGGGGCTTTCTCCTCTCCATGTCCGCTTCCGGCCGGTCTCAGACCTTCGTCATCCCGGACTTGATCCGGGATTCATTCTTTCCACGCTGCGCGAATGGACCCCGGATCAAGTCCGGGGTGACGAATAAAGAGACGGCCGCTTTCGCCCGAAAACCGCCTAGATCAATCCCGCCAGCGGGCTCGACGGATCGGCGTAGCGCCGCAATCCCATGCGCCCGGCCAGATAGGCGTCGCGCCCGGCCTCGACCGCGCGCTTCATCGCGCGCGCCATCAGGATCGGGTCCTTCGCCTCGGCGATCGCGGTGTTCATCAGCACGCCATCGCAGCCGAGCTCCATCGCGACCGCGGCGTCGCTCGCCGTGCCGACACCGGCGTCGACGAGCACCGGCACCGACGCGCCCTCGACGATCAGGCGGATCGTCACGCGGTTCTGGATGCCGAGCCCCGACCCGATCGGCGCGCCCAAGGGCATGATCGCGACCGCGCCCGCATCCTCGAGCTGTTTCGCCGCGATCGGATCGTCGACGCAATAGACCATCGGCAGGAAGCCGTCCTTCGCGAGTATCTCGGTCGCCTCGAGCGTCTCGCGCATGTTCGGATAGAGCGTCTTCGCCTCGCCGAGCACTTCGAGCTTGACGAGATCCCAGCCCCCCGCCTCGCGCGCCAGGCGCAAGGTGCGGATCGCGTCGTCGGCGTTGAAACAGCCCGCGGTGTTGGGCAGATAGGTGACCTTCTTCGGATCGATATAGTCGGTGAGCATCGGCGCCGCCGGGTCCGACACATTGACGCGGCGCACCGCGACGGTGACGATCTCGGCCCCCGACGCTTCGACGGCGGCGGCATTCTGCTCGAAATCCTTATACTTGCCAGTGCCGACGATCAGCCGCGACGTGAAGGTCCGCCCGGCAACGCTCCAACTGTCGATCTTGTCCACATTCAATCCTTGTTCTGCACGATATTCGCAATGTCGCCGAGCGGATCGCGAACGAAAAAGCGGCGGACGCCCCACGGCTCGTCGCGCAAGGCGTAGACGATCTCGTGCCCCGCCGCGATCGCGCGCGCATGCACCGCATCGACATCGTCGACGCCGACCGAATAGGCGGGGCGCAATCCCGACGGGTCTTCACTGAGGATGCTGATCTGCGCCATCGGCTGCGCGGCCGAGCGATAGATGGTGATGAAATCCATCGCCATCGCGGTCTCCAGCCCCAGCACCTCGTTGAAGAAGCCAGCCCCCACCTTCGGATCGCCAGCATAGCGATTGGGTATGATGCGCGCGACTGCCATCAGCCGCCTCCCACGAAATGAACGATCTCCAGCGCATCGCCCTCGGTAAGCGCCACGTCGGCGAGCGTCGAGCGCGGCACGATGTCGCGATTGCGTTCCACCGCGACCTTCTTCACGTCGAGCCCGAGCGAGGCGACGAGATCGGCGATGCTGCCTTCGCGCACCTGCCGGGGTTCGCCGTTGAGGATGACCGAAATCATGGGGAAATCCGCCTCGCTTTGCCTTTTGCCGCGCAGCCCATATAGGGGTAGCCCGCAACGCCGCAACCGAAAGGCCGTGCCTTGGCTGAACTTCCGACCGTCTTTGTCCTTTCCGGCCCGAATCTCAACCTGCTCGGCACGCGCGAGCCCGAAATCTATGGCTACGATACGCTGAGCGACATTCATGCGCGGCTGGAGGCGCAGGCGGAGGGCCTCGGCCTGCGCGTCGAATGCCGCCAGACGAACCATGAAGGCGTGCTGATCGACTGGCTGCACGAGGCCTATGTGTCGGGCGCGAAGGCGGTGCTACTCAATGCCGGGGGCTATACGCACACGTCGGTCGCGATCCACGACGCGATCAAATCGATCAAGGTGCCGGTGATCGAGGTCCATCTCTCGGACCCGATGCAGCGCGAAAGCTTTCGGCATGTGAGCTATGTCGGCATGGCGGCGGCGGCGCATTTTGCGGGGCACGGCGCGAACAGCTATACGCTGGCGCTGGACGCCGCCGCGCGTCTCTGACAATAGGGCGCATCAAAAAAGGGGTCCGGGCGTCCTGACAATGGACGCCGCAACAGCAGGAAAAATTCTCATGGGTGACCATAAAGACCATGGCATCAACATCGATCCGGCGTTCGTTCGCGCGCTCGCCGAGCTGCTCGACGATACGCAGCTTTCGGAAATCGAGGTCGAGGACGGCGACCGCAAGGTGCGCGTCGCGCGCGCGCTGACCGCCGCCGCCGCGCCCGTCGCCTTCGCACCGGCTCCGGCGGCGACACCTGCCGCCGCGGCCCCCGCCGCTCCGGCTGCCGCACCCGCGGCGGCGGCTCCGGCCGCCGACGCTTTCGCCGATGCGGTGAAATCGCCGATGGTCGGCACCGTCTATCTGGCGCCCGAACCCGGCGCGCCCAATTTCGCGGCCGTCGGCTCGGCGGTGAAGGCCGGCGACACGATCCTGATCATCGAGGCGATGAAGGTGATGAACCCGATCACCGCGACCGCGTCGGGCACGCTCAAGGCCGTGCATGTCGAGAACAGCCAGCCGGTCGAGTTCGACCAGCCGCTGTTCACCATCGGCTGAGCCGCAACGCATGACCATTGAAAAGCTCCTGATCGCGAACCGCGGCGAGATCGCGCTGCGCATCCACCGCGCGTGCCACGAAATGGGCATCAAGACGGTCGCGGTCCATTCGACCGCCGACACCGACGCAATGCACGTCCGCCTCGCCGACGAGGCGGTGTGCATCGGCCCGCCCTCCGCCAAAGACAGCTATCTCAACATCCCCGCGATCATCTCGGCCGCCGAGATCACCGGCGCCGACGCGATCCACCCCGGTTACGGCTTCCTCTCCGAAAACGAGCGTTTCGCCGAGATCATCGAAGCGCACGACATGATCTTCGTCGGGCCAAAGCCCGAGCATATCCGCACGATGGGCGACAAGGTCGAGGCGAAGCGCACCGCGGTGGCGCTCGGCCTCCCCGTCGTCCCGGGCTCGCCCGGCGCGGTGACCTTCAGCGAGGAAACCAAAAAGCTCGCGAAGGACATCGGCTATCCGGTGCTGATCAAGGCCGCCTCGGGCGGCGGCGGGCGCGGCATGAAGGTCGTTCCCGACGAGGACAGCCTCGAAAGCCTGATGGGACAGGCTTCGTCTGAAGCGGCGGCCGCCTTCGGCGATCCGACCGTCTATATGGAAAAATATCTCGGCAATCCGCGCCACATCGAATTTCAGGTTTTCGGCGACGGCAACGGCAATGCGATCCACCTCGGCGAGCGCGACTGCTCGCTCCAGCGGCGGCACCAGAAGGTGCTCGAGGAAGCTCCCTCGCCGATCATCTCGGCCGAGGAGCGTGCGCGCATGGGCGGCATCTGCGCCGACGCGATGGCGAAGATGGGCTATCGCGGCGCGGGCACGATCGAATTCCTGTGGGAAAATGGCGAATTCTTCTTCATCGAGATGAACACGCGCATCCAGGTCGAGCATCCGGTGACCGAGATGATCACCGGTTTCGACCTCGTCCGCGAACAGATCCGCATCGCGGGCGGCGCGGGCTTGTCGGTGAAACAGGAAGACCTCGAATTCCGCGGCCATTCGATGGAATGCCGCATCAATGCCGAGGACCCGCGCAGCTTCCTGCCCTCGCCGGGCAAGGTGACGAACTATCACGCCGCGGGCGGCATGCACGTCCGCGTCGATAGCGGGCTCTATGCCGGCTATTCGATCCCGCCCTATTACGACAGCATGATCGGCAAGCTGATCGTCTATGGCCGCAGCCGCGAAAGCTGCATGATGCGGATGCGCCGCGCGCTCGAGGAAATGGTGATCGGCGGCGTCAAGACGAACATCCCGCTCCATCAGGCCCTGCTCGCCGACCCCGACGTCATCCACGGCGACTATACGATCAAATGGCTGGAGGAATGGCTGGCGCGGCAGGATGAAGAGGCCGGAGCCTAAACGCGCTCGCCCCATATTTTCGTCATGCCGGACTTGATCCGGCATCCATTCTGCACCGCCGTCATGGACCCCGGATCAAGTCCGGGGTGACGAAGTGGGCGATGCGCCGAACTGTGCTGCCCCTCACTTTCGCTACCTCTTCTTTTTGGCTATGGGCCTTACCATGGCCCGAAACACTACCCTTTCCGCGCGTTCCGCCGCGGCCCTCCTTCTCCCGCTGAGCCTGCTCGCGGCCCCCGCCTTCGCGCAAACGGAGGTGAAGGAGGATTCGGTGATCCTCCAGCCCGACAAGGTGAAGGATGACGCCCCCGTCGTCGCGGTGCGGATCGAGATGCCGAGCTGGTCGGAGGAGAATGCGACCGCGCTTCTGAGCTTCATCGAAACGGTCGGCGACGAGGGCCTGTTCGCGAAGGATTACAATCCCGACGGCCTCGCCGCCGCGATCCTCGGCAGCGATCAGGCGGCGCTCGACAAGGTCGCGACCGACAGCTTCCTGCTGCTCGCGACGCACCTGCGCGACGGGCGCACGCCCAATGCCGCGCGCAAGCAATGGTTCATGACCGACAGCGACGGCGACAGCGAACCTTTGCTGTCGCTGCTCACCGCCGCGCTCGGCGCGGGCGCGGTGCCCGAAACACTCGCCAGCCTCGACCCCGTGCATCCCGATTTCGCGGTGCTCAAGGCGTCGCTCAAGACGGCGAAAACGCCCGCGGCGGCCAATGCGATCCGCGTCAACATGGAGCGCTGGCGCTGGATGCCGCGCGACCTGGGCGAACGCTATGTCGTCAGCAACGTCCCCGAATATCTGACCCGCGTCGTCCACGGCGGGACGATCATCGCGACGCACAAGGCCGTCGTCGGCAAAAGTTCGACCCCGACGCCGCAGCTCAATCCGATGGCGACCGGGATCATCGTCAACCCGACCTGGACATTGCCGCGCAGCATCATCAACGAGGGCATCGGCGCGACGATCGCGAATAACCCCGCCTCGGCGCGGCGCCAGGGTTACACCTGGACCGGCAAGGGCAAGACGCTGTCGGTGGTGCAGCAGCCGGGGGCGAACAATGCGCTGGGCGTGATGAAGATGGAAATGCTCAACGAGCATGCGATCTATCTTCACGATACCCCCTCGAAGGGCGCGTTCAACGCCGCCGCGCGCGCGTTCAGCCACGGCTGCATCCGCACCGAGCGCGCGCTGCACTTCTCGGGCCTGATGGCGGTGATGTTCGCAGGCAAAAGTCCCGAGGAATTCGGCGAGGCGATCGCGAGCGGCAAGACGACGCGCTTCGGCTTCGACGAGCCCTTCCCCGTCTATGTCGCCTATTGGACGATGGTTCCCGACGGCAAGGGCGGGGTGAAGAAGCTCGCCGACATCTATGGCCGCGACGCGCCGGTGGTGGCGAGCTTCGCCAAGCCCGGCCGCCCCACCGCGACGATCATCGCGCCCGAACCGCCGCCGGTCGTCCCGACGATCCCCACCGCCGCACGCGTGACGACGCCGGCGACGAGCGGGATTTATTGAGCGGGGTCAGCAAGCGACCGATTGCTGCCATCTCTTTATTCGTCACCCCGGACTTGATCCGGGGTCCCGCTTGATGCCGAAGACCGGTCGACGCCCCAAAAGCGGGATCCCGGGTCAAGCCCGGGATGACGGAAGTGTCGGGTTTCGACCGATTGCTGCCTTTTACATCGTCATCCCCGCGAAAGCGGGGACCCAGAGCGTGCGTAGGCTGATCCCAGACTGGGTTCCCGCTTTCGCGGGAATGACGAAGGTAGGGAATGGCAACTCACCACCCCAAATCGGACTTTCGCCGCTTAATCCGCCGTCGTCGGCAGCGTCCCGGTGAACGTGCTCGCGCGCCGCAGATTTTCGGTTCCCGGCAGCGGGTCGGCGGGCGGCAGCTGGAAGGGCGCCGGCATCGGCGGATGCGCGCTCAGGCGGTCGGCGAACAGCAGCCGGCCGGGCCCGAGCTTGTAGAGAATCTGCGGCAGCAGCTCTTCGCCGAACACGAAACAGCCTTCGCTGCGCCCGAGCTTGCCCTGCGTCGCGATCAGCGCCGGGTCGGCGTACCAAGCGCCGTGCACGACGATCGCGCGCTGGTCGGCGGTATAATTGTCGGGTTCGAGCCCCGCGAGCCGCATCGAAGATCCGTTCGCGCCCCAATAATAGTCGCTGGTGCGATAGGCGCCGCGCGAGGTCGCGAGGCTGCCGACGCGGTTCGAAAAGCTCTTGAGCCAGCCGTCGTGCTGCGGGTCCGATCCGCGGCCGTGCGTCACCGGGAACATGTCGATCCTGCCCGCGACCATATCGACGAGCGCAAAACGCGGGCGCGACGAGGGCAGACCGAAATCGACGACGCCGACGCGGTCGGTCTGCGGGATATTGCGCGCCTGCATCGCAAGCTGCTTCTTCGCCACGGCGAGATAGTCGACCGGCGGCGGCAAGGGCGCCGCCGGCTGCTGGACCCAGTTCGGAAGCTGCGCCCGCGCCGGAATGGCGGCCAGCGCCCCCGCTCCCGCGATCCCGGCGAGCAGCCTTCTGCGATCGATCAATTCATTCACTTGCAACCCAACCCCGCATTGGCCGCCTCTGGCGGTCCCTCGACTTCGCATAAGTCGTGTGTCGGCCGCGAAAGGCAAGCTGGTGGTTCCCCTTCATGCGGGAAGATGTGCCATATATGCCATGAATAGCGCGTTTACGCCGCGCTAAGGCTGCGTTAGGACATCATTCCATGAAAGCGACCATCTGGCACAACCCCGCATGCGGCACCTCGCGCAAGACGCTGGCGATTCTCGAAGAGACCCCGGGCGTCGAGCTGACCGTCGTCGAATATCTCAAAAATCCCTATAGCGCCGACAAGCTGCGCCAGCTGTTCCGCGATGCCGGCATAGCCGCCCGCGACGCGCTGCGCCTGCGCGGCACCGATGCCGAAGAGCGCGGCCTGAAGGACGCGAGCGAGGACGAGATCATCGCCGCGATGGCCGCCAACCCCGCCTATGTCGAACGCCCGATCGTCGAGACCGGCAAGGGCGTGCGGCTGTGCCGCCCGCAGGATGTGGTGCGGGAGATAGTTTGAACGGACGCTTTGGGGTGGGGAGCGGACGCTGCCTCAACCGTCGCCCCCGCGAAGGCGGGGGCCGCTGGCGGTTTACGCGGGCGCCGCTGAGTAAGGCCGCTAGCGGCCCCCGCCTTCGCGGGGGCGACGGCTGGTTTCGGCCGTCAGCCGCCGAAAGGCAAATCTCTACCCCGCCGCGATCCGCCCGCCTTCGATCCGGAAGCGCGTCACCGGCCCCGGCATGTCGTCGAACAGCGCCGCCTCGGTCCCCGTGAGCCACGCCTGCCCGCCCTGCCCCGCAAGCCGCTCGTAGAGCGCGGCGCGGCGCGAGGGGTCGAGATGCGCGGCGACCTCGTCCAGCAAAAGCACCGGGCGCTGCCCGCGCGCGCGCGCGACGCAGTCGCTGTGCGCGAGGATCAGCGAGAGCAGCATCGCCTTTTGCTCGCCGGTCGAGCAGCGCGCCGCCGCGCGGCCCGTCGCGGCATGGACGGCGTCGAGGTCGTCGCGGTGCGGCCCGGCGGTCGCGCGGCCCGCGGCGGCGTCGATCCGCCGGCGCGATGCGAACAGCGCCTTGAGTGCATCGGCTTCGTATGGCGCCGCACGCGCCGTCCCGTCGCTGTCGACGAGCATCAGCAGCGGGCGGGCGAAGGGCGCATCGGGCTGGCCCGCGAGCTCGGCGGACAGGCTCGCGAGCATCGTCTGCCGCGCCGCATCGATCGCCGCGCCATGCTCGGCGAGCTGCGCTTCGAGGCTCGCCAGCCATTGCGGGTCGGCGGCGGCGGGATCGGCGAGCAGCTTGCCGCGCGCCCGCAGCGCGGCTTCGTAGCGGTTACCGTGCTGCGCGTGGCGCGGGTCGAGCGCGAGCACGAGCCGGTCGAGGAAGCGCCGCCGGTTCCCTGCGGCCTCGACGAACAGCCGGTCCATCGCGGGGGTCAGCCACAGCACCGCCAGCCATTCGCCGAGCGCGGTCGCCGCGGCGGGCGCGCCGTTGATGCGCACGACCCGCCGGCCCGGCTGCGCGGGCTCCATCCCCGTCCCCAGCGCGACCGGCGGCAGGTCGGCGCCCGCCTGCACCTCGGCAAAGACGGCGAAGCCGCCGCCCGCCCCGTCGCGCACCATGTCCGCCAGCGGCGCGCGGCGCAGCCCGCGCCCCGGCGCGAGCAGCGAGATCGCCTCCAATATATTCGTCTTGCCCGCGCCATTGTCGCCGTGCAGCGCGACGAGCCCCGGCCCGGCCGCCATGTCGGCGGCGGCATGATTGCGAAAATCGGTCAGCGATAGGCGGGTCAGCGTCATTCCCATCGCGCCTACCGCAGCGCATCGGGCGACGCCAGCCCGTCGCCCTCGAGCGTTTGTCGAAATTTTTCCGATGAACGGGAATTTTTGCCATCTTGGCGTATTTTTCGCGCTGAAATAATATTTCGGGAACTAAAAAACCGCGCTTAACCGCCGATGAATGAAATTGGCACGGTCCCTGCAATACTGTCGGCATCCACCGGATAGTCCGGATGGAAGGTTCAAGGAAGGAAAATATCATGGCCCATTTCAACGTCGAATCGTTCAAGAGCTACGCGATCGCTGGTGTTGCCTCGCTCTATTGCTCGCTGATGTTCCTCGCCGCTGTCGGCCCGAACGCTGCGCACTTCGGCGGTCTGGTCGCCTGACCAGCCGCCTCCCCCGAAAAACGCCGGCCCGAAGGCCGGGATCGAAAGGAAAGAAATGAACCAGGGTTTTCGCAAGAATCGCCGTAACGGGATGATCTTCGGCGTCTGCGCCGGGATGGCGGACCAGTTCGGCATCGATGTCTTGTGGACGCGCATCGCCTTTGTCGCCCTGACGCTCTTGGGCTTCGGCCTGCCTCTGCTGCTGTATCTCGCCGTCGCGATCCTCGCGCCATAGGACAGCCCGGCCGGACGCTTTCGAAGCGCAGTCGCACCGGCCCCATATATTCCCAAAGACCAAGGGCTCACCGGCCGGACCGGTGGGCCCTTTTCCTTGTGCGGGCTCGGACGGAACCGTCGCCCCCGCGAAGGCGGGGGCCGCTGGAGACGTAGCGCAAGGCCGACGGCGGCCGCGTTCAGAGGCGCGTGACTCTGAAACGCCCTTCGCGGGGGCGACGGGCCGGGAGGCAACCGTCCACGCAAGCCTTTGCCTTGGCGCGCCAGCCTTGCTATCGGCTGCGGACAATGGCTAGTACGACAGACGATCTTCCCCCTTCCGAGCCCCCAAATCCCCCGGGTGACAGCATTGATACCCCGTTCGACAGCGCGCTGTCCGAACGCTATCTCGTCTATGCGCTGTCGACGATCACCGCGCGCTCGCTGCCCGACCTGCGCGACGGGCTGAAGCCCGTCCACCGCCGCCTCTTGTGGGCGATGCGCGCGATGCGGCTCGACCCGTCGCAGGGCTACAAGAAGTCGGCGCGCGTCGTCGGCGACGTCATCGGCAAATTCCACCCGCACGGCGACACCGCGGTCTATGACGCAATGGTGCGCCTCGCGCAGGATTTCTCGCTCCGCTATCCGCTCGTCGACGGGCAGGGCAATTTCGGCAATATCGACGGCGATAACGCCGCCGCCTATCGCTATACCGAGGCGCGGCTGACGCGCGTCGCGATCAACCTGATGCAGGGGCTCGACGAGGGCACGGTCGATTTCCGCCCGACCTATAATGGCGAGGACGAAGAGCCCGAGATCATGCCGGGGCTGTTCCCGAACCTGCTCGCCAATGGCGCGAGCGGGATCGCGGTCGGCATGGCGACGAACATCCCGCCGCACAATGCCGCCGAGGTGATCGGCGCCGCGCTGCTGCTGATCGAGAATCAGAACGCCGAACTGTCCGAGCTGCTCGAACATGTGAAGGGGCCCGATTTCCCGACCGGCGGCATCGTCGTCGACAGCCCCGAGACGATCTTCCATGCCTATGAAACCGGGCGCGGCGGCTTCCGCGTCCGCGCGCGTTTTTCGACCGGCAAGGGTGCCGACGGCAGCTGGGAAGACAGCGGAATCGAAAAATTGTCGGGCGGCACCTGGCAGCTCGTCATCAGCGAAATTCCTTACGGCGTCGCCAAGGGCAAGCTGATCGAACAGATCGCGCAGCTGATCGCCGACAAGAAGCTCCCGATCCTCGAAGACGTCCGCGACGAAAGCGCCGAGGATCTGCGCATCGTCCTCGAACCCAAGAGCCGCAACGTTGACCCCGAGGTGCTGAAGGAGAGCCTGTTCCGGCTCACCGACCTCGAAAGCCGCTTCGCGCTCAACCTCAACGTCCTCGATGCGACGCGCACGCCGAAGGTGATGGGGCTGAAACAACTGCTCACCGAATGGCTGCAGCACCAGATCATCGTGCTCGTCCGCCGCGCGCAGCACCGGATCGCGAAGATCGACGACCGGCTCGAACTCGTCGCGGGCTATATCATCGCTTTCCTGAACCTCGACCGGATCATCGAGATCATCCGCACCGAGGATGAGCCGAAGCCGGTGATGATCGCGGAATTCACCCTGACCGACCGGCAGGCCGAAGCGATCCTCAACATGCGCCTGCGCTCGCTTCGCAAGCTCGAGGAAATGGAGCTGAAGCGCGAGCAGGCCGACCTGACCGCCGAGCGCGAGGAGCTGGCGAAGCTCGTCGAAAGCCCGCGCATGCAGAAGACGCGGCTGCGCAAGGACCTCGAAAAGCTGCGCACCGTCTATGGGCTCGAAACCACGCTCGGCGCACGGCGCACGACGATCGCCGAGGCAGCGCCGACGCGCGAAATCCCGCTCGACGCGATGATCGAGAAGGAGCCGGTGACGGTGATCCTGTCGAAGCGCGGCTGGATCCGGGCGCAGCGCGGCCATGTCGCGGCGGATCAATGGGGCGATTTCAAGTTCAAGGAAGGCGACGAACTGCTCTTCGCCGCGCACGCGCAGACGACCGACAAGCTGCTGATCGCGGCGAGCGACGGGCGCTTCTTCACCGTCGGCGCCGACAAATTGCCCGGCGGCCGCGGCTTCGGCGAGCCGCTGCGCCTGATGGTCGATATCGACCCGGAGGCGCGAATCGTCGCGATGATCCCCGCGAGCGCCGAGGGCCGCCTTCTGCTCGCCTCGACGAGCGGCCACGGCTTCGTCGTCCAGATGAGCGAGGTGGTCGCCGAGACGCGCAAGGGCCGCAGCGTCGTCAATCTGAAACCCAAGGCGGCGCTCGCCGTCGTGCGGCCGGTCGCGCCGGGCGATGACAGCGTCGCGGCGGTCGGCGAAAATCGCAAGCTCGTCGTTTTCCCGCTCGCCGAAGTGCCGGTGATGGCGCGCGGCCAGGGCGTGATGCTGCAACGCTATCGCGACGGCGGGCTGTCCGACGCCGTCAGCTTCGCCTTTGCCGAGGGGTTGAGCTGGGCGATGGGCGGCGATACCGGCCGCACGCGCACCGAAACCGACCTCGCCCCCTGGCGCGTCGCGCGCGGTGCGGCGGGCCGCATGCCGCCGACGGGTTTTCCGCGGAACAATCGCTTTGGCTGAACGTATTTATAGGTAGCCGTAAATCCCTTCTTTACTTCCCGTGACCTAGGCATTGGGCAATGGGGAAAGGTCGCACAAAACCCTCTGTTATGCCTATTGATCGAACCGGCGAAGACCGGCCCTTGTTGTTCGTCGGCTGGATCGACGCGTTGCCCGTTCCGGCCGCGCTGATCAGACCGATGGCGCGCGGCAATTTCCGGCTTCATGCGAGCAACGCCGCCTTCGACCGGCTCGGCCTGTCGCCCGTCGGCGCCGACGCGCCGATCGAACTGCTGCGCGCGATCGAGCGCGCCTCCCAATATCCCGAGGAATCGCAAGAATTCTCGTGCCAGCTCGGCGAAGGGCCGGCGGCGCGCGACCTGCGCGGCTCGATCGGCCCGCTGCCGACCGAATCGGGCGACGACGAGCTGTTCCTGCTGACGCTGATCGACCGGACGCAGGAGATGATGACCGAGCGCAATCTGCGCCGCGAACTCGTCTCCGACAGCCTCACCGGGCTTCCAAACCGCGCCGGATTCGAGGAACTGGTCGAACAGCGCGGCCGCACCGACGGTCCGGGCGGCGACCATGCGATCCTGCTGCTCGACCTTGCCCGGTTCAGCCGCATCAACGAACATATCGGCCCGATGGCGGGTGACGAGCTGATCATCACCGTGGCGCGGCGGTTGAAATCGAGCCTGCGCACCGGCGACATATTGGCGCGCACCGGCGGCGACGAATTCGCCATTTCGACCCGCATCGCGGGCGGGCGCGCCGATGTGCGCGAAATGGCGCGGCGCATTCGTGGCTGCTTCGATCATCCGTTCCGCATCGGCGAATTGAAAGTCAGCGTCGATTGCGCGCTCGGCTGCGCGATTCAGCCCGGACATGACACCGATATCGCCGACCAGATCCGCCACGCGCAGATCGCGCTCAAGCGCGCGAAGCAGACCGACCGCATCGAAATCTACGAACCCGAAGCCGCGATGCTCTCGGACAATCGCTTCGGGCTCGAGACCGAGCTGCGCAACGCGATCGAGGAGGACCGGCTCCACCTCGCCTTCCAGCCGCTGATCGAGCTGTCGAGCGGCCGCGTCGCGGGTTTCGAGGCGCTCGCGCGCTGGGACAACAGCAGCGGCCATGCGGTGCCGCCGACCGAATTCATCCCGATCGCCGAGGATTCGGGACTGATCGTCCCGCTCGGCCAATGGGCGATCGGCAAGGCGGCGGCGGTGCTCGCCGAATGGGACCGGCTGAACGGCGGCGAAGTCGTCGATGCCTATTTCTCGGTCAATGTCTCGGCGATCCAGCTGGTGCGCGACGATGTCGCCGGGGTCGTCCGCCAGGCGCTCGAAAAGCACAAGATCGGCGGCGAACGGCTGATGATCGAACTCACCGAAAGCGCGATCATCGGCGACCCCGACCTCGCGTTGTCGGTGCTGAGCGAGCTGAAGGCGCTCGACGCGCGCGTCGCGATGGACGATTTCGGCACCGGCTATTCGAACCTCGCCTATCTCCAGCGCCTGCCGATCGACGTGCTCAAGATCGACCGCAGCTTCGTCGAGCATATGGTCGACGACCGCGACAAGGTGGCGATCGTCCGCACGATCCAGAGTCTCGCCGAAGTGCTGGGGATGAAAACGACCGCCGAGGGGGTCGAGACGACCGACCAGGCGCGGCTGCTGTCGGCGCTCGGCTGCGATTTCGGGCAGGGTTTCCTATTCGCACGGCCGATGGATGGCACGGCGGCGCTCGATTATTGGCGTCAGTCGCTGGTGCGGCCGATCTTCTGATCGACGAGCCGCGCCACGCGCGCCGCGTCCGGAAAATCCTCGGCCACCCATTGCGCTTCGACCGCTTTCAGGATGCGCGCGACTTCGGGTCCGGCGGCGACCCCGCGCGCCACGATGTCGCCGCCCTTCAGCGGAAGCTGCGGAACCGCCCAGCCCGACAAGGCTTCGACGGCGGCGGGATCGCCGGCGAGGAGGTGGACGTCGCGCGCCGCCTCGATACCGATCGCGTGCGCGAGCTGACGGATCGGGCGCGCGACGTCGGCGCGGTGGCCGCCGAGCGCGGCCAGATGCTTGCGCTGCCGCGTCGAGAGACGGAGCCGGCTCGCGACCTGCTCGGCGACGCCGGCATCGGCCAGCAGCAGCGCCGCGAGGCGGCGGAGCGGTGCGATGGTGGCGGCCGCCGCGCGTTCGTTGGCGATAAGCCGGTCGAGCGCGGCCGCGAAACCGGCATCGAGTTCGGGGAGCAGCACTTCGAAAATACCGTCAGCCGCCATCCGGCCGACGATCGCGCGCGGGTCGGGAAGCGCGAGGATCTTGAGCAGTTCGTCGGCGATGCGCTCGCGCGACAGGCTTTTGAGCGACTGGCGCGCGGTCACCACCGCGGCGTGGCTGGCGGGATCGAGGTCGCCGCGCCCGAAGCGCGCCGCGAAGCGATAGAAGCGCAGGATGCGCAGATGATCCTCGGCGATGCGCGTCGCGGCGTCGCCGATGAAGGCCACCCGCCCCGCCGCGAGATCGGCGAGCCCGCCGAACCAGTCGTCGATCTCCCCCGTGCCGGGATCGGCATAGAGCGCGTTGATCGTGAAGTCGCGGCGCGCGGCGTCGTCGCGCCAGTCGTCGGCAAAGGCGATCGTCGCGCGGCGCCCGTCGGTCGCGACGTCGCGGCGCAACGTCGTGATCTCGTGATGGTCGCCGCTGGCGATCGCGGTGACGGTGCCGTGCGCGATACCCGTCGGGATGATCTTGATGTCGACGGCCTCCAGCCGCCGCCTGACCTCCTCGGGCAAGAGGGGAGTCGCGAGATCGATGTCGGCGACGGGCAGGCCGAGCAAAGTGTCGCGCACCGCGCCGCCGACGGCCTTGACCGCGCCGCCATCGGCGGTCAGCGCGGCGACGATCCGGCGCAGCCCCGGCCGCTCGCGCCAATCGGCGGCGGGAAGCCGCGTCACCGGTGCCAGCCCGCGGGCAGACGCCGCGCCAGATTGATGATGATTCCCGCCGTCACGCCCCAGATCCGCCGCCCCTGCCAGTCCATGTCATAATAATGGCGGTCGTGTCCCTGCCAATTGGCATGCTGGCGCGCATAATTGCCGGGGTCGAACAATATGTCGAGCGGCACCTCGAACCAGTCGTCGACCTCGTCGGGATTGGGATCGAAGGCGAGGTCGGGCGGGATCACGCCGAGCACCGGCGTGATCAGATAGCCGCTGCCCGAACGATAGGGCTCGGTCGCGCCGGCGATCATCACGTCGCGGCGATTGAGCCCGATCTCTTCTTCGGCCTCGCGCAGCGCCGCGTCGATCGCGTCGCGGTCGCCCGGATCGATCTTGCCGCCGGGGAAAGCGACCTGCCCCGCGTGGCTGCGCAGCCATTGCGGGCGCTGGGTGAGGATGACGCCGGGGTCGGGGCGGTCGGTGAAGGCGATGAGCACCGCGGCGTCGCGCAGCGTCGGCGTCCCCAGATAGGCCTCGTCCTCGCCCGGATCGGGCAGCAGATTATCGAGCGCGTCGCGCAGCTTCTCGGAAAGCATCAGGCGTCCACCAGCGGGAAGCGCGCACCGTCCGACCAGATCGCGGGCGGCTCTCCCCCCTCGGCGAGCGCTATGTCGACGATCTCGTAATAGAGCGCGCGGTCGATACGCGCCTCGAGCCCGCCCCCGATCGCGCCGCGGACGTGCAGCCGCGGGTCGGGATTGTCGGCGTCGCGACCGAAGCGCAGCGGATGATCGGGCCCCGCGATGACGAGATCGTCGGTATCGAGACGGAAAACGAGCTTGCGCGCTTCGCCCTCGCCTTCGCTCTTCATCTCGACCGCGCGGAAGGGCGTGTCCTCGACCGCGATCGAGAGCTTCTCGGCCGGGGTGACGAGGACGTGGCTGCCGTCGGCTTCGCGGCGCAGGATCGTCGAGAAGAGCCGGACCATCGCGGGCCGGTTGATCCGGCCGCCCTCGTGATACCAGCTGCCGTCGGCGCGAATTTCCATCGCGCTGTCGCCGCTGCGTTCGGGATGCCATTCCTCGACCGGCGGCAATTTGCGCGCCGCGAGCAGTTCGGCGGCCTCGGCGAGCGAAAGCTGCGCAAAATCCTTGGGAAGCGAAGGCGCGGGGCTGACCATGCAACCGACATAAGGGGGTGGGCGCGCCGCGCAAGTCGGCTTCGCTGCGAGACGTATCGCATGTTCGACGGGTGGGGGCTGATTTGTTTCACGCGAAGACGCGAAGGCGCGAAGAAGAAGGCTCGGGCCGTCAGGCCCCTTATTCCCGCAAACGATCGGTTTTGCGCGGAGGCATCAGGAGAAAGGCCGCTTCGCGGCAGACGCGACCTCTTCGCGCCTTCGCGTCTTCGCGCGAAACAATTTCACCGCGGCCCGATCATCCCCGCACCGCGCGGCAGATCGTGCCCGTTGATCGCCCGTGCGAGCAGGCGCCGGCGCTCGAACGGCCCGGGCAAGTCCCATTCGCCCGTTCCATCGGCGCCGAAACCGAAGAAGCGGCCATAATATTCGGGATCGCCGATCATCATCAGCGCGCCGTCGGCCTGCGCCTCCGCGACCTCCAGCATATGCGCCATCAGCGCCCGCCCGTGCCCGCCGCGCTGGACGTCGGGGCGCACCGCGACCGGGCCGACCATGACCAGCGGCGTCGCGGTGCCGTCCGCCGCGCGGTGCGCGACCGGCCAGCACTGGATCGTGCCGATCAGCGCGCCGTCCTCGACCGCCGCGAAGCTCAGCGCGGGCACCGCATCCACCCCTTCGCGGATGCGATAGGCGGTTCGTCCGAAGCGATCCGTTCCGAAAGCGGCGTCGAGAAGCGCCTCGACCGCCTGCGGTTCGATATCGGACAATGGAAGTAACTCGACCAACGCGCACCCTTTCGCTAATGCGGCGGCGCTTTAGGGCCCGGCACCGGCGTTGCAAAGCCGAATGTCGCGCTCGTTCGACAGGATTTTCTTGTGACCGATACATTGTGGCTGGAGGTGGACGGGCTGACCGTCCAGGTGCTCACCGGCATCTATTCCGAAGAGACGCATCTGCCGCAGCCGCTGCGCATCTCGGTTCGCGCGCGGCTGGCGATGGCCGATCATTACGAGCCGACGACGCCGCTCAGCCGCTCGAAAAATTACATGCACCTGAAATTCGCGGCGACCGAGGGCATCCCGAAGGACGTCCATTTCGTGCTGATCGAAAGCGTCGCCGACCATATCATCGACACCCTCTTCCTGCAGGACGAGAAGGTCGAGGAGGTCGAGGTGAAGATCGTCAAGCTCGCGATCGCCGAGGAAGGCGAAGAGATCGGCATCACGATGCGCCGGAGTCGTTTGGGGGTGCGCAAGTGACGCAAAAGCTCGCTCTCGTCACGGGCGGGCTTCACCGTGTCGGCGCCGCGATCTCGGCGCGGCTCGCGCGCGAGGGCTATGCGCTGGCGCTGCACCACCACAGCGGCGGCGAGGCCGATCCGGTGCTTGCCGAGGCGCTCGCCGAAACCGGCGCGCGCAGCCACCGCTTCGCCGCCGACCTTTCCGATCCGGCGGCGGTCGATGCGCTGATCCCGGCGGTCGCGGACAAGTTCGGCCGCGCGCCCGGCCTGCTCGTCAACAATGCCGCGCTGTTCGCCGAGGGCGAATGGCAGGATTTGTCGGCCGCCGCGCTCGGCGAAATGATGCAGATCAACCTGTCCGCGCCGGTGATGCTCGCGAAGGCGCTCATCGTGGCGGACGAGGGCCGGCGTCCCGCGATCGTCAATATCGTCGACCAGCGCGTGCGCAATCCGGTCCCCGACCAGATCGCCTACAGCCTGTCGAAATCGGCCTTGTGGCAGGCGACGGCAACGCTGGCGGTGGCCTTCGGGGGTCGCGCACGGATCAACGCCGTCGCGCCGGGGCTGACGATGGCGACCGGGGATTATTCGGCGGCGCAGGTCGAGCGGCTGGCGAAGCTTATGCCGCTGGGCGCGCTGCCGGCGCCCGCGCAGATCGCCGATGCGGTCGTGTATCTGGCGCGCGCCGAGGCGGTGACCGGGCAGACGATCTTCGTCGACGGCGGCGCGCATCTGGCGCCGCTAGGGCGCGATTTCGTGGCGCTGGAGCGGGATTGATCATCGCCGTCCTGGCGATAGCCGAAAGCGACCGAAGGCCGACATTCCGCATCCTTAAAACTTCGTCATTCCCGCGAAAGCGGGAACCCAGGGAGGGGTCAGCCGACGCACGCTCTGGGTTCCCGCTTTCGCGGGAATGACGAATGTTGGGAATGGCGGGAAGCCACTCCAAAGCCGACATCGCTTCGGCTCCGGGCGGTGCTCAGTAGATATGCACTGCCTTGGTGACGAGATAGCCGTCGAGCCCCTCGGGCCCGCTCTCGCTGCCAAAGCCCGATTCCTTGATCCCGCCGAAGGGCGCGTCGAGCGCCGAGATGACGAAGCTGTTCACCCCGACCATGCCGCTTTCGACGGTATCGACGATGCGGTTGATGCGGCGGCCGTTCTCGGTGAAGGCGAAAGCGGCGAGGCCATAGGGCAGCCGGTTCGCCTGTTCGAGTGCCTCCTCCTCGGTCCCGAACGGGCGGATCAGCGCCATCGGACCAAAGGGTTCGTGGTTCATCGCGTCGGCCTCGAGCGGCACGTCGGCGATCGCGGTGGGCTGGAAGAAATAGCCGTCGCCCGTCGCCTCGCCGCCCGCGATCACGCGCGCGCCCTTGGCCTTGGCATCGGCGATCAAGGCTTCGAGCGCAGGGATGCGGCGCGCGTTGGCAAGCGGGCCCATCTGGGTGTCGGCGTCGAGGCCGCTGCCGATCTTCACCTTCTGGGTGCGCTCGGCAAAGCCCTTCACAAAGGCGTCGTAGATGCCCTGCTGGACATGGAAACGCGTCGGCGAGATGCAGACCTGCCCCGCGTTGCGGAACTTCTGCCACACGACCTTGTCGAGCGTCGCCTCGAGGTCGCAATCGTCGAAGATCAGCACCGGAGCGTGGCCGCCGAGTTCCATCGTGATCCGCTTCACCCCGTCGGCGGCGAGCTTCATCAGATGCTTGCCGACCGCGGTCGAGCCGGTGAAACTGACCTTGCGGATCACCGGGCTCGCGAGCAGGTGGCGGCTGATCATGTCGGGATCGCCGTAAACGAGCTGGACGGCGTCGCCCGGGATTCCCGCATCGGCGATGCAGCGCATGACCGCGCTGGTGCAGCCCGGCGTCTCCTCGGGCGCCTTCGCGATCACCACGCAGCCCGCGGCGAGCGCCGGCGCGATTTTTTTGACCATCAGATTGACCGGGAAGTTCCACGGGCTGAACCCCGCGACGGGGCCGACCGGATGCTTGGTCACCATCGCGCGCTGGCCGACCGGACGCTGGAGCACGCGCCCCTCGATGCGTTTGCCCTGCTCGGCGAAATAGTCGAACAGCCCGGCGGCCGACAGCACTTCGCCGCGCGCCTCGCCGATGGGTTTGCCCTGTTCGAGCGTCAGGAGGGTCGCGATATGATCGACGCGCTCGCGGATGATCGCGGCCGCCTTGCGCATCAGCGCGGCGCGCTCGTCGGGGGTCCTGGCGCGCCACGCGGGCCAGCCGCGTTCCGCCGCCGCGAGCGCCTCGTCGAGATCGGCGGCGGTCGCGACGGGCAGGTCGGCGATCGTGCCTGCCGTCGCGGGGTTATAGACCGGCCGCGCGTCACGCCCCTCGCCGCTCCGCCAGGCGCCGTTGATGAAGAGCTGGAGGTCGGCGTCGTAGGTCGCGGTCATCGGGGGACTTTCATTTAGCCCCTCCTCTTCAGAGGAGGGGAGGGGGGTGGTGAAGCTCGGTCGGGCTCGATGCCCGAGCGAGCTTGTTGCACAAGCTCGCCACCACCCCAAACCCCTCCTCTGAAGAGGAGGGGCTTAAATGGCCGCGCCGTCGCCCGTGCATATAGGACCGATCAGCGATAGTTAAAGCTGATGCTGATCCGCTCGCCCTTGCCCGCGTTGGGCATCACCTCGTGCCGCAGCCAGCTTTCCCAAAGGAAGACGCGCCCCGCGGCGGGCTCGGCATAAACGAAGGGATGGAGATGCTCGGGCGCGTCGCCGGTGCGTCCCGGCGCCGCCATCAGCATCGGCAGGCGCGGGTCCTCGAGCTTGAGCGCGCCCGATCCCGGCGGAACCGCGACGTAGAAGGTGCCCGAGACGATGCTGTGCGGGTGGATATGGCCGCTGTGGGTGCCGCCAGGTTTCAGGATGTTGACCCACAGGCTGTCGAGCTTGAGCGGCTTGGCGAGGTCGAAATGGCACGCCTTGGCGAAGGCCTTCACTTGCTTGTCGAGCAGTTTCTTCAAATCGTAAAAGGCCGGATCGCGCTCGGGCAGGTCGCCGAGGCTCGCGTAGCTCGTATAGCCCTTGTAACCATGCTCGCGGCTCCACGCCTTTCCCGCGCCATCCTCCGCCGCGAACAGGCGGCAGCTTTCCTCCAGCTCTTCGAGCAGGTCGGGCGTGCCGATGTCGGCCTCGTAAAAATGGGTGGCGAAGAGCGTGCGAACGGGCATGATGGCCGCAAAGCATAGGATAAGCGCAAGAGCAAGGAATACACCGCCATCGTCACCCCGGACTTGATCCGGGGTGACGAGATAGAAATGCACAACAACGAGGGAGAGGATATGGCCGAGTTTGAACTGATCGCCGACGGATTGCGTTTCCCCGAGGCGCCGGTGGTGATGGACGACGGCAGCGTCATCGTCGTCGAGATCGAGGCGAAGCGGATCACGCGCTGCTGGCCGGGCGGCAAAAAGGAAGTCATCGCGACCCCCGGCGGCGGTCCCAACGGCCTCGCGATCGGCCCCGACGGCAAGCTTTATTGCTGCAACAACGGCGGGTTCAACTATGTCGAATCGAACGGCTATCTCGCCCCGCACGGCATCGCCGACGATTATTCGGGCGGGCGGATCGAACGCATCGATATCGCGACGGGCGCGGTCGAAGTGCTGTACAAGAGCGGCGATCATGGCGTCATCCTGCGCGGTCCCAACGACATCATGTTCGACGCGCACGGCGGCTTCTGGTTCACCGATCACGGCAAGGTCGATTATGCCGCGCGTTGCCACGACATCGTCGGCATCTTCTACGCCAAGGCCGACGGCAGCTTCATCGAGGAAGTGATCTTCCCGAGCTATAACCCGAACGGCGTCGGCCTCTCGCCCGACGGGACCAAACTCTATGCCGCCGAAACCTACACCTGCCGCCTGACCCAGTTCAACATCGTCGCCCCCGGCAAGGTCGACGATGCCGCGGGCCCCGGGGGCCCCGGCATCCCGCTCTATCGCCCCGCGGGCTATAAATTCTTCGACAGCCTCGCGATGGAAGCGAACGGCAATATCTGCGTCGCGACGATCGGCGAGTGCGGCATCAGCGTCGTCTCGCCGCAGGGCGAGCTGGTCGAATTCGTCGCGACCGACGACATCTTCACCACCAATATCGCCTTCGGCGGGTCCGACCGGCAGGACGCCTATATCACCCTGTCGGGCACGGGCCGGCTGGTGAAGACGCGCTGGGCGCGGCCGGGGCTGCAGCTGCAATATTAGAAGGGTCCGCGATGCACGAGGAAACCCATGCCGTCACGCGGATCGGCTGGCTGCGCGCCGCGATCCTCGGCGCGAACGACGGGATCGTGTCGACCGCGAGCCTGATCGCGGGCGTCGCGGCGGCCGGCGCGTCAGAGGCGTCGATCCTGATCACCGGCAGCGCGGGGCTCGTCGCGGGGGCGATGTCGATGGCGGCGGGCGAATATGTCTCGGTGAGTTCGCAGGGCGATGCGGAGACGGCCGACGTCGAACTCGAGAAACGCCATCTCGCCGCCGACCCCGAGTATGAGCTCGAGGAGCTGACGCAAATCTATCAGGAGCGCGGGCTGACCCGCGCGCTCGCCGAAGAGGTCGCGGCGCAGCTCACCGCGCATAATGCGCTCGACACGCATCTGCGCGACGAGCTGGGGATGACCGACGTCACGGCGGCGCGGCCGGTGCAGGCGGCGGCGGCTTCGGCGGCAAGCTTTTCGGTCGGCGCCGCGCTGCCGCTCGCGACGGTGCTGGTCGATCGGGGCACATCGCTGCCCTTCACCGTCTCGGCAGCGTCGCTCGTCTTCCTTGCGATCCTCGGCGCGCTCGGGGCGCGGGCGGGCAATGCGCCGATGCTGCGCCCGGTCGTGCGCGTGACTTTCTGGGGAGCGTTCGCCATGGCCGCGACGATCGCGATCGGGTCGCTGCTGGGAACGGCGGTGGGCTGAGATTATTGCATGATTTCCCTGTGCCCCTGCGGAGGCAGGGGCCCATCTCCGGTCGTCGCCATTTTGAACCGGCGGGAGATGGGTCCCCGCCTTCGCGGGGACACGGAAGCTTTTCAAGCTAGCGCCGCGCCAGCCATTCACGCAGCGCGACGGCGTTGTTCCGTTCCTCGTCCTTCGCGGCGTAGAGCAAGGTCACGGGCCCCGCCTTCCGCGCCGCATCGAGTTCGGCGAGCGCGGCCGCAATCTCGTCGCCGCCCGCGTCGAGCGCCGCGAAATATTCCTTGCGGAAGGCGGACCAGGCCGCGTCCGAATGGGCGGCGGCGTGATGAAATTCCTCGCGCATCGCTTCGCTCGGCGACAAGGGCTTCAGCCAGGCGGTCAGCGCCGCCTTTTCCTTCGACACGCCGCGCGGCCACAGCCGGTCGACGAGGAAACGCGCGCCGTCGCCGGGACCGGCCGGTTCGTAGATGCGCTTGACCGCGATTGTCAGGGGCGTCGCCATCTGTATGACTATCGGCCATCCCGCGGCCGCGGGCAAGCCCATCGGAGGGGTCCGGACATGAGCGCAAAGAGCTGGGCGATCGACATCGATCGCGACGATATTACGCAAGCAAAATTGGTCACCGATGCCGACGAGTTGCTCGCGCCGGGACAAATTCGCGTCCACCTCGACAGCTATGCGATGACCGCGAACAACATCACTTACGCCGTGTTCGGCAAGCCTGCCGGCCTGTTCGGAAACGACCAGGGCTATTGGGATTTCTTTTCGGAGCGCGACACACCGGGCCGCCTGCCCGTCTGGGGCTTCGCGACGGTGATCGAAAGCGCCGCCGAGGGCGTCGCGGCGGGCGACCGTTTCTATGGCTATTATCCGATGGCGGAGAGCGCCATACTGACTGCCGGCAAGGCGGGCCCGGGCGGCTTCACCGACGTCACCCCGCGCCGCACCACCCTGCCCCCCATCTACAATCATTATCAGCGGATCGAGGCGCTCGAGGGCTATCGCGCCGCCGACCATGATTATTGGCCGATATTCCGCCCGCTCTTCCTGACCGGCTGGCTGATCGCCGACCAGTTCGAGGATGAGGGCGATTATGGCGCGGGGCAGATATTGATCGCGAGCGCGTCGAGCAAGACCGCGATCGGGCTCGGCTTTTCACTCGCGCGGCGCGCGGGGCATCGCCCCGAAACGGTCGGCCTGACGAGCAAGGCGAACGTCGCCGATCTCGACGCGCAGCGCATCTACGACCGCGTCATCGCCTATGAGGATATATTGACGCTCAATCCCGGCATGCCCTCGGCCTTCGTCGACATGGCGGGCAACGGCGCGGTGACGCGCGTCGTACACAGCCATTTCGGGAATAATCTCAAGGCCTCGATCATCGTCGGCAAATCGCATTGGGATGCCGATGCCGGCGGGGCGGCGCTGCCCGGGCCCGAGCGGCAGGGCTTTTTCGCGCCGGGGCGCAGCCAGAAGCGCATCGCCGACTGGGGCGGGGCGGCCTTCGGGCAAAGAATCGCCGAGGCCTGGCTCGCCTTCATGGACGTTGCGCCGCGGCTGGCTTCGGTCGATAAACGCAGCGGCGGCGACGCGGCGCTCGCCGCCTATCGGGAGATGCTCTCGGGACAAGCCGACCCCAGAAAGGGGATCGTCGTCGTTCCATGAGGGTCGCAGGGGAGCAGTCCCTTTCCTCGCGCCGGAAAGGAACAGGCCATGCTTCGCACGCTCGTCTCCGCCGCTTCGCTCGCGCTCCTGCTCCCGGCGGGCGCGGCGCTCGCCAAAACGCCCCAGGCCGCGCCCGCGCGCAAAGCCGACCTCGCCGACCGCGTCGCCGGCACCTACAGCGGCGACGTCATCTCCGATGCGCGCGGCGCGTCGAAAAGCGGCGTCACGGTCATTGTGACGCGCACGGGCCCGAACAAGGTCGAGGTCAAGTCGGACTATGCCCGCATCCCGACCGTCATCATATCGCTCGAGAAGGCGATGGACGCGATCCTCGCGGCGAACGGCCCGTCGGTGTTCCTGCTCGACACGGTGCGCTCGCCCGACCGGCTCGACCTCACCATCGACGATGCGAGCTGGTCGGGCACGCGCGTGAAATAGTGCCGTCGCATGCGGCGCGGTTGACGTTAACGTCAATCTGCGCTCTAGCCGCGCCATGTCCCGATTGTCCCGATACACGCATGTCATCTTCGACTTCGGCGGCGTCATCACCGCCTCGCCCTTCGAAGCCTTCAACCGGCTCGAGGAAGAGCGCGGGCTGCCGCGCGACTTCGTGCGCCGCGTCAACGCCGCCGATCCCGACACCAACGCCTGGGCCCGCTTCGAACGCGCCGAAATCGACGCGGCGGCGTTCGACGCGCTGTTCGCGGCCGAGGCGAAGGCGCTCGGGCACGCGCTCGAGGGCGAAGCGGTGCTCGCGGTGCTGGCCGGGGCGGTGCGCCCCGCGATGGTCGCAGCGCTCGACACGCTGAAGGCCGGCGGCTTCGGCATCGCGTGCATCACCAACAATGTCCCCAGCGGCAAGGGCGCGGGGATGGCGCGCAGCGAGGCACTCGCCGCCGAGGTCGCGGCGATCATGGCGCGCTTCGACCATGTGATCGAATCGAGCAAGGTCGGCGTGCGCAAGCCCGACCCGCGAATCTACGAGATGATGTGCGAGGCGCTCGGCGCCCAGCCCGCGAACTGCATCTATCTCGACGACCTCGGCATCAACTGCAAACCCGCGAGCCGGCTCGGCATGCACGCGATCAAGGTGACGAGCGGCGAACAGGCGCTCGCCGATCTGTCGGCGGCGCTGGAGATAGAACTGCCCTAATGCGCGAGCAGCAGCGGAAAGCGGCCGCTCGTCACCAGATAGTGGGTGGCCCCGCCGAACAGCGTCTCGCGCAGGCGGCCGCGGCCGAAGGCGCCCATGACGATCAGGCCCGCGCCGAGCGCCGCCGCTTCCTCCTCCAGCCGTTCTTCGGCCGTCTTTCCCCCGCGCGAGACGGTCCTGAGGTCCGCATGGATGTCATGGCGCGACAGATAGCGCAGCGCATCGGTTGCGGGAAAGGCGCCCTCCTCCCCGCCGACGCTGACCAGAGTCACCGCCCGGTCCCGTAACAGCGGTACTGCCGCGCGGAGCGCCGCGGCGGCCTGCGCGCTGCCGTTCCAGGCCACCATCGCGGGGGCATCGGGGTCGAGGCGCGCCGTTCCCTGCGGCAGGGCGAGAACCGGGGTCGATATCGCCAGCGCGAGGTCGCCGGCGAGCAGCGGCGACGCGGCGCCTTTAGCGTCGCCCGGCAGGCTCACCACCGCCAGATCGGCAAGCGTCGCGGTCGCGGCGAGCGATCCCGCTATGTCACCGCTCGCGACGACGATGTCCCACGGCACATCCTCCTTCTCCAGCCGGCCGGCGAGCCCCGCTTCGAGCGCGAGGTCGTCGGCCTGCGCCTTCGCCAGCGCCTCGGCCGCGAAATAGCTGCCGCCGAAGGGGTCGAAGCTGACGAATTGCTGAAAGGGCGTCGCGATCATCAGCGTGACATGACCGCCGAACCGGCGGGCTAGGTCGAGCGCGACCTGCAGCCGGCCTTCCGAGGCGGCCTCATCGTCGGCGTGAACCAGGATCGAGCGCATTTTTCCGTCTCCTTCGCGATGGCGTCGCAAGCGGGATGCGCCGGATCCGGCGCGGCGTCATTGATCGCCGTCAAAGTCGCGCGAGGCCGCCGCGATACGCAGCGTCGCCGCGCGCGCATAAATCCGGTCCAGCACGGGTTCGGTGTCGGACACGCGCTTGGCGACGTGAAATTCGACCGGCACGAGCGCGGGCATGCCATCGAGCTCGACCAGCGCGCCGCTCGCGATTTCGCCGCGCACCATAGGTTCGGGAAAGATGCCGATCCCGCCGCCGACTCTGGCGATGTCGATCATCATACGCGCATTATTGCACAAATTCACCGATTTCTGCGCGATGCGCGACGCGGCGATCGCATCGCGCATCCGCCCGTGGATCGGCGAATGGCTGGCGAGCGACCAGACGGGGAGCACCGCCTCCCCGCTCGCGAAGGCCGATGCGACCGCGGGGCTCGCAAGCCAGAGCAGTTCGACCTCGCCGATCGGACTAGTCTTGAGCGCGGGATGCGCGATCGGCCCGGCGGCGAAGGCCATGTCGGTGCGCCCGGTCAAAAGCTGCTGGATCAGGTTGGCGGTGAGGTCGATCTCGATCTCGAGCCCGACGCCCGGCATGTCGGCCTTGAGTTCCGCGACGAAAGCGGGAAGGCAGCTTGCCGCCGCTATCTCGCCCGCGCCGATGCGCACCACGCCGCTCGCCTCGCCATAGCCGCCACTGCCGAGCAGCGCGTATTGCATGTCGCGCAGCAAGGGGTCGCAATCGCGCACCAGCTTGCGCCCCGCCGCCGTCAGCGACATCGCGCGGCCTTCGCGGCGGAACAGCGCCGTCCCCAATCGCTGTTCGAGTTCGCGCATCCGCGCCGACACCGTCGGCTGGGTGGTGTTGAGCCGCTCGGCCGCCGCAGAAAAAGTGCCGAGCCGGTCGATCCAGAGGAGGGTTTCTAGATGATAGAGCGAGACGCGATTAATAGACATTATCTATGTATAATCCAAAAATCGAACAATTAGAATTGATGGATCAAATGCGCCAAGGTCGCGCCCGACATTCCGGCAAGGAGGCCCTTCATGGCGAACAAGCAATATCCCGACGCAGCAGCCGCGCTTGACGGCCTCCTTTTCGACGGGATGCAGATTTGCGCGGGGGGCTTCGGCCTTTGCGGCATTCCCGAGCGGCTGATCGACGCGATTCGCGACGCGGGCGTCAAGAACCTCACCATCGCCAGCAACAATGCCGGGATCGACGGCGAGGGCCTCGGCAAGCTGCTCCGCACCAAGCAGGTCGGAAAGATGATCTCCTCCTATGTCGGCGAAAACAAGGAGTTCGAACGGCAATATCTCGCGGGCGAGCTCGAGGTCGAATTCTGCCCGCAAGGCACGCTCGCCGAACGCTGCCGCGCGGGCGGCGCGGGCATTCCGGGCTTCTATACGAAGACCGGCGTCGGCACGCTCGTCGCCGAAGGCAAGGAAGTGAAGAATTTCGACGGGCAGGACTATATCCTCGAACGCGGCATCTTCGCCGACCTCGCCATCATCAAGGGGTGGAAGGCCGACGAGAGCGGCAACCTGATTTTCCGCAAGACCGCGCGCAACTTCAACCAGCCGATGGCGACCGCCGCGAAGATCTGCGTCGCCGAGGTCGAGGAAATCGTGCCGGTGGGCAGCCTCGATCCCGACAGCATCCACCTGCCCGGCATCTATGTGAAGCGCCTCGTCCTCGGCGCGCCCTACGACAAGAAGATCGAATTCCGCACCGTGCGTCCGCGCGAGACCGTGTGATGCGCGGCCTCGCCCTTGCAGCGCCGCTGCTGTTGGCAGGCTGTGCGAGCGCGCCTGCCGAGGTCGCTACCACGCCGCCTGCACCTGCGGAAGCCGACAAGCCTCCAGTCGCACTGCAATATCTCTACGGCTCGCCCGAAGCGGCGGTTGCGGTGCGCGCGACCAATGCGCGTATTGCCGATTACGGCGTATGGCGGATCAAGCAGCGGCCGAAGGACAGCGTCGTGCTCGCGCCCGGCGCGACGATGGATGCGCCGGCGTTCGAGCCGTGCGGGGACAAGCCCTTCGCGGCGGTGTTCGACGCCGACGAGACGCTGATCTGGAACCGCGGCCCGATGCGCTATTTCGCCGAGAAGGGCTCCGCCTTCGATCCGGAAATCTGGGACCAGTGGGAAAAGACCGGCGCGGGCAAGGCGATCGCGATGCCCGGCGCAGCGCAGATGGTGAACAAGCTGCGCGCGGCGGGAATCACCGTCATCGCCAACACCAACCGCAGCGCCGCCAATGCCAAGGGCAGCGAGGATACGCTGCGCGCCGCGGGCCTCGGCGAGTTCAAGCATGGCGAGACGCTCTTCCTGATGGGCGACGATGCCGGCGGGTCGAGCAAGGACGGCCGCCGCGCCACGATCGCGTCGAAATATTGCGTCATCATCCTCGGCGGCGACCAGCTCGGCGATTTCAGCCAGCAGTTCAACGTCAAGGGCCTGCCCGCCGCGCAGCGCATGGCGCTCGCCACGAGCGCCGCCGCCGCCAATCTATGGGACAAGGGCTGGTTCCTTTTCCCCAACCCCGTCTATGGCCCGTGGGAAAAGCTGGGCTGGGACGATGCCTTCCCCTCCGACAAGCAATGGGAGCCCAAATAAGATGGCCCAAGAATCCAAAGGCTGGACGCGAGACGATATGGCGGCGCGCGCCGCGAAGGAGCTGGAGGACGGCTATTACGTCAACCTCGGCATCGGCATTCCGACGCTGGTCGCGAATCACGTGCCCGCGGGGATGACGGTGACGCTGCAGTCCGAGAACGGGATGCTCGGCATCGGCCCCTTTCCCTTCGAGGGCGACGAAGACCCCGACCTGATCAACGCCGGCAAGCAGACGATCAGCGAACTGCCGCAGACCGCCTATTTCGGGTCGGAACAGAGCTTTGCGATGATCCGCGGCGGCCATATCGACCTGGCCGTGCTGGGCGGCATGGAAGTCGCCGAGAATGGCGACCTTGCAAACTGGATGGTGCCCGGCAAGATGATCAAGGGCATGGGCGGCGCGATGGACCTCGTCGCCGGGGTCAAGAAGATCATCGTCGTGATGGAGCACAACGCCAAGGACGGCAGCCCGAAGTTCATCCCCGAATGCACGCTGCCGCTGACCGGCAAGAATGTCATCGACATGATCATCACCGACCTCGCGGTGTTCAGGCGCGACGACCATGCAAGCCCGTTCCGGCTGATAGAGCTCGCGCCGGGGGTGACGGCGGACGAAGTCGCGGCTAAGACGACAGCCAATTATGAGGTCGCCATCTAATCACGGATCGATGAAGCGGGTTCTCGCCTGCCTCGTCGCGGCCGCCGCGCTGGGATCGGCGGGCTGGTTCGGCCTGCACGCCTTCGGCGGCGGCGAACCGCTTGCCAGCGTCCCGATCCCGATCAAGGCCGCCGCAGACCTGCCCGATACGCCCGCCGAATGGCGCGGCCGAATCGACTATCGCGCGCTCGACCAGCAGCTCGCCGACCTGTCGCAGCGGCCCGAAATGGCCGGGCTGGCAGTGGCGGTGGTCGAAGATGGCGAACTGAGCTTCGTGCGCAGCTATGGCGTTGCCGATGCCGCGACGGGCGCGCCGGTGACGCCGCATACGCTGTTCCGCTGGGCGTCGGTCTCCAAGACCGCGACGGGGGCGCTGGCGGGCGCGCTGGCCGCGGACGGCGCCGTCGACCTCGACCGCCCGGTCGCCGACTGGCGCACGTCGCTGCGCCTGCCGGGCGGCGCCGAAGCGCGGGTCACGCTGGACGATCTGCTTGCGCAGCGCACCGGCCTCACCAGCCACGCCTATGATACGAAGCTGGAAGAAGGGAAGGACCCCGCCCTGCTGCGCGCGAGCCTTGCCGCCGCGCCGCTGCAATGCGATCCCGGCACCTGCCACAGCTACCAGAATGTCGCCTTCGACGCGGCGAGCGAGATATTGGGCGCGGCGGCGGGCGAGCCCTTCGCCGATATGGTCGAAGCGCGGTTTTTCCGCCCGCTCGGCATGGTCAGCGCAGGATATGGGATGACGCGGCTGACCGGCGCAAAGGATTGGGCGAAGCCGCACCGCGGCGCGCATGTCCGCCCGATCAAGGAAGCCTATTGGCGCGTTCCCGCGGCCGCCGGGGTCGAAAGCGACATCGTCGATTTCGCGACATGGATGCAGGCGATGATGGGCAGCCGCCCCGATGTGCTGCCGGCCCCGGCGTTGCAGCTTGCGCATCGCCCGCGCGTCGGCACGGGGCGGCTCTATGGCGGCGCGCTGCGCCAGGCCACCAGCGATGCGTCCTATGGCCTCGGCTGGCGGAGCTTCACCTATGGCGGACGCCGGCTCGAAGGCCATTCGGGCGCGGTCGAGGGCTATCGCGCGACGATGATTTTCGAGCCCGCGACGCGCACGGGCGTCGTCGCCCTGTGGAACAGCGATTGGGGCTTCCCGTTCCGCATCCCCTTCGCGGCGATCGACAGCTATCACAAGCGCGCGGACGCGGGCTGGCTCGATCTGGGCGAGCTGCCTCCGGTGGCGGGCACGCGCACCGCAGCCAAAGCGATCCCGGGGCCTCCGAAGGGGTAGACGCGACCCCTTGCCCCTGCATCCATCGCCCGTGTATCAGCGCGTCCACGGCCGGGAGGAGAAACATCTATGCGCGTGCTGCTGACCGGATCGTCGGGCTGGCTCGGGCGCACTCTCGCTCCTTTGCTTACCGAAAACGGCCATGACGTCACCGGGCTCGACGTCGTGCCGAGTCCGTTTACGCAGGTGGTTGGCACCGTTGCCGACCGCGCGCTGATCGATCGCACGATGGGCGAGTACGGGATCGAGGCGGTGATCCACGGCGGCGCGCTGCACAAACCCGACATCGTCCGCTATCCGCGCCAGGCGTTCGTCGACGTCAATGTGACGGGCACGCTCGGCCTGATCGAAGCCGCGGTCGCGGCGGGCAACGACCGTTTCCTCTTCACCTCAACCACCTCGCTGATGGTCCGCGCCGATGTCCGCGAAGGCGCGGGCGAGGCGGGCGCGTGGTGGATGGACGAGGATTTCTCGCCCGTAGAACCGCGCAACATCTATGGCATCACCAAGCTCGCGGCGGAACAGGCCTGCAAGCTCGTCCATCGCGAACATGGCATCGGTCTCGCGATCCTGCGCACCGGACGCTTCTTCCCCGAGGACGACGACACGCACGCGGTCCCGAGCGGTCCCAACCTCAAGGCCAACGAGTTGCTTCACCGCCGCCTGACGGTCGAGGACGCCGCCGCTGCACATCTCGCCGCGCTCGAGGCCGCCCCGGAGCTCGGCTGCGACACCTTCATCCTCTCTGCCCCGCCGCCCTTTGCGCGCGAAGAGGCCGAAGAACTCGCCCGCGACGCACGCGCGGTGATCGCGCGGCACTATCCCGAGGCGGCCGAGCTTTACGCCGCCGAAGGCTGGGTGCTCCCCGCGCGCATCGACCGCGTCTATGATCCGTCGCGCGCCGAGCGCCGCTTCGGCTGGCGCGCCCGAACCGATTTCGGCAGCGTGCTCGCGGCGCTCCGCGACCGCACCGAACTGCCCTTTGCGCACGACCCCGATTATACGTCCCCCATCGTCGCACAGGAGCGCGAAGCATGTATGTGCTGATCACCGCCAACCGCAATTATTCGAGCTGGTCGCTCCGCCCGTGGATGCTGATGCAGGGCCTGGGCATCGCTTTCGAGGAGCAGATCGAGCCCTTCACCAACCCGATCAACTATGACGAGTTTCGCAGTTTTTCGCCGACGGGGCAGGTGCCCGTGCTGCTCGACGAGGGACGGACCGTTTATGATTCGCTGGGCATAACGCTCTATCTCGCCGACCGGCACGACGGCGTCTGGCCCGCCGATCCCGATGCGCGCGCCTGGGCGCAGTGCGCTGTCGCGGAAATGCACAGCGGCTTTTCGGCGCTGCGCGGCGATTGCACGATGAACGTCGGCGTCCGCGTGACCCCGAAGCCGCCGTCGGGCGCGCTCCGCCTCGACATCGCGCGCCTTCGCGAGCTGTTCGCCGAAGGGCTATCGCGGTTTGGCGGGCCGTATCTCGCGGGCGATCGCTTCACCGCCGCCGATGCCTTTTACGCACCCATAGCCTTTCGCATCCGCACCTATGATCTCGACGTCGGCGCGGCGCAGGCGTGGGTCGACCATATGCTGTCGCACCCCGCGATGCTCGAATGGGAACGGCAGGCGCTGCTCGAGGAATGGCGCGAGGAAAGCCACGAAGCCGAGCTGGCGGCGGCGGGGGTGATTACGGCGGATTATCGGGCGAGATAAAACGTCGCCCCCGCGAAGGCGGGGGCCGCTGTCGTTTTACGCTTCGCCACCGGTCTGAGCCTCCAGCGGCCCCCGCCTTCGCGGGGGCGACGTTCAGTCCAAAGCGTCCCGCACCACCGCGATCCCCGCTTCGCGCTGCGCCTTGAGTTCGGCTTTCAGCTTCGCCGGATCGCGCGCGAAGACGAAGCCGAAGCTGACCCCGCCCTCTTTGCCGATCGTCGCATGGTGGAGCTTGTGCGCCTGCACCAGCCGCTTGGCATAGCCGCGCCGGGCCACCCAGCGGAAATAGCGCTGGTGGACGAGACCGTCATGCACGAGCGTGTAGATGATGCCATAGACGAGGATGCCAAGCCCGATCCACGTCCCCGGCTCCCACGCCGCGGTGCCCATGATCATCGGGCTGCCGGCCATGAACATCGAAATGCTCATCGCGGCGCCGACAAGAGCGAAGAGGTCGTTCTTTTCCAGCACATGCCCGTGCGGTTCGTGATGGTCGCGATGCCACGCCCAGCCGAAACCGTGCATGATATATTTGTGGCTCGCCCAGGCGACGCCCTCCATCGCCGCGACGGTGGCGAGAATGAGCGCGAGGATGGCGGGCAGCGACATGCGGGGATTATAGGCCCTTTACCTGCAAGAGACCACTATCCCCTCGTCATCCCGGCGAAGGCCGGGATGACGAAATATGTTATGACAGGCATCGCGACCGAAAATTGCGTTTTCGAACGCCACTCGCTTGCATTGTTATGCGACTGGCGTAAGTGGACCGCATGACTCGGCCCCGCACCCTTTACGAGAAAATCTGGGACGCGCATGTCGTCGAACAGCGCCCCGACGGTACCTGCCTGATCTTCATCGACCGCCACCTCGTCCATGAAGTCACCAGCCCGCAGGCCTTCGCGGGGCTACGCGCGAGCGGCCGCAGGGTGCGCCGCCCCGACCTGACGCTCGCGGTGCCCGACCATAATGTGCCCACGACAGCGCGGCTCGACTCGGCGGGCAACAAATTGCCGATCGCCGACCCCGAAAGCGCGGCGCAACTCGCCGCGCTCGAAAAGAACGCGCCCGAATATGGCATCCGCTATATCGATGCGGTCGCGCCCGAACAGGGCATCGTCCATGTCGTCGGCCCCGAGCAGGGCTTCTCGCTGCCCGGCGCGACGATCGTGTGCGGCGACAGCCACACCGCGTGCCACGGCGGCATCGGCGCGCTCGCCTTCGGCATCGGGACGAGCGAGGTCGAGCATGTGCTCGCGACGCAGACGCTGCTGCTCCAGCCGTCGAAGACGATGGAAGTGCGCGTCGAGGGCGAGGTCGGCCCCGGCGTCAGCGCAAAGGACATCATCCTCCATATCACGGGCGTCATCGGCGCCGCGGGCGGCACCGGCCACGTCATCGAATATACGGGTAGCGCGATCCGCGCGCTCAGCATCGAGGGTCGCCTGACCGTCAGCAACATGGCGATCGAGGGCGGCGCGCGCGCCGGGCTGATCGCGCCCGACGAGACGACCTTCGCCTATCTCAAGGGCCGCCCCTATGCGCCGAAGGGCGCCGACTGGGACGCTGCGGTCGCCTATTGGAAGAGCCTCGCGACCGATCCGGGCGCGACCTATGACAAGAGTGTCGTCATCGACGCCGCCGACATCGCACCGAGCGTGACCTGGGGCACGAGTCCCGAGGATGTCGTGCCGATCACCGGCGTCGTCCCCGCGCCCGACAGCTTCGCCGACCCGTCGAAGCAAACCGCCGCCGCCAAGAGCCTTGCCTATATGGGCCTCGAACCCGGCACGCGGATGCAGGATGTGCCGATCGAGAATATCTTCATCGGCAGCTGCACCAACAGCCGCATCGAGGACCTGCGCGCCGCCGCCGCGGTGATCAAGGGCCGCCACAAGGCGCCGGGCGTCAAATGGGCGATCGTCGTCCCGGGTTCCGGGCTGGTGAAGGCGCAGGCCGAGGCCGAGGGGCTCGACCGCATCTTCACCGACGCGGGTCTCGAATGGCGCGAGCCGGGCTGTTCGGCGTGCCTCGCGATGAACCCCGACAAGGTGCCCGCAGGCGAACGCTGCGCCTCGACGAGCAACCGCAATTTCGTCGGCCGTCAGGGACCCGGCGCGCGCACGCATCTGGTCAGCCCCGCCATGGCCGCAGCGGCGGCGGTGACCGGCAAGCTCACCGACGTCAGGGAGCTGATGGCATGACCCCGCTGAATCAGGTCGAAGGCCGCGCAATTCCGTTCGGGCTCAAGAATGTCGACACCGACGTCATCATCCCCGCGCACTGGCTGAAGACCACCACGCGCGAGGGCATGGGGCGCGGGGCGTTCGAGAGCCTGCGCGCCGATCCCGACAATCTGTTCGACCGGCCCGAATATAAGGGCGCGCCGATCCTGATTGCGGGCGATAATTTCGGTTGCGGATCGAGCCGCGAACATGCCGCCTGGGCACTGGGCGACCTCGGCATCCGCGTCGTCATCGCGCCCTCCTATTCGGACATTTTCTCCGGCAATGCCGTGAAGAACGGCATCTTGCCCGTCGTGCTCCCTCAACAAGCGATCGACCGGCTGATGGAGGTCGCCCAAACCGATCCGGTGTTCGTCGATCTCGAGCATCAGACAGTGACGACGCAGTATCAGGACCGCTTCAGCTTCGAGATCGACCCGTTCCGCAAGATGTGCCTGCTCGAAGGGCTCGACGAGATTTCGCTGACCGAAAAGAGCGACGCCGCGATCGGCGCCTATGAGTCGAAGCTCGACGCCGAGCGGCCCTGGATGCGCCCCGCCGCATAGGATCAAACGCACACCATAAGAGGAGAAGATGATGAAGGCTCTCTTGTCGACCGCCACCGGCGGCCCCGAAACGCTCGTCCTTGGCGAACTGCCGCGCCCGACGGCGGGCAAGGGCCAGATCGTGATCGACGTGAAGGCCTGCGCGGTCAACTTCCCCGACGTGCTGATCATCGAGGATAAATATCAGTTCCGCCCCGAACGTCCCTTCGCCCCCGGTGGCGAAGTCGCGGGCCTCGTCGCCGAGGTCGGCGACGGCGTGACCGAGTTCAAGGTCGGCGACCGGGTGATCGCGGGCTGCGGCAACGGCGGCATGTCCGAAGCCGTCGCGGTGTCGGTGCATAATGTCTATCATCTGCCCGAGGCGCACGACTTCGCCGAGGGCGCGTCGCTGCTGATGACCTATGGCACCAGCATCCACGCGCTGGTCGATCGGGGCCATATCAAGGAGGGCGATACCCTGCTCGTGCTCGGCGCGTCGGGCGGGGTCGGCATCGCCGCGGTCGAGCTGGGCAAGGCGTTCGGCGCGCGCGTCGTCGCGGGGGTGTCGAGCGAGGAGAAGGCCGAAATCGCGCGTCAGGCCGGCGCCGATGAGGTGGTCGTCTATGGCCGCCAGCCCTTCGACAAGGACCAGTCGAAGGAGCTCGCGAACAGGTTCAAGGAGGCTGTCGGCCCGAACGGCGCGAACCTCGTCTACGACGCGGTCGGCGGCGACTATGCCGAGCCCGCGCTGCGCTCGATTGCGTGGGAGGGCCGCTATCTCGTCGTCGGCTTCCCCGCGGGCATCCCGCGCCTGCCGCTCAACCTGACCCTGCTCAAGAGCTGCGACGTCGCGGGCGTCTTCTGGGGTGCCTTCGTCGCACGCGAGCCGGCGCGCAACCGCGCCAATATCGCACGGCTGTTCCAGCTGTGGGAGCAGGGCAAGATCAAGCCGCGCGTCACCGAAAGCTTCGCCCTCGCCGACGGCGGCAAGGCGATCGCCAAACTCGGCGACCGGACCGCGGTCGGCAAGCTGGTCGTCACGCTCTGAAATATCGGCCCGATCCCGCGCTGACCGAGGCGCTCGCCGCGCTCGCCGCGTCGGGGCGGGTCGAGGTGCGGGTAACGCCCGGCGCGCGGCGCGACGAAATCCGGGTCGAAGGCGACGCCGTGCAGGTTCGCGTCACGTCCCCGCCCGCCGACGGCGCCGCGAACGAGGCGGTGCTGCGCCTGCTCGCCGCCGCGCTCGGCCGCCCGCCGCGCGACCTGACGCTGCTGCGCGGCGCGACCGCGCGCATCAAGCTGATCGGAATTGCGGCGGGCCGATAGCGCCGGATTAACCAATTGGCAGGGGCTCGGCGTTATGACCGGTAGCAGGACTAGCTGGGCCAAGGTGGATCATGGCAAAACGCCGAGCGACAAGCGTCGAGGGTGACGCGAGTATCGCGAATATTTCGCGGACCCGCCGCGCGCAGCTCGTCGCCGAGTTCGAGGGCGAGCTCGGGATCGATTACAAGACCCGCGCCAAGGCCGAAGAGGCCGAGCGCCGCTTGATCGCGCGCAAAACCTTCATCGTCTGGACGATCGCACTGATGTTCTTCGCCATCGCGTGCCAGAAATTGTGGATCATGGGCCAGGACGTCGACGTGCCCTTTTCCGACATCAACCCGGTGCGCAGCCTGTTCGGCGATTAACGCGGGCCGACGCCCCGGCGCGGATCAATAAACCCGCGCCTTCGGCTTGATATAGTCGACATCGTCCGACAGCGTATATTCGTGGACCGGACGGTAATCGAGGCGGACGCCGCCGCCCTTGCCGCCCCAGCCGTCGAACCAGGCGACCGTGTGCTTCATCCAGTTCGCATCGTCGCGGTTGGGGAAATCCTCGTGCGCGTGGGCGCCGCGGCTTTCCTTGCGGTTGAACGCCGAGTGCATCGTCACCGTCGCCTGCGCGATCAGATTGTCGAGCTCGAGCGTTTCGACGAGATCGGTGTTCCAGATCAGGCTGCGGTCGGTGACATGAACGTCGTTCATGCGATTATAGGTCTTGGTGAGCTTTTCCTTGCCCTCCGCCATCAACTCGTCGGTACGGAACACCGCGGCGTGCTGCGACATCGCACGCTGCATTTCGGTGCGGATTTCGGCGGTCGGCGAACCCCCGTTCGCATTGCGGAAATGGTCGAGGCGCGCGAGCGCGAGGTCGGCGCTGTCCTTCGGCAGCGGCTGCTGCGCCGCGCCGGGGGTCAGGATTTCCTTGAGGCGATGCCCGGTCGCGCGGCCGAAGACGACGAGGTCGATCAGGCTGTTCGAGCCCAAACGGTTCGCGCCATGAACCGAGACGCACGCCGCCTCGCCGACCGCGAACAGGCCGGGGACGACGGTGTCGGGGCCGTCCTTGCCGAGCGTGACGACTTCGCCGTGATAGTTACAGGGAATGCCGCCCATATTATAATGGACCGTCGGCACGACGGGCAGCGGCTGGCGCGTCAGGTCGACGCCGGCGAAAATCTTGCCGCTCTCGGTGATCCCCGGCAGACGCTCGGCAAGCACCGCGGGGTCGATATGATCGAGGTGCAGATAGATATGATCGTTGTGCGGGCCGACGCCGCGGCCTTCGCGGATTTCGAGCGCCATCGAGCGCGACACGACGTCGCGCGACGCGAGATCCTTCGCCGACGGGGCATAGCGTTCCATGAAACGCTCGCCCTCGCTGTTGGTGAGGTAACCGCCCTCGCCGCGCGCACCTTCGGTGATCAGCACGCCCGCGCCATAGATGCCGGTCGGGTGGAACTGGACGAACTCCATGTCCTGCAAGGGCAGGCCGGCGCGCAGCACCATGCCGCCGCCGTCGCCGGTGCAGGTGTGCGCCGAGGTCGCGGTGAAATAGCAGCGGCCATAGCCGCCCGTCGCGAGCACGACCGCCTGGCTGCGGAAGCGGTGGATGCTGCCATCCTCCATGCACAGCGCGATCACGCCGCGGCACACCTTGCCGTCGGGGCCGTCTTCCATGATCAGGTCGAGCGCGAAATATTCGATGAAGAAGTCCGCGTCATATTTCAGCGACTGCTGATAGAGCGCATGGAGCATCGCGTGTCCGGTGCGGTCGGCCGCGGCGCAGGTGCGCTGCACCGGCGGGCCTTCGCCCATATTCTGCATATGGCCGCCGAACGGGCGCTGGTAGATGGTGCCGTCGGCATTGCGGCTGAACGGCACGCCGGCATGTTCGAGTTCGTAGACCGCGTTCGGCGCCTCGCGCACCATATATTCGATCGCGTCCTGGTCGCCGAGCCAGTCGGAGCCCTTGACGGTGTCGTACATATGCCACTGCCAATGGTCAGGCGAATTGTTGCCGAGCGACGCGGCGATGCCGCCCTGCGCCGCGACGGTGTGGCTGCGCGTCGGGAACACCTTGGTGATGCAGGCGGTCTTGAGCCCCGCTTCGGCGCTGCCCATCGTCGCGCGCAGACCCGACCCGCCGGCGCCGACGACGACGGTGTCATAGATATGATCGATGATCTTGTAGGCGTCGGTCATCTTACATGCCCCCCGGAGCGAGCCCGGCGGCGGGCGCAAGCGCGATGCGGACAATGGCGAAAATGCCGTAAGCGGCGCCGCCGATCGCGTAGAAGTTCAAAAGGACGAGCGCGAACAGGCGCGTCGCCTCGCCATGGACATAGTCCTCGATCATCACCTGCAGCCCAAGGCGCAGATGCCAGAAGACGTTGGCGACCATCAGGACCAGCGCGAGCGCGACCATCGGATTCGACGCCCAGCGCAGCACCGCGCCATGGTCGGTCATCGGCAGGCGCAGGAAGGAGACGAAGAGGAAGCCGACGAGCAGGACATTGCCGAGCGCGGTGCAGCGCTGCTGCAGCCAGTGGTGCGAGCCATGGTGCGACGAGCCGAGCCCGCGCACGCGGCCGAGACGCGTTCCGTTACCCATTGAGCGCCTCCGAGAAGATGGTGAGCCAGACGGCGGCGGTCGCAGTGAGCGCGCCGACGAAAACGAGGATCGACCAGAGCTTGTTGGTCTTGAGCTCGTAGCCCGCGCCGGTGTCGAGCACGAAATGGCGCAGCCCCGAGAAGAGATGCTGGAAGAAGGCCCAGGTCAGGCCGATCAGCACGACCTTGCCGAGGATATTGGTGATCTGGTGAAAGGTGCCGATCTCGGGGCTCGGATCGTGCCACACGCAGGCGAGGAAGGCCGCATAGGCGTCGGGACCCGCGGCGAGCGCGCCGAGCCACCAGAGGAACATCAGCCCGCCGACGATCGCGAGACCATCGCCACTGACGCGGTGAAAGATGGAGACCGCCATCGCGGGGGTCCATTTATACACCTGTAAATGCGGGGAGCGCGGACGCGCACTCGGTTCGTTGCCAGCCATATCAGCCCTGTCTTGACTCTAAACGGTCGATGCGCCGCCGGTTAAGCCTTCCGGCCGCGATATGCAATTGCTTAGGAGCATGGGGGAATAAAAGCTTGGGCCGAGCGGTGTGTTCGACCGGTTGCCGCCGCACGATCCTCCCTGTCGCGAAGCGATGGGGAGGTGGCAGCGCGAAGCGCTGACGGAGGGGCGACTACGCGACGTCGCTGCCCCTCCACCATCGCCTGCGGCGACGGTCCCCCTCCCCACGCCTTCGGCGCAGGGAGGATCCACACGTCCGCCCGGCCGATCACGGTATCCGCGAGGTCGGGTAGGGCGTGCCGTCCTTGTGGAAATAGCCGTCGGGCGTGAACAGCATGTCGATGTCCGAATAGCCGCCGCCGGTGTCGCGCGCCTTGCCGCCGCCCAGGGCGACGAAGACGCAATCGGCATCCGATTCGTTGATCAGATGATGGCCGTTGGTGCTGCCCTTCGGCCACACCGCGATGTCGCCCGCGCGCATGGCGTGCCGGCCGTCATCCTCGACCAGCACCGCCTCGCCCGCGATCATCACCAGCATCTCGTCCTCGCCGTCGTGCCAGTGGCGCTGCGACGACCAGGCGCCGGGTTTGAGCACGACATGGCTCGCAGCGAAATCGCCGAGGCCCGTCGGCGGCGCAAGGCGGCGGTACCAGCGGCCCTGCACGGGCGCATCATAGGGCGCGGGATAGCCGGTGGCGTTGGTCTGCGGGATCGTATCGAGATCGAGCTTGGGCATGGGGCAGTCCTCGTGAAATTTGTTCTTCCTTTGTTTCGCACAAAGCGCGCCGTGTGCAAAGCCTCGACTTGCACGCGAGCGAAGGAGTAAGGGGGCGGCATGACCCATGCCATCGACCCCGTCGAACTCGCCAAGACGCTGATCGCCGCGCCGAGCGTCACCCCCGCCACCGGCGCCGTGTTCGACGCGATCGAGGCCGCGCTGACGCCGCTGGGCTTTACCGTCGAGCGGTTCATCGACGGGATCGAGCCCGACGGGCCGGTCGAGAATCTGCTCGCGGTGCGCGAAGGAAAAGGGCCGAAACATTTCGGCTTTGCCGGGCACCTCGACGTCGTGCCGCCGGGCGTCGGCTGGACCGGCGATGCCTTCGCGCCCGAAGTGCGCGGCGATCTGCTCTATGGCCGCGGCGCGGTCGACATGAAGGGGGCGATCGCGGCCTTCGTCGCCGCCGCCGCCGCGACGCCCGCCGACGCGGGCACGATCAGCCTGATCATCACCGGCGACGAGGAAGGCCCCGCGATCTTCGGCACGCGCGCGCTGATGGAGCATATGGACGCCCGCGGCGTGAAGCCCGACATGATCGTCGTCGGCGAGCCGACGTCGGTGGGCCGGCTCGGCGACATGGTGAAGATCGGGCGGCGCGGCTCGGTCAATATCTGGATCGACGTGCCCGGAACGCAGGGCCATGTCGCCTATCCGCACCTCGCCGACAATCCGATCCCCAAGCTGGTGAAGATATTGGCGGCGATCGACGCGGTGACGCTCGACGAAGGCAACGACTGGTTCCAGCCGTCGAACATCGAATTCACCGACGTCGAAGTCGGCAACGGCGCGACCAACGTCATCCCCGCCTCGGCGCGCGCGCGGCTCTCGATCCGCTTCAACGATGCGCACAAGGGCGCCGACCTCGTCGCGATGATCGAGCGGATCGCGCATGAGGTTGAACCGAATGCGAAAGTGCTCGGCAAGATTTCGGGTGAGGCTTTCCTGACTCCGCCGGGCGAGTTGTCCGAACTCGTCGCCGAGGCGATCCATGCCGAAACCGACCTCCGCCCCGAAATGTCGACGACCGGCGGCACGTCGGACGCGCGCTTTCTCCACGCGCTCTGCCCGGTGGTCGAATTCGGGCTGACCAATGCGACGATGCACAAGCTCGATGAGGCCGTGGCGGTGGCGGATCTGCGCACGCTGACCGCCATCTATCGCGGGATATTGATGCGGGCTTTGCTCGATTGATTGGCTCGCACGAAGCCACAAAGTCACAAAGAGTCCCCAGCCCCCGTTCGCCCTGAGCTTGTCGAAGGGCTGTTCTTTCTTTTGGATGCTGGAAGAAGGACGGTGCTTCGACAAGCTCAGCACGAACGGATGTGAGAAAAATCTCTTTGTGGCTTTGTGGCTTCGTGCGAAATGTCCTTACTCCCGCCCCCGCCGCAGGATCACATAGACGGCGCCCGCACCGCCGTGGCTCACATGCGCGGGGCGGAGCGCGACGATCTGGTCGGCATGGGGAGAAAAGGCGAGCCAGTCGGGCAGCGAGGCGCGGATCGCGCCGCGCGGGCGCGGGTCGCCGTGCATTTGCGGCAGGCGATCGGCCCCCGGACGCAGCCTTCCTGCAACGACGAGCAACACGCGCGCGCCGCGCAGCAACGCGCGGCCGATCGCGTCATCGAGCAGCGCCTGCGCCGAGGCGAGCGTGTGGCCGTGCAGGTCGATGCTCATGTCAGGGCGGACGAGCCCCTTGCGGAGGCGGCGGTCCCAATGACCGTCGAGCGTTGCGGTCTGATGCGTGCGGCGCGGCGGCGGCAGCTTCGCCGGCGCGGCGCGCGGCGCGGCAGCGGGAGCAGCGGCGCTCTGCGGCGTCGGCTTGGGCGGCCTGACGGTCGGCGGCGACGCGGGCGCAAGCGGCGCCTTCGCCTTGGGCAGCGGCGTCACCGTCGCTGCGACCTTTTTCCACAACGCGCTTTCTTCGGGAGCAAGGCGCCGTGGCATTACCGCCTCACTGCGCCGGGAGCGGGGGCGGAATCAGCCGCGCGACGCTCGCGCGCGGAAGCAGAAGCAAAGCCGACCCGCGCGCCGCCATGCCGCCCGCGAGCGCGCGCGCCGCTTCACCCGCGCCCCAGAAGCTGTCGAAGCGGTTGGCGCCCTTGATCGCGCCGCCGGTATCCTGCGCGATCCAAAGCCCATTTGGCTCGGCCCGGTCGAGCGAGAGGAAGACGGGGGCGCCGAGCGGCACATATTTGGGATCGGCGGCGACGCTCGCGCGGCCGGTTATCGGAACGCCCAAAGCGCCGAGCGGACCGGGGCCGGTGAGTTCGCGGAAGAACACCCAGCTCGGATTCTCGTTCATCACCGCCGCGCCGCGCACCGGGTCGGCGCGCAGATAGTCGAGGATGCCCTGCATCGACACCTGCCCGCGCTGGAGTTCGCCGCGGTCGAGCAGCAGCTTGCCGATACCGACATAGGAGCGGCCGTTCTGCGTGTCGTAGCCGATGCGCATGATGCCGCCATCGGGCAGGCGCAGGCGGCCCGAGCCCTGCACCTGCAGGAAGAAGAATTCGGCCGCGTCGGCGGCCCAGGCGATTTCGAGCCCGCGTCCTTCGAGCGCGCCGCTCTCGATCGCCAGGCGGTCGTAATAGCGGACGAATTTGCCGTCCTCGACGCGGCCGCGGATCTTGCGCCCCTTCAAATCGTCGGCGAACTGCCCGAGGTCGACTTCGACGAGATCGGCGGGGCGGCGATAGATGGGGACGTCGTAGCCCGGCCGCCGGTCACGCGATGCGGCGATTTCGGGTTCGTAATAGCCGGTGACGAAGGCGGTGCCCGCGCCGATCTGCACCGTGCCGAAATAGCGGGTGAAGAAGGCGAGCGCGTCCTTGTCCGTCCAGTTCTTCGCCGCGCCGCAGCTTTCGGTCCAGTCGGCGCCCTGCGTCAGCCCGCTCGTATCGGTGCGCCGCTGGACCGAAGGGCAGCTGATGCGGAAGGCGGCGAGCGCGGCCGCCGCCTGTTCGGCGGTCACGCCGAGCGTCGCGAAATCGGGGCCCGCGATCACGCCGCTGGCGACGGCGGTCGTCGCGTCGGCGGGGGGGGGCACGGCGGCGGGAAGCGGTGCAAGCGGGGTAGCGGGGATCGGCTGCGCGGCGGCGCCGGGGCGCTCGGACGGACGCGGCACATAGGGGCGCGGGGTGCCGAGCGGACGCGCTGGCGCGGGAGCGACGGTCGCCGGGCGGCTGCCGCCCTCCCCAGGAACGACCGAAGCGCAGCCCGCCAGCAGCGGCAGGGCAGCCAGCAGCGGCAGGGCAGCGAGCAGCGCGAATCCGAAAGTCCGCGCGCGCGGCGCCCCCGCCGTCAATATCACGGAATCAGGCCGATTCGGCTTCGTCGAGCACCCAATTGGGGTCGTTGCTGCCGATCTGGCGGCGGAAGGTCCAAAGGTCGTCGGCTTGCGCTGCGTCGCTCATCGACCCGGCGATCAGCTTGCCTTCCGCATCGCGCGTCACCGCGCTGATGTCGGCATGGTAGCGCACGGTGACGCGCGCTTCGCCGCGGCTCATCTCGACCGCGGTGATCTTGGCCGAATCGATACCGATCAGGCGGTTGTCGAGCGTTTCGCCCCGCGCCTCGCGTGCCGCGATCGCTTCGACGAAGGCTTCGTAGCTGTCGTCGTCGCACAGGTCGCGCAGCGTGTCGCGGTCGCCCTTCCAATAAGCCTCGAGGATCATGCGATACGCCGCCTCGGCGCCTTCCATGAAGCGGCCGGCGTCGAAATTGCGGTCGGTCGCGAGCAGCTGGCGCAGCCCGGCCTCGGCGGCGGGCTCATAGACCAGGCCCGATGTGTCGGCGGGCGCGGGCGCCGCGGCCGACGCGCTGTCGCCCTCGTCGAGGCGGACCGGCGCCGTGGCGGCGCGCTCGCGCGGCAGCACAGGTTCCTGCTCATGCCCCGTGCGCTTGCCGAGCACCGAGTAGAGCCGCATTCCGAGGAAAGCGGCGATCATGGCGAGCAGGACGATCGAAAAAGCGGTCACGGGCAAAAGTCCAATGCGGAAAAGCGAAACATCTTGGCTGATACATAGGCGATACGGGGCCCGGTTTCAAATGACCATGGCTGCTGGCGAGCGGCAGGTCAACGATTCGCCCTTGGGGTCCGCCCCCATTGTGCTTGCCGCCGGGCGCTGCTAAGCGCCGCGGCAACCGTCCGCCGCGGTTCCGACACGGATGCGCGGATGCGGATATTGTCCATCTTTTTCAGTGAAAGCGCCTTCCACCATGGCCGACGAGACGAGCCCCGACCTCAACAACCCCGCCCTGCAGCCGAACGGCGAAGACACGAGCCCGGCGATCGGCCTGATCTCGCAATATGTGAAGGACCTGTCGTTCGAGAACCCGAACGCGCCCGCCGTCTATCAGTGGCAGGAAGCGCCGCAGATCGACGTGCAGTTCAACATCGCCGCCGACAATGTCGGCGAGAATCTGTACGAAGTGACGCTGAAAATCGACGTCACCTCGAAGACCGAGCAGGGCACGAGCTTCGTGATCGACCTCAAATATGCCGGCCTGTTCGGCGTCCGCAACGTCCCCGACGACCAGTTGCAGCCCTTCTTCCTCGCCGAAGCGCCGCGCATCCTCTTCCCCTTCGCGCGCCGCGTCGTCGCCGATGCGGTGCAGGACGGCGGCTTCCCGCCGCTGCTGCTCGAGCCGATCGATTTCCACGGCCTGTTCGCGCAGCAGGTGCAGGCGGCGCAGGCCGAAGCGGCCGGCGAAGTCGCGGTCGGCCAGGCCTGATTAACTGCTATATGGGGCGATCATGAATCACCCCCTCCACTTTAGGGGAGGGGCAGTGAGACTTGGTCCGGCGCAGCCGGGCCTTAGTCGAGCGGGGTGGGGGCCATCGGCCTTGCGCAACCTCGACAGCCCCCACCCCAACCCAGTGTCAGGTAAACCGTCCCCCGGACGGTTTAGGTCATGCCGGGGGCATGACCGACCTGACACTCCTGAAGGGGAGGGGCTTTAGAGTGAGCAGCCTCGTCAAAAGCGTGGGAACGATCGGCGGGCTGACGATGGTCAGCCGCATTTTCGGCTTCGCGCGCGACATGCTGCTCAGCCGCATTCTCGGCGCGGGCGGCGTCGCCGACGCCTGGCAGCTCGCCTTTCAGCTGCCCAATATCTTCCGCCGCCTGTTCGCCGAGGGCGCGTTCGCCGCCGCCTTCATCCCGCTGTTCAACCAGCGGATGACGAAAGAGGGCGATCACGGCGAAGCGCGCGCCTTCGCCGACGCGGTGCTCGCGGTGCTGATCCCGATCCTGATCGTCTTTTCGGCGCTGCTGCTGATCGTGATGCCGTGGGTGATGGGGCTGTTCGCGAGCGACGCGCTGCAGGCCGACGGCGAAACCTTCGACCTCGCCGTCCTGATGGCGCGCATCGCCTTTCCCTACCTCGCTTTCATGAGCGTCGCGACCTTGTTCGCGGCGATCCTCAACAGCCTGTCGCGCTTCGCGGCCGCCGCCGCCGCGCCGATCCTGCTCAACATCTGCCTGATCGGCGCGCTGCTGCTCGGCCTGTTCACTGGCGACAGCAGCGAAGCGTCCAAGGCCGCGACCGGGCTCTATCTCGCGATCTCGGTTTCGCTTTCGGGCCTGTTCCAGCTCGGCTGGCTCTACTTCTGGATCCGGCGGTCGGGGTTTCGCCCCGCGCTCCGCCGCCCCCGCCTTTCCGCCGATGTGCGCGAGATGGGGGTGCTGATCCTGCCCGCGGTGTTCGGCGCCGGCGTCTATCAGATCAGCCGCTTCATCGACCTTTTCTTCATCGCGACGCTGCCCGACAAGAGCATCACCTATCTCGCGATGGCCGACCGGCTCAACCAGCTGCCGCTCGGGATCATCGGCATCGCGCTCGGCACTGCGATCCTGCCCGCGCTGTCGCGCTTCGTCGCGCAGGACGATCGCGACGGCGCCTCGCGTCTGCAGAGCAATGCGGTCGAGCTGGCGATGCTGCTCACCGTTCCCGCTGCGGTCGCCTTGTTCGTCGCGGGGCCCGCGATCACCAGCGCCTTCTACGTCGGCGGGCAATATAGCGTCGCCGACGGGCTCGCGACCGGCGCGGTCGTCGGCGGGCTCGTCGTCGGACTGCCCGCCTATGTGCTGGTCAAGGTGCTCGTCCCCAATTTCTTCGCACGCAAGGATACGCGCACGCCGGTATGGACCGCGGCGATTTCGCTGGCGGTCAACATCGCGCTCAACCTGCTGCTGATCCCGCGGCTCGGCATCGTCGGGCTCGCGCTGGCGGGCTCGATCGCCGCCTGGTGCAACGTCGCGATGCTCTATGCGATCCTGCACCGCAAGGGGCTCTTCCGTCTCACCGGCCAGGTGGCGGGACGAATCGCGCGCATCATCCTCGCCGCGGCGGCGATGGCGGCGGCGCTCTATTATGCGATTCCCTTGGCGGGCGACGCCTTCATCGGCGGGGTGTTCGAACGGATCGCCGCGCTCGGCGCGCTGGTGGCGACGGGGGCGATCATATTCTTTGGTTGCGCCTTCCTGTTCGGCGTGGTCAATCGCGACACCGTCGGCCAGCTGCGCCGGCGCAAACTTTAGATTCAGACGGGATTATCGACATGCGGACGCTATCGGGCATCCAGCCCACCGGAAATTTGCACCTCGGCAATTATCTGGGCGCGATCCGCAACTGGGTGCGCATGCAGGACGAGATGGCGGGCGACAAGCTCTATTTCCTCGCCGATCTGCACGCGATCTCGATGCCGCACATCCCCGCCGAGCTCACCGCCAACACGCGCGCGATGACCGCCGCGCTCGTCGCGTGCGGGATCGACACCGACCGCTCGATCCTCTTCAACCAGGCGCGCGTTCCGGCGCATGCCGAACTGCAATGGCTGCTGAACGGCACCGCACGGCTCGGCTGGCTCAACCGCATGACGCAGTTCAAGGACAAGTCGGGCAAGAATCGCGAAAGCGCGTCGGCGGCGCTCTATACCTATCCCGTGCTGCAGGCGGCCGACGTGCTGCTCTATCAGACGACGCACGTTCCCGTGGGCGAGGACCAGAAGCAGCATCTCGAGCTGGCGCGCGACGTCGCGCAGAAGTTCAACAACGACTATGCCAGCGAGGACAAGCCGGTGTTCACGCTGCCCGAGCCGATCATCCCGGCGGGCATGGCGCGCATCATGAGCCTGCGCGACGGCGCCGCGAAAATGTCGAAGTCCGACCCGTCGGACATGAGCCGCATCAACCTGACCGACGACGCCGACACGATGATGCAAAAGGTCCGCAAGGCGAAGACCGATCCCGAGGTGCTGCCGTCCGAAGCCGCGGGGCTCGAAGGACGCCCCGAGGCGCGCAACCTTGTCGGCATCTATGCCGCGCTCGCCGACACGAGCGTCGATGCGGTGCTGCGCGACCATGCGGGGCAAGGGTTCGGGGCGTTCAAGCCCGCGCTCGGCGAACTGCTGATCGAAAAACTCGCGCCGATCAACGCGCGCTTCGTCGCGCTGAAGGACGATGCCGCGGCGCTCGACGCGATCCTCGACAAGGGTGCCGAAAAGGCACGCGCGCTCGCCAAGCCGACGCTCGACGCGGCCTATGCCGCATTGGGGCTCTGCCGCTAGCCGCTGATCATTTTTGACTGAATCGTCACCCGGCGAAGGCCGGGATGACGAGATTAGAAGGCGGTGTTTCTGTCTAGCCCGATCACGCTCTAACGTCGCGCCCGTTCGAGCGCTGTTTGGCAAGCGGAATTTCTTGTTTTTGTGTTTCCTTTCCCCATATCAGGGTCTGGAACGTCCGTGCGACGAAACGGGTTCAACCAAGGTTAAGTCGCGTCGGCATAGTCTATGGTATGAAGGCGCGGCATGACCGCGCACCCGAATCACGGAGCCAAGACGATGAGCAAGATCAACTTCCGGCGGCTGGGCCTTGCCGCCATGACGGGCGCGGCGCTGGCGCTGGCTGGCTGCGCGACGCCGTTCAAGGCCGATGTCGCGCGCTTCCAGTCGCAGCTTCCCGCCCCGCAGGGCCAGAGCTTCGTCGTCGAGGCGAGCGATCCCGCGCTGCAGGGCGGCATCGAGTTCGGCCAATATGCCAATATCGTCGCGGGTGAGTTGACGCGCTATGGTTATCGCCCCGCGGCGAACGGCGAACGCGCCGACCTGATCGTCCGCATGGATTATGGCGTCGACAAGGGCCGCGAGCGCGTCGTGTCGAGCCCCGGCTTCGGCGATCCCTGGTACGGCGGCGGCTGGTACGGGCGCGGCTTTTATCGCCCCGTGATCGTCACGGGGCGCGGCGGGCGCCGCTATGTCTATGGCTATCGCGACCCCTTCCTGTGGGGCGGTTTCGGACCCGGCTGGGGCTATAACGACGTGTCGAGCTACACCGTCTACACCAGCGGCCTCAAGCTGGAGATCGACCGCGCCGCCGACGGCTCGCGGCTGTTCGAAGGTCACGCCGAGGCGCAGTCGCGCGACAATAATCTGCAAACGCTCGTCCCCAACCTCGTCGAGGCGATGTTCACCGGCTTCCCGGGCAATTCGGGCGAGCGGGTACGGATCACGGTCGCACCGCCCGAAAAGGGCTGAGCGATTTAAAGGTCGGAAAAACGAATGGCCCGCCATCCGGAAGGACGGCGAGCCATTTTAGTTTGAATACAGCTATCGTCGGCTTGCGGCCGCTTTCGGCCGGTAGCGGACCTATGTTTCATCGTCACCCCGGACTTGATCCGGGGTCCATTCACGCAGCGTGGAAAGAATGGATCCCGGATCAAGTCCGGGATGACGAATGCCTGAGACCGGCCGATTGCAGCCTCTTACATCGTCACCCCCGCGAAAGCGGGGACCCAGAGCGCGCGTAGGCTGATCCTGCACTGGGTTCCCGCTTTCGCGGGAATGACGAATGTGGGGAAAGGCAACTTCCCATCCCAAAGCCGACATCCGAGCGCCCCCGGACAATCGGCCCACGACGAACTAGCCTTTGCGCGGATGACCCGCGCCCCTATATCGGCGCAATGACAAGCCCCACCGATCCCCGCCGCTTCCTCTATCGCGCCGATGCGCTCGACCCCGATCTGGCGCAGAAGCTCGCGCGCGAAGCCCTGGCGAAGGCCGACGATGGCGAGCTTTACCTGCAATATCGCGCGACCGAGAGCTTCGGCTTCGACGACGGCCGTCTCAAGACCGCCGATTATTCGACCGACGCCGGCTTTGGCCTGCGCGCCGTGTCGGGCGAGATGACGGGCTTTGCACACGCCAGCGACATCAGCGCCGGCGCGATCCGCCGCGCCGCCGAGACGCTCGCCTTGCTCGATCCCGCGACGCAGGCCCCCGCCGGCCCGCCGCCGCGCACCAACCGCCACCTCTATGACGAGGCGAATCCGCTCGACCTCGTCCCCTTCGCGAAGAAGGTCGAGCTTTGCCAGAAGGTCGATGCCGCCGCCCGCGCGCGCGATCCGCGCGTCGTCCAGGTATCGGTCGCGCTCGCGGGGAGCTGGTCGGTGGTCGAGATCGTCCGCGCCGACGGCTTCCTCGCGACCGACATCCGCCCACTCGTCCGTTTGAACGTCTCGATCGTCGTCGAGGAGAACGGGCGGCGCGAGAGCGGCTATTTCGGCCTCGGCGGCCGCTATATGTACGATCATCTGTTCGAGGAGGCGCAGTGGAACCGCGCGATCGACGCGGCGCTGGACCAGGCGCTCGTCAACCTGCGCGCGGTCGACGCCCCCGCCGGCGAGTTCACCGTGCTGCTCGGCCCCGGCTGGCCCGGCGTGCTGCTCCACGAAGCCGTCGGCCATGGGCTCGAAGGCGATTTCAACCGCAAGGGCACCAGCGCCTTTTCGGGCCGGATCGGCGAACGCGTCGCGGCGCCGGGCGTCACGGTGGTCGACGACGGCGCGATGGATAGCCCGGTCGGCGGCGGCCGCCGCGGCTCGCTCAGCATCGACGACGAAGGCACGCCCACCGGCGAGACGGTGCTGATCGAGGACGGCATATTGAAGGGCTATATGCAGGACCGCCTCAACGCGCGCCTGATGGGGGTCGAACCCACCGGCAACGGGCGCCGCGAGAGTTTCGCGCACGCGCCGATGCCGCGGATGACCAACACCTTCATGCGCGGCGGAGGCGACGATCCCGCCGAACTGCTGTCGCGCGTCAAGAACGGCATCTTCGCCAAAAGCTTCGGCGGCGGCCAGGTCGACATCGTGTCGGGCAAGTTCGTCTTCTCCTGCACCGAGGCGTACAAGATCGAGAATGGCAAATTGGGCGACTCGATCAAGGGCGCGACGCTGATCGGCGACGGGCCGAGCGTGCTGACGAAGGTCACCGGCATCGGGGACGACATGGCGATCGACGAGGGCATCGGTATCTGCGGCAAGGCGGGCCAAAGCGTCCCCGCGGGGGTCGGCCAGCCGACTTTGCTCGTCAGCGGGCTGACGGTGGGCGGGACGGCGTAGCTGCGCCACCTTCGTTTTGCCGCTGTGATCCCGCTCACTTGGCGAACCCCCTTCGCGCGCATATAGCAAGGTCAAACAGAAACAAGAATCGGTCGCATCATCCGCGGGGGCATTCTCCGCAACAGGGAGGGATTTATGCGTTCGAGTCTGCGTTTCGTTTCCGCGGCGGCCATCGCCGCGATGCTCGCCGCCGTTCCGGGGTCGGCGCAAAGGACCACCGGCCCCAAGGAACGCTATGAAATGGACGTCGCGACCGCGTCGGGCTTTGCCGCCATGGCCGCGGGCGGGCGCAAGCCCGGCGTCGGCGGGGTGATGGGGATGATGTTCGGCGGCGGTCCCGACAATCAGGTCGCGCGCACGATCGAACTGCGGCTGGGGTCGAACCAGCCCCCGACACAGCCGCCCGTCCGCGGCGACCATTATCTCCAGCCGCAGGCGAAGCTCGGCGTGTCGCTGCCGCTCTGGGGGCCCGAGCCCGGCAAGCCCCGCCCGCGCGAGGACGGCAACGAGATGCCCGGCAATTTCGAGCGGCCCAAGGGCCGTCTGCTGCTGTTCTGGGGCTGCGGCGCCAAGGCCGGGCCGGGGCAGCCCGTGGTGATCGATTTCGCGAAGGTCGCCGCCGGACAGATGCCGCCGAATCTTTTCACCTCGACCGTCCCGCGCATCCGCGAGGTGATGGCGTCGAACAGCGCCTCCTACGCCGGCTGGCCGAACGGCAAGTCGTCGAAGGCGGTGCCGAAGGACAGCTCGCTGCTCGGCGCGCACCGCATCGCGAGCAATGCCGGGCCGGAAATCAATTTCACGCTGGCGCAGGATTATATGCCCGCGCTGACCGCCTCGACCGCGCCGCAGGGCGACGGGTCGGTGATGGTCCGGTGGAACCAGCCCCAGGGCGCGACGGGCTATGTCGCCTGGGCCTTCGGCGGGATGGACCGTGGCGGCGCGGGCGGCGACATGGTGTGGTGGACGAGCAGCAACGCCCGCGAATTCGGCGGCGGCCTCTGGGACTGGCTGCCGCCCGCGACGGTCGCGAAACTGGTCGCGCAAAGGATCGTGATGCCGCCGTCGCAGACAAGCTGCCAGATCCCCGCCGAGGTCAAGCAGGCATCGGGCGAGATGATGTTCGGCAATCTCAACGCCTTCGGGCCCGAAGCCAATTTCTCCTATCCGCCGAAGCCCGCCGGCAAGGCGGTGTGGAACATCGACTGGACCGCGAAAGTGCGCTTCCGCTCGCACACGATGCTGATGATCGGCGCCGATTTCGGCGGCAGGGGCGGCAGGGCGGGCGGAGAAGAGGCCTCCGCCGAAAAGCCGAAGAAAAAGAAGTGCAAGGGCCCGTTCGGCATCCCGCTTCCCGATGGAGCCTGCTGACAAGGGGCGAGTCAGCCCCTGTTCACGCATGAACGCGTAAAAAAGCGCCGGGTAGGCTATGATGAAGACAGGAGTCGAACCATGCGTCACCTCATCCCGGCGCTCATTGCCGTGGCGGCCATAGCCGCCGCTCCCGCCGCCACCGCGCGCGAAAAGCTCGAACCCGAAGCCGAACTTGCCAAGCTGCTCGAAGGCCGCGTCGCGGGCGAGCCCCAGGACTGTATCCCGCTGTCGACCGCGCGCAGTTCGCAGATCATCGACAGGACCGCGATCGTCTACAAGGTCGGAAGCACCTATTGGGTCAACCGGCCGAAAGGCGGCGCCGAATCGCTCGACGACGACGATATTCTCGTCCTCAAGACGACGGGCAGCCAGCTGTGCAGCATCGACACGCTCGAACTGCACGACCGGACGAGCCATATGTATAGCGGCTTCGTCTCGCTCGGCGAATTCGTTCCCTATCGGAAAGCGAAGGCGGATTGAATCCAGCGCGGTTGCGCGCCGTTCGATCCCGGTTACATTCGTCATCCCGGCGCAGGCCGGGATCTCGCCGGTGCGGGATAACGCGAGGTCGAGATCCCGGCCTGCGCCGGGATGACGTTTTACAGGGAACGAAGATTTTGGCTGAAAATGAAAATGTTCCCCCCGCCGACTGGGCGCAGCAATTGCTCGCCTTCTGGTTCGACGACCATGGCATGGACGACTGGTACGGCGGCGGCCCCGATTTCGACGCCGAGGTCCGCGAGCTAGCCGAGGGCTGGCACGAAGTCCTCCGCTCGCAGCCCGCCGAGGCTTTCCTGACCGATCCCGACACCGCGCTCGCGGCGACGATCCTGTTCGACCAGGTGCCGCGCAACATCTATCGCGGCCACGCCGACGCCTTCGCGACCGACAGCCTTGCCCGCGCGATCGCGCGCGGCATCGTCGCGCGCGGCTGGCACGAGGATTGGCCCGACGAGCGCCGCCAGTTCGCCTGCCTGCCCTTTCAGCACAGCGAGGATCTCGCGGACCAGCGCGAATCGCTGCGCCTGTTCGCGGCGTTCGACGATCCGATGTTCCAGGATTATGCGCAGAAACATTTCGATATCGTCGACCGCTTCGGTCGCTTCCCGCACCGCAACGAAGCACTCGGCCGCGCGACCCGTGCCGACGAGGAAGCGGCGATAGAAGAGGGCAAGAATTGGTGATAGGGCGGGCGCGAACCGGAGAGCAGCCATGGCCGAATTCACCGATACGCTGACCGACAAGCATATCGCCTTCATCGCGAAGCAGCCCGTCTTCTTCACCGCGACCGCCGCCGCCGACGGCCGGATCAATCTGTCGCCCAAAGGCTATGCCGACAGCTTCCGCGTCCTGTCACAAGCCCAAGTCGCCTATCTCGACCTCGGCGGCTCGGGCAACGAAACCCACGCGCATCTTGCCGCCGACGGACGCATCACGATCATGTTCTGCGCCTTCGACCGCAGCGCGCTGATCCTGCGCATCTACGGTCGCGGCCGTCCGATATTGCCGCAGGACGAGGAATGGGACGCGCTCGCGGTCCATTTCACGCTGCTTCCCGGCACGCGCCAGATTTTCGTGATCGACGTGACGAGCGTGCAGACGAGCTGCGGCTGGGGCGTGCCGATGATGGAATTGCAGCACGAGCGCGACACGCTGCAGAAATATCACCGCCAGGCCGACCGCGCCCTGTGGGTCGAGAAATTCAAGGAGCGCACGCAGAGCATCGACGGCCTGCCGACGCGGCCGACCGACCGTTTCATTGCCGGAGAGACCGCCTGATGCCGCTCGTCGAACTCGTCCGCCTGCCCAATGGGGCCGAAGCCGAATTGCTGCGCGGCCGGCTCGAAAGCGCGGGCGTCCATGCGGTCTGTTTCGACGCGGGCATGAATATCGCCGAAAGCGTAGGGCTGCTCATTCCGGTGCGCGTGATGGTGCTCGACGAGGATCTGGACGAAGCACGCGCGCTGATGACCGAGTTCGAGGCCAATTAGGCGCAACCCTATCCCTCTTCCGTTCGTCCTGAGCTTGTCGAAGGACCGTTTTTCCTTTTGAAGGGAGAGAGGACGGTGCTTCGACAAGCTCAGCACGAACGGCAAAGAGGGTAGTGCCAAACTCTTCCATGATAAAAGTCGCCAGCTACAATATGCGCAAGGGCATCGGGCTCGACCGCCGCCGCGATCCCGGCCGGGTGCTTTCGGTGCTCGGCGAACTCGACGCCGACATCGTCGCGCTGCAGGAAGCCGACCGGCGTTTCGGCACCCGCGCGAGCGCGATCCCGCCGCACATGTTCGCGGACCATAGCGACTATGTCCCCGTCGACCTCTTGAGCGGCCGCCCCTATGCGATCGGCTGGCACGGCAATGCGCTGCTCGTCCGCAAGGGGGCGGAGGTCGAGGAAAGCCATGCGCTCCACCTGCCGACGCTCGAACCGCGCGGCGCCGTCGCGGCGACGGTGCGCATCGGCGATACGCGGCTGCGCGTCGTCGGCATGCACCTCGATATTTCGGGACTGCGCCGCCGCCAGCAGGCGCGCGCGATCCTGAACCATGTCGCCGAGGGCGAGCCCTTGCCGACCATCCTGATGGGCGACTGCAACGAATGGCGCGCGACCGGCGGCTGCCTTGCCGATTTCGGCGCGCAGCATCGCCTCGTCGACACCGGCCACAGCTTCCACAGCCGCCGCCCGGTCGCGAAGCTCGACCGGATTTTCGCGACCCCCGACCTCGAAGCGGTCGAGGCGGGCGTCCACCGCAGCGCGCTCGCAGCGCGCGCGTCCGATCACTTGCCTATCTGGGCGCGGTTCACCAGGGCTTCCGAATAAACGGTTACCCCCTCCCGCAAGCGGGAGGGGAACAATGCTGCCCAAAAATTAGGCAATCCCCTGCCTCGCCTGCCCACCAAACGCACGATCCGGTGCGTCCATGACGCTCAAGCCGTCACAAAATGTCAACTTTCGCCGCCCCGCCGTAATCTGGCACGGCCGTTGCAGTGCAACATGGTGCCATTAGCAAAAGGGGGCGTCATGAAGCTGATCCTGGCAATCATCAAACCATTCAAGCTCGACGAGGTGCGCGAAGCACTCACCGGGCTCGGCATCGCCGGCATGACCGTGACCGAGGTCAAGGGCTTCGGCCGGCAAAAGGGGCAGACCGAAATCTACCGCGGCGCCGAATATGCGACCAACATGGTGCCGAAGGTGAAGATCGAACTCGTCTGCGACGACGCGCTCGCCGCAAGGGTCGTCGAGACGCTGCAGCAAAGCGCCGGCACCGGTTCGATCGGCGACGGCAAGATTTTCGTGCTCGACGTCGGTCAGGCCGTGCGCATCCGCACGGGCGAAACCGGCGAGGCAGCTTTGTAATGACAAAGGGGGAAGCAATGAAGTTCGCAAACAAGATTGCGGCGGGCGCCGGGGCCGCGGGCCTCGCGCTGTTCGCCGCGCTGCCCGCCTGGGCGCAAGAAGCCGCCGCCGCGCCGGCTGCCGACCCGGTTCCCGACAAGGGTGATACCGCGTGGATGATGGTCGCAACGGTGCTCGTCATGGCGATGATCGTTCCCGGCCTCGCGCTTTTCTACGGCGGCCTCGTCCGCACGAAAAACATGGCCTCGGTGCTGACGCAGGTGCTTGCCGTAGCGGCGCTCGCGATGATCCTGTGGGTCATCTACGGCTATGGCCTCGCCTTCGGCGGCGACGCCAACCAGTTCATCTCGTCGGGCAAATATTTCCTCGCCGGCGTCACCGCCGATTCGACCGTCGCGACCTTCACCGACGGCGTCGTCATCCCCGAATTCGTCTTCATCGCATTCCAGATGACCTTTTCGGCGATCACCGTCGCGCTCGTGCTCGGCGGGCTCGTCGAGCGAATGAAATTCTCGGCGGTGATGGTCTTCGCGATCGTCTGGCTGACCATCGTCTATTATCCGATCGCGCACATGGTCTGGTATCTCGGCGGTGACGATGCCTCGACCGGCCTGATCTTCGGCTGGGGGGCGCTCGACTTCGCGGGCGGCACCGTCGTCCACATCAACGCGGGCATCGCGGCGCTGGTCGGCGGCTTCATCATCGGCAAGCGGAGCGGCTATCAGAAGGACATCATGGCGCCGCACTCGCTGACCATGACGCTGATCGGCACCGGCCTCCTGTGGGTGGGCTGGTTCGGCTTCAACGCCGGCTCGGCGCTTGAGGCCAATGGTTCGGCCGGTCTTGCGCTGATCAACACCTTCACCGCCACCGCCGCCGGCGTCCTCTTCTGGATGCTCACCGAGCGCGCCCTCGGTCACAAGGGCTCGCTGCTCGGCGCCTGCTCGGGCGCGATCGCCGGCCTCGTCGCGGTCACGCCCGCCGCGGGCAATTCGGGCCCGTTCGGCGCGATCCTGCTCGGCGCGATCGCCGGTATCGTCTGCTGCTGGTTCGTGATGAAGATCAAACCGAAGCTCGGCTTCGACGATTCGCTCGACGTGTTCGGCATCCACGGCATCGGCGGCCTGATCGGCTCGGTGCTGACCGCGGTCACCATGCTGCCCGCGCTCGGCGGTCCGGCGGGCGACGACTATGTCCTCGGCGCGCAGCTCGGCATCCAGATCAAGTCGGTGCTCGTCGCCGTCGCCTGGTCGGCGGCCGGTTCGGCCATCGCCTTCACGATCGCCAAGGCAATCACCGGCGGGCGCGTCACCGAAGAGGTCGAACGCGAAGGCCTCGACCTCGGCGAGCATGGCGAGCGCGCCTATAACTATTGACGAGACAGGACACCCGTCGCCGCACGCTCTCTCTCCTTTCAAACGGCGGCGGCGGGGTCCTCACGGGGTTCCTCCTGCGAACCACTGGCCGGGACACGGGTCCCGGCCTCTTTTTATACTGTGGCCGCGAGGCAACAGCTTCCGGCCAATTTTTGCGCCTCCCGCGTTTCGTGCAACTTTTGGTCCGCAGGCGCACTCCTCTGCCAGGCTGGTCGAAGAACCGGCTTACAGGAGGAGAAAAAAGGATGCTTATACGGTCCCACATGCTGGGCGGCCTGTCGCTGCTCGCGCTCGCCGCGACCGCCCCCGCGGCGGCGCAGGACGCGCCATCGGGCAGCTATGACGGCAACGAGATCATCGTCACCGCGACCAAGCGCGACGCGAGCCTTCAGGACGTTCCCTTTTCGATCAACGCCCAGACCGAGCAGGCGATCGAGCGCGCCAACGCGAGCACGATCGAGGATCTGTCGCGCAACGTCGCGGGCCTGACCGTCCAGAATCTCGGGCCCGGACAGAGCCAGGTGTCGGTGCGCGGCGTTTCGGCAGGCCAGATCGCGCGCGACCAGCCGGGCGTCAAGGAACAGGTCGGCGTCTATCTCGACGAATCGGTCATCTCGCTCTCGCTCTTCACGCCCGACCTCGACCTGTTCGATCTGAACCGCGTCGAGACGCTGCGCGGACCGCAGGGCACGCTCTTCGGCTCGGGATCGGTCGGCGGCACGCTGCGCTATATCACCAACCAGCCGACCACCGACCGCGTCGAGGGCAAGGTCGAGGGCAATGTGAACCTCGTCGATGGCGACGATTTCGGCGGTCATTTGAAGGGCGCGATCAACCTGCCCTTGAGCTCCAATCTCGCGATGCGCGCGGTCGGCTATTACACGCGCTATGGCGGCTTCATCAACGCGCTGCGCGAAGGCGGCGGCGAGAGCGAGGATGTCAACGACGGCGAGCGCTATGGCGGGCGCGTGTCGCTCCGCTGGGAACCCGCCGAGAATCTCTCGATCACCCCGCGCTTCCTCTATCAGAAGGTCACGACCGACGGTTTCAACCGGCAGGAAGTCTATAACCTCTACGCCAACCAGTTCACGACGACCCGCCCGCAGGTGAGCTTCGAGGAGCGCCAGCAATATCTGCTGCTCGACGAGGCGTTCGAGGACGAGGTCAAGCTGTTCGACCTCACGATGAACTATGCCGGCGACGTCATCGGCGTGACCTCGGTCACGACCTATACCGACCGCGACATTCTCGTCAGCCGCGACGCGAGCGCGCTCACCGGCAGCGTATCGGCCGACCTCGGCTTCCCCGACGCGGGCATCCTGCTCCCGTCGAACCTCGTCGACACCACCGGGGTCAAGCAGTTCACGCAGGAAGTGCGCGTCAATTCGGCGGGCAGCGGCCCCTTCCAGTGGCTGATCGGCGGCTATTACGCGAATGTGAAGCGCGACTATACGCAGCGCCTACCGACACCGGGCTACGATGCCGTCACCGATGCGACGCTCGGCGACGGAACCTCTGCGGCAGTGGCGAACGGCTTCGGCCCCAATTCGCCCTACAATGCCGACATCCCCTATGACCTGTCGCAAATCGCGATCTTCGGCGAGGTCAGCTATGATTTCACCGAGCGTCTCACCGCGACGGTCGGCGGCCGCTATTACGCCTTCGACGAAACGCGGCGTTTCGTATCGGGCGGGCTGTTCACGAACGGCGATAATGACCGCGACAAGACCTCATCGACCGGTTTTTCGCCGCGCCTGCTCTTGAGCTACGACGTCGCCGACGGCATCACGCTCAACGCGCAGGCGTCGAAGGGCTTCCGCCTCGGCGGCGTCAACGATCCCTTGAACCTGCCGCTCTGCGACGGCGGCGTGCCGAACGGCCCCGATGCCGAGACCTTCGGCGGGCGGCCGCGCTACGACGACGAAACGCTGTGGAACTATGAGGGCGGGGTGAAGGCCCAGTTCGGCGGCATCACCTTCAACGCCGCGGGCTTTTATACCAAGATCAACAATCTGCAGGTCACCGCCGATGCCGGAAGCTGTTCGTCACGCATCGTGTTCAACGCCGACGCGCACACGATGGGGCTCGAATTCGAGCTATCGGCGAGCCCCTTCACCGGGTTCGATCTCGGTCTGTCGGGAAGCTATGTCGAGGCCGAGTTCGACTCGACGCTGACCCGCCCCGACGGCACGGTGATCGAGGGCATCCGCAACGGCAACCGCCTGCCCTCGGTGCCGAAGTTCCAGATGGCGGCGAACGCGACCTACAGCTTTCCGATCGACCCGTCGTCGGACACCAACGCCTTCGTCACCGCCTCCTTCCAGCATGTCGGCAGCCGCTATACGCAGCCGGGCGATCAGGAGAACAACCCGCGGACCTTCGTCCACGGCTTCACCTTCGGCGGCGCGCCGGTCGGCTCGGCGACGACGCTCGACCTCAAGCTTCCCGATTATCAGCTGGTCAATCTCGGCGCCGGAATCGAGTTCCCGAACGAGCTCGAAGTCTCGGTCTATGTGAACAATCTGTTCGACGAGAATGCGCTGCTCGCCTTCGACCGCGAGCGCGGCGGGCGGGCGCGGCTCGGCTTCGCGACGAACCAGCCGCGCACCTTCGGCGTTACGGTGCGAAAGGGGTTCTGAGGAGCGGGAAGGGGCCGGGTGCGCTGTGCTCCCGCCCCTTTTTCGCCCTGAAATGCTGCATGAAATTTGTGCAGCATGGCCGCAATTTTTGCCTTTCCAACATGACATTAATATGGCATTCATTGGGTCAACAGTTTCAGGAGGGGAGAGCCTGAAAGGCTGGGCCGGGACGCAAGTCCCGGCCCTCTTTTTTTGTGCGCAACAGGGTTTCCGTCAGAAATCGGCGGTTTTCAGGGGTTTTTGCGCTTGTAGCGCAGCACGGCAAAGCTGCGCCAGCTGCCGTCCTCTTCCAGCACCGAATCGCTGACGACGAGCCCTCCATCCGCATCGAGGACATAGGTCGAGCGGCCGATCTCGACATCGGCGGCGCCCCAATGCGTCCACCATTTCGCCGCATTCGCTCCGCCCGCGATGGCGCGCGTCCGGCCAGTGCTGTCGATCCATTTCCCGCGCAGCCGCCCCTTCGCATCGAAGCGACAGCTCGCCGCGGCGGAGTAGGCGAAAGGCGGCGTTCCTGCCACGCTCAGCCGATAGGTCAGCGTCGTCGCGCCATCCTCTCGCCCGGGGCGATCTCGAGCGTCGCGATCGCCTCCTTGCCGAACGCCTCGCCCTCGCCGGCCCAGCTTCCGTGCCAGGCGGTCAGCGCCGGTGCTTCGGCGGCGGGCGCCGCGGACGCAAAGAGCGCCGCAGCCATCCACCCGAACGGCGTCATGGCGCCATTTCGGACTGCGAGAACATGAAGGCATTGCCATCGGGATCGTAGAAGGTGAGCAGTTTCACCAGCCCCGGGATATGCTGGATGCCGCCGTCCTGCCTTACGCCTTCGGCATCGAGGTGCGCCTTGGCTTCCTCGATGTCGGCGACCTCGAAGACATTGGTCGCACCGCCGCCCTGTCCCACGCTCTCCACCTCGCTCAGCCCGATATGGACCCCCGCCATCGGGGTCTTGAGCTCGCACCAGCCGATCTCGTCGGCGCGATAAAGCAGTTCGCACAGCATCACCCGCTCGTACCAGGCGATCGCCGCGGTCATGTCCTTCACCCCCATCGAACAGGTGAGTTCGGATCCGATCTGCAACGCCATGCGATGTCTCCCTCTTCACGAAGCGATCCGCCGCAACGAAGAATCGCCCGCGCCATATCGCTTGCCTCGATAGTCTGGTTTGTATAGTTAGTTGCAAATGCCGTCAACCATGCCCGATCCGCTGCTCGTTCAGCTTGGCGCCCATCGCTGGCTGATACCGCTGCTTGCCGATCTGGCGGCGCACAAGGGCGCGCGCTTCGTCGAGCTGATCCACCGGCTCGGCCTCGCGCGCGACAGTTGCGCGCGTACGCTCGAGTCCGCGCAGGCGATCGGCTGGGTGCGGCGCAACCCTGGTCACGGCCACCCGCTCCGCCCCGAATATATCCTGACCCAAGAGGGCGCGGCCGCCGCCGCGCGCGCCGCGACGATCGCGGAAGCGCAGAGCGCGCTCGGCCTGCCCCCCGGCGCCGCGACGCGCTGGGGCCTGCCGCTCGTGGCCGGCATCGGCGCGGGGCACGACCGCTTCAACGCGCTCGCGCGCCTGCTCGCCCCCGCAACGCCGCGCGCGCTGTCGCAGGGACTGAGCGCACTCAGCAAGCATGGGCTGGTATCGCGCGAGCTGCTCGATATGCGCCCGCCGGCGAGCCGCTATGGTCTGACGGGACGAGGGCGGACGCTGGCGGAGGCCTGTCTTTTGGGATCGAGACCCTAAGCCCGGTCGATCGCCCCAGCATCGAGCAGCGGCGCCGCGTCCATGTCGCCCGCGCCGAGCAAATCGGCCAGGCGCTCGGCACCCGCCAGCAGCATCGCCTGTTCCCATGCGGGGAGCGCGGCAAAGCGGTCCGCGAATATTTCCTGCAGCATGTCGGGCGCCTCGGCGAGGCAGCGGCGCCCTTTCGCGGTCGCCTCCAGCAGCACGCGGCGCTTGTCCTGATCGCTTCGCGACCGCGACGCGAGATCGAGGGCGACCAGGCGATCGACGATCGCCGTGATCGTCGCGTGGCTGAACTGCAGCCGCCGCGCGATCAGGCCCGGGGTCACCGCCTCGCCCGCGTCGATCTCGCGCAGCACCAGCAATTGCGACGGCGTCAGCCCCGTTGCCACGGCAAGCCGGCGGGTGCCGCCGTCGGTCGCGCGCAGGACGCGCCGCAAGGCCTTCAACGTCGCATTCGCAATCTCGGACTCCATGCCATCCTGTTAGCCGTCCGTCCCGTGCGCGCCAACGCATTATCCCTGCCGCCGCCCGTGACACGGCAATGTCGTATATTTCGATATATGAAATAAAATTGGGGCGGCGGGTTGAACGATCGGCCTCAATCCTTATATTTTGCGCGAATCATGGCCCTTCCAGGCCACCAAAATCCGAAATTTATTTCAGGAGATGAAAGATACTAGATCGGCAAAAAGACGAAGAGTCATTGCCTCCAGGGAAAGATTTTGACGCGATTCCGGCCACAGATGCCGATGTGCGGTTCCGCCGACCCATCGCGGCGGACGGCCCCGCCGTCACCGCCTTGATTGCGGCGTGCCCGCCGCTCGATCGCAATTCCCGCTATTGCAACCTGCTCCAGTGCGAACATTTCGCCGACCATTGCGTCATCGCCGAGAAGGCGGGACGGATCGTCGGCTGGGTGTCGGGCTATCGCCCGCCATCGGATCCAACGGCGTTTTTCGTGTGGCAGGTCGCCGTCTCCAGCGAGGGACGCGGAAAGCAACTTGCGAGCCGCATGATCGCGGAGCTGCTCACGAGGCCGGCACAAGACGGCGTGACCCACATGATCACCACGATCACCGCCGACAATCAGGCGTCATGGGGGCTGTTCCGCGGCCTTGCCCGCAAATGGGACGCCGAACTGGAACGCAGCGCGCTGTTCGAGCGCGAAACCCATTTCGCGGGCGCCCACGCCACCGAATATCTGGCCCGGATCGGGCCGGTCGACCGCACGAAGATAGACGCAGAACAGGGATAGACACATGATTACGACACCCCAGCCGTCCGGCGCGATTCCGGACCGGACGATCTATGAGCGCCGCGAATCCGCGGTGCGCAGCTATTCCCGCTCGATGCCGCGCCAGTTCGGCCGCGCCGAAGGCGTGTGGATGCACGACGATCAGGGCGGGCGTTACCTCGACTTCCTCTCGGGCTGTTCGACGCTCAACTATGGGCACAACCACCCGATCCTGAAGCAGGCGCTGCTCGATTATGTCGCCGCCGACGGCATCGCGCACGGGCTCGACCTCCACACCGATGCCAAGCAGGATTTCCTCGCGACCTTCGAGGACCTGATCCTGAAGCCGCGCGGGCTCGACCATCGCGTGATGTTCACCGGACCGACGGGCACGAACGCGGTCGAGGCCGCGATCAAGCTCGCGCGCAAGGTCACGGGCCGCGAAATGGTGATCGCCTTCACCAACGGTTTCCACGGCATGACATTGGGCGCGCTCGCCTGCACCGGCAACGCCGCCAAGCGCGGCGGCGCGGGCGTGCCGCTGTCGCACGTCGCACATGAGCCCTATGACGGCTATTACGGCCCCGACGTCGACACCGCCGACCTGCTCGAACAACGGCTCGCCGACCCGTCGAGCGGACTCGATGCCCCCGCGGCGATCCTGGTCGAGACGGTGCAGGGCGAGGGCGGACTCAACGCCGCGTCGCCCGAATGGCTGCGCCGGATCGCGGAGATCGCCAAGGCGCACGGCGCGCTGCTGATCGTCGACGACATTCAGGCCGGCTGCGGCCGCACCGGCAGCTTCTTCAGCTTCGAGGATATGGGCTTCACGCCCGACATCATCACGCTCGCGAAATCGCTGTCGGGCATGGGTCTGCCCTTTGCGCTGACCCTGCTGCGCCCCGAACTCGACCGATGGTCGCCGGGCGAGCACAACGGCACCTTCCGCGGCAACAACCACGCCTTCGTCACCGCGACCGCCGCACTCCGCCATTTCTGGAGCGGCGGCGACTTCCAGCGCGACGTCGAACGGCGCGGCGCGCTGCTCGAAACCCGGATCGCCCGCATCGCCGCCGAGCATGGCTTCGAGGTGCGCGGCCGCGGCATGATGCGCGGCGTCAATGTCGGATCGGGCGAACTGGCCGCGGCGGTGACCGCCGCCTGCTTCGACGCCGGCCTCATCATCGAAACGAGCGGCGCGCACGACGAGGTGATCAAGGTGCTGGCACCGCTCGTGATCGACGACGCGGTCCTCGGCACCGGGCTCGACATCCTCGAAACCAAGATCCGCGAAGCGATGGCCGCCGATTACGCCGTCGCCGCCGAATAGTCACAGGAGATATTCACATGATCGTTCGCAACCTCACTGACATCCGCAAATCCGACCGCAACGTCCGCTCGGATGGCTGGGCGAGCGCCCGCATGCTGCTCAAGGACGACGGCATGGGCTTTTCCTTCCACATCACCACGATGTTCGCGGGCACCGAGCTCAAGATGCACTATCAGAATCATCTGGAAGCGGTCTTCGTGCTCAAGGGCACCGGCACCATCGAAGATCTGGGAACGGGTGAAATCCACCGGCTGGAACCCGGCGTGATGTACGCGCTCAACGAGCATGACCGGCACATCGTGCGGCCCGAAACCGACATTTTGACCGCCTGCGCCTTCAACCCGCCGGTGACCGGCAAGGAAGTCCACGACGAAACGGGCGCCTATCCGGCCGACGCCGATCTCGTCGCCGCCGACTGACCACCACAAACCAGAAAGGGAGACGTCCGATGCAAGACCTCTACCCCTCGCGCCACGCACCCGAGGCCGAAATGCGGCCGCGGCAGGACCCCGTCGTCCATAGCGAATGGACGGGTGACGCACCGATCAGCCCGGCCCAGGCCGCGCAGTTCGACCGCGACGGCTATATCGTCCTCGAAGACATCTTCGCGGCCGGCGAAGTCGCCTTCCTGCAAAAGGCAGCGGGCGCGCTGCTCGCCGACCCCGCTGCGCTCGACGCCGAGACGATCGTCACCGAGCCGCAAAGCCGCGAAATCCGATCGATCTTCGAGATTCACGCGCAGAGCCCGGTGATGGCGCGCCTCGCCGCCGACGCGCGGCTCGCCGACGTCGCGCGCTTCCTGCTCGGCGACGAGGTCTATATCCACCAGTCGCGGCTCAATTATAAACCCGGCTTCAAGGGCAAGGAGTTCTATTGGCATAGCGACTTCGAGACCTGGCATGTCGAGGATGGCATGCCGCGGATGCGCGCGCTGTCGATGTCGGTGCTGCTCGCCGAAAATACCCCGCACAACGGGCCGCTGATGGTCATCCCGGGGTCGCACCGCACCTATCTCACCTGCGTCGGCGAAACCCCCGACGATCATTATCTGAGTTCGCTCAAGAAACAGGAATATGGCGTCCCCGACGAGGAAAGCCTCGCCGAACTCGCGCACCGGCACGGAATCGTCGCGCCGACGGGCAAGCCGGGAACCGTGATCCTGTTCGACTGCAATTTGATGCACGGGTCGAACGGCAACATCACCCCCTTCCCGCGCGCCAACGCCTTTCTCGTCTATAATGCGGTCAGCAACCGGCTGGGAGCGCCGTTCGGCGTGGACAAGCCGCGTCCCTGGTTCCTCGCGCATCGCGGCGAGCCCGAACCGCTGGCGGTCGAACGCGGCCCGCTCGCCGAGGCGGTGGCAGCATGACCGGGCATAGCGTTGAGAAAATCGGCGGCACGTCGATGGCCGCGACCGCGACCCTGTTCGACAATGTGCTGATCGCGGGCCGCTCGGGCGCCGATCTCTACAACCGCATCTTCGTCGTTTCGGCCTATGCCGGGATGACCGACCTGCTGCTCGAGAACAAGAAGAGCGGCGCGCCGGGCGTCTACGGCCGCTTCGTCGCCGACGACGAGGCGGACGGCTGGCGCGAAGCGATGGAGGATGTCCGCCGCGCGATGCACGAACGCAACGCCGGCATGTTCGCCCGGCCCGAAAGCCGCGAACAAGCCGACGCCTTCGTCGATGCACGCATCGCCGCCGTCGCGGCGTGCCTCGAAGACCTCGCGCGCCTGCGCGCCCATGGCCGCTTCTGCGTCAAGGAACAGCTGATGACGGTGCGCGAATTGCTCGCCGGGATCGGCGAGGCGCACAGCGCGCACAGCACCGCGCTGCTGCTGCGCGACCGCGACGTGAACGCCCAATTCGTCGACCTGACATTGTGGGACCAGGATGATCTACGCAGTCTCGACGCACGGATCGGCGACGCCTTCGCGGCGATCGACCTGACCGCCACCCTGCCGATCGTCACCGGCTATGCGGGTTGCGAAGGCGGCATGGTGCGGCGCTATGCGCGCGGCTATACCGAAATGACCTTCTCGCGGCTCGCGGTCGTCACCGGCGCGCGCGAGGCGATCATCCACAAGGAATTTCACCTGTCGAGCGCCGACCCGAAGCTGGTCGGCGAGGACAAGGCGCGCAAGATCGGCCGCACCAATTACGACGTCGCCGACCAGCTCGCGAACCTCGGCATGGAGGCGATCCATCCCGGCGCCGGGCGCGGCCTGCGCCAGACCGACATTCCGCTGCGCGTGCGCAACAGCTTCGACCGCGAGGACGAGGGGACGCTGGTGACCGGCGACTATGTCTCCGACGTGCCGCGCGTCGAGATCGTCACCGGCATCCGCCAGATGCAGGCGCTGACCTTTTTCGAGCAGGATATGGTCGGGGTGAAGGGCTATGACGCCGCGATCCTCGACGCGCTGACGCGCCACCGGCTGTGGATCGTGAGCAAATCGTCGAACGCCAACACGATCACCCATTATCTGTCGGCGAGCGCCGACGCGGTGAAGGGCGTGATCGCCGATTTGCAGAAACATTATCCCGAGGCCGCCATCTCGGCGCAGCCGGTGGCGATGGTCGCGGCGATCGGCAGCGACATCTCGCGCCCCGGGCTCGTCCCCGACGCGCTGCGCGCGCTCGATGCGGCCGGAATTGGCATGATCGCGATGCAGCACCAGATCCGCAACGTCGACGTCCAGTTCATCGTCGAAAGCCGCGATTTCGACGCGGCGGTGCGCGCGCTGCACAAGGCGCTGGTCGAGGATATGGACGCCAGCGCGGAGGGCCGGCGCGCCGCCTGACGCGGCGGCCGGGCGCGGCCGATGTTCGCAATCATCCTGCCCGTGCGGAGCCTGCTCGTCGCGATTTTCGTGATGATGGCGGGCAGCGGCTTCCTGTCGACGCTGATCGGCCTCCGGCTCGAACGCGCGGGCAGCGGGACGATGGTGATCGGCCTCGTCGCGACCGCCTATTTCGCCGGGCTCGTCGCCGGCGCGCTGCGCGCGGGCGAGGTCGTGCGCCGCGTCGGCCATATCCGCGCCTTCGCCGCCTTCGTCGCGCTGCTCTCGGCGAGCACGCTCACCTATGCGCTGTTTCAGCATCCCGCGCTGTGGGCGGCGCTGCGCCTCGTCGACGGGCTGTGCGTCGCGGGGGTCTTCATCTGCGTCGAAAGCTGGCTCAATGACCGTTCCGAACCGGCGACGCGCGGCACGGTGCTCGCCTGCTATATGGTCGCGCTCTATTCGGGGCAGGCGCTCGGCCAGCTTATCTTGCGGTCGGGCAACACGGCGCCGCAGATCCCGTTCGAACTCGCCTCGATCCTGATCACGCTCGCGATCATCCCCGTCTGCCTGACCCGCGCAACCGCGCCGCTGCTCGAGGATGCCGCCTCGCTGCCGCTCAAGCGCCTGTTCGAAGCCTCACCGCTCGGGGTCGCGGGCGCGGGGATCACCGGCCTCTTGCTCGGCGCCTTCTATGGCCTTGCCGCGATTTACGCGCGCCGGATCGGCCTGAGCCTCGCCGACACCGCGACCTTCATGATGACCGTGATCCTCGGCGGGGTCGCGCTGCAATGGCCGCTCGGCCGCCTGTCGGACCGCTACGACCGGCGCCGCGTCATCATCGCCTGCTTCGCCGCGACCCTCGCCGTCAGCCTCGCGCTCGCCATGGCGCCGGCCGGAGTCCTGCTGCTCGGCCTTGGCACGCTGTTCGGCGGCCTCAGCTTCGCGCTCTACCCGCTCTGCGTCGCCTTCGCGAACGACCGCCTGCTGCCCTCGGAGCGCGTCACCGCGAGCGGGCAGCTCGTCCTCCTCTATTCGGCCGGCGCGGCGCTCGGCCCGCTCGGCGCCGCCGTCGCAATGACGCTGGCGGGTGCGGGCGGACTCTTTTTCTTCATCGCGCTCGCGGCGGCGGCAATGCTCGGCTTCGGGCTGTGGCGCCTCGCGACCAGCGATCCGGTGCCCGGCGCGGCACAGCAGGATTTCCAGATCCTGCCGCGCACGACACCCGTCGCCGCGCTCCTCGACCCCGCCGGCCCCGAACCGTCAACCGAATCCCATCCGCAAACAGGTGACCCATGGAAGAGCCCGTAACGATCCACGCCCCGGGGCACCCGCCCCCCTTTCGCGAACCCTCGCCGCTGCACCGCGCGGTCGGTGCCTCGGCGCTCGGCAATGCGGTCGAATGGTTCGACTATGGCATCTATGCCTATGGCGTGACCTATATCTCCGCCGCACTCTTCCCCGGCGATACCGAGGAAGCGGTGCTGTTCGCGCTCGCGACCTTCGCCATCTCCTTCCTCGTCCGGCCGCTCGGCGGGCTGTTCTGGGGACCGCTCGGCGACCGCATCGGACGCAAGTCGGTGCTCGCGATGACGATCCTGCTCATGGCGGGCGCGACCTTCGCGGTCGGGCTGATCCCTTCCTATGCGAGCATCGGCTTCTGGGCGCCGACGCTGCTGATCATCCTCCGGATGCTTCAGGGCTTTTCGACCGGCGGCGAATATGGCGGCGCGGCGACCTTCATGGCCGAATATGCCCCCGACGACCGGCGCGGCTTCTACGGCAGCTTCCTCGAATTCGGCACGCTCGCGGGCTTTTCCTTCGGCGCCGCGCTGATGCTCGGCTATTCGCTGCACCTTGGCGATGAAGCGATGCACGAATGGGGCTGGCGCATCCCCTTTCTGATCGCGGGCCCGATCGGCCTCATCGGCATGTATGTGCGTTCGAAGATGGAAGACACGCCGATCTTTCGCGAGGAAATGGCGTCGGCCGAACGGCGCGAGCCGCCCGGCGTCGCGATATTGCTGCGCGATCACTGGCGCCCGCTGCTCGTCGTCGGCGGGCTCGTCGTCGCGCTCAACGTCGTCAACTATTCGCTGCTCAGCTACATGCCCACCTATCTCCAGCGGCGGATCGGCCTGTCGAACGAAGAGGCGCTGCTCGTGCCGATCATCGGCATGGTCTTCATGATGCTCTTCCTGCCCTTCGCGGGCGCGCTGTCCGACCGCGTCGGCCGCCGCGCGATGTGGCGCTGGTCGCTGGTCGGGCTGCTGCTCGCCGTCGTGCCGCTCTACATGCTGATCGGGACGGGGTTCGCCGGCGCGCTGATCGGCTTCATGGCGCTCGGTCTGCTCTATGTGCCGCAGCTTGCGACGATCTCGGCGACCTTCCCCGCGATGTTCCCGACCGCCGTGCGCTTCGCGGGTTTCGCGATCGCCTATAATGTCTCGACCTCGATCTTCGGCGGCACCGCGCCAATGATCGGCAGCGGCCTCATCACGCTGACCGGCGACCCGCTCATGCCTGCCTATTACATGATGCTTGCCTGCCTCGTCGGCCTCGCCGCGCTGCGCTACATGCCCGAAACGGCCGGCCGTTCACTGCGCGACGATCCGTTCGAGCGCACGCCCGGGCAGGTCGCCGGATAGGAGCGGCGCACGGATGGCGCCACCATAGGTCTCGCTTGGCCGCTCGCCTGCGGATCAATCTCCGGTCGCGATCAGGGTGAAGGGCGCCCATGCGGCGGGGTGCGCCCAGTCGCTGGTCCAGCCTTCGACCGCCGATCCATCTTCGCGCTTCCCCGTACGGATCGCGCGCATGGCGGATTGTAGCGCCCGTGCTTTTCCCGCGCCGGGATTTCGCTTTGCGCTGCGAAGTGTTTCGACCGTGAGCGCCGCGGTGACCTTGTCGTCGACCCGCCATCGGCTCGCGAGCAGCGCATCGGCGCCGGCATAAAGGAAAGAGCGGGCAAGCGCCGACAGCGCCTGGCCGCCACCGGCGCCCTGGGTCGTGCCCGTGTTGCACGCCGACAGGATGATCCACTCGGCCGCGAGGTCGAGCTCGGCCGCCTCGGCGGCGGTCAGGATGCCGTCGTCGGCGGTGGTCGCGCGCTCCGGCGGGGTGAAGATCAAGCCGGGCTCGGCGAAGCCTTCGATCTCGCCGGGCAGGACTCCGTGCGTCGCGAAGGCGACGATCCGCGCGTCGCGCAAGCGGCCGTCCGTGCGGACCGCCGCCTCGGTCGCGTCGCGGCCGAGATGGATCGACGCCGTATCCGCGCCCAATATGCGCGCCATCGCGTTCAACTCGACCTCGGTTCCGGGGAGCGAGCGGAGCGCGCGCAGCCGCGCGGGATCGGCGAGCGCGGGGCCGGCCGCACCGGCCTGCGGCGACAGGTCCGCGTTCACGGCGCGCTTGCCGCCGACTTCGGCGAGCGCGGGCGCGCCATAGCCGATGAAGGGAAGCGTGCCGCGCTTTGCCGGTTGCTGCCGGCCGATCCGCAGCGATTCGACCGACGGCAGGTTGACGATCGCGAACCGGTCGCCGAGCCACGGGGTCGCTGCGAGCGCCGTGCCGGTGTCTTCGCCCTGGGGTTCGGCGGTGATGAAGGCCGCGAAGGGAAGATCGGCGAGCGGTCCCGAGGTCGTCACATAGAGCGTCTTCACATCCCCGAGCAGATCCTCGTGCGGCTGGACGAGGAAGCGATAGAGGTCCCAGGCATAGCGGCGCTCGAACAGCGGCGACGCCGTCCATATCCCCGAACAGGTTTGCGGGTCGACCTCGCAGCGGAACGCTTCGATCGTCCCGCGCAGATAGGATTGCAGCCGCGGCACCGCATTCCAACCGGCGCCCTGGGGCGTGACGACGAAGGTGAAATCATAAAGCTCGCCCTCGGTGACGAGCAGCAGCGCCTCGCCGGGACGCAGGCGGCGGCGCACCTCGTCCTCGCTCAGCGACTGCGGGACCGCGAGCCGCGCATAGTCGGGATGGGCGCGGCGCAACCGCGCCTCTACTCCGGCGAGTTCGCGGCCGAGCGTGCCGATCCGGTCCTTCGCATCGGCCGCCGCGCCGGGCGCGCCGATCATCGCGGCGCCGAGGGTGCGGTTAAGATCGCGGATTTCCGAAGCAATATCCTGCTGGCGGCGCACCAGCCGGGCAAGCGGCGTGTCGCCGAGCGCCTCGCGCGCGACGATTCCGGCGAGCGCGCGGGTCGCGGCACTCGACGCCGAATCCTGCGCGATGCGGAAGGATTCGGCGCGCAGCGCGTCTTCCTTGCTGCGGACGACCGTCGCATGGTTGGCGTTGAGGGTCAGCGCAAGCGCGAAGACTCCCGCGCCCGGGCGGCCGGACCAGTCGTCGTCGCTGATTGCGGCGGCGACCGCGCGCTCTCCCGCGGTGGCTCCCGATACATCGGCCGCCGACAGAACGCGCGTCCGCTCGTCGCGTGCGCGCGCAACCGCGCTGCGTATCAGCGCGACATATTCTTCCGATTCGGGCGCCTTCCGCGCGAGCGAACGCGCAAGCGCCATCGATGCGATCGCGACATAGGGATGGCCGGGATCGAGCGTGTCGGTCGCGAACGCCAGCGCGCGGCGCTGATAGGCGATCGCCTCATCATGCTTGCCCTGCTTGGTCAGGATCGCGCCCATCCGCCCGAGGTCGCCGATGCTCTCCTCGCGGTTGCGTTCGGGCAGTGCCGATCGCAGCGCGATGACGCGCGCCTGCAGCGCGCTCGCCTCGTCATATTTTCCGCCCCTGGTCAGCAGGCCGACGAGATTCCCGAGCGAGCGGAGCGTGTCGGGATTGCCGGGCCCGAGGTGGCGCTCGCGGATCGCGATCGCCTGACGCAACCGCACTTCGGCTTCGAGCGCCTTGTCCTGCCGGTCGAGGTTGTTCGACAACAGCGCGAGCGTGCGAGCGGTTTCGAGGCTGCCGCGCCCCTTGGTGCGGACAAGGATGTCGAGGTTGCGGCGATAGATCGCCTCGGCGCCCGCGACATCGCCCATCTCCTCGAGGTTCAGCGCAAAGCCGTTATACTCCTCGACGACGAAGGGATCCTCGTCGCCGAGCGCCGCCTTGCCATGATCGATCGCCTTCTGCAGCGCCGCCGAGGCTTCGGCGCGGCGGCGCTGCCCGGCGAGTATTTCGCCGAGCGTGCCCCATGCCGCCGACAGCGATCGGCCTTCCCCGTCCAGCGGCTCCACCAGCTCGATCGCATGGCGGGCGTGGCTCTCGGCGGCGCCATACCGGCCGCGCGCCGACAGCACGAGCGCGAGGCGCCGCAGCGCCGCCGAACGGGCCTTGGCGTCGCCCAGCCGTTCGCGGATGGCGACGGCATCGCGCATCAGCGTTTCGGCCGTGTCGGCGCGCCCCGTGAGGTAGAGGATGTTGGCGAGCAGTTCCTTGTCGGTCGCCGCCGCGGCAGGGCCGGCGTCTGCCGCGCGCCGCGCCATGCGCGCACGGACCGCGGCCTCCGCCCTGACGAATATGCCGCGGTCGATGAGCCGACGGATTTCCTCGTCGCTGTCGGCGGACAACGCAGCGTCAGCATGCGCCGGCGGGGCGGTGCCGGCCGCCGGGCGCATTTCGGCCTCGCGGCGAAGCATCGCTGCAAGCTGATAGAGCGAGGCGCGCGTATCGGCATGGTCGCGGCCGAGCGTTCGCGCCTGTATCGCATAAGCCTCTTCGGCGGTCGTCGAGGCTTCGTCGATCTCGCCCTGCCGCGCCAGATAAAGCGAGAGGAGATAGAGTTCCTTGGCGGTTTCCGGGCTGTCGGGCGCCGTCGTTTCGGCGGCCGCCGCGACCTTGCGTCGCTGTGCCGCCGTGCGCTCGCGATAGGCCGACAGCGCCGTTTCGGCATCGGCGCGCAGCAATTGCAGCGCCGCCACCACCGCATCGCCTTCTCCGGGCATCGCGCGGCCAGCCGCGATCCCCCGATCATAGGCGATGATCGCCTCCGGCAGGCGATCACGAGCTTCGAGGATGCGTCCCAGATTGCCCCATGCGGCAATCAGCCGGTCGTCGGCCGGCCCCGGGGCGGCGAGCAGGTCGATGGCGCGGCCCGCCGCCGCTTCGGCTTCGGCATGGTCGCGGCGCTCGAGGAGGATGGACGCCAGGCGGTTGAGGCTGCGGCCGGTCGCCCGGTCGTCGCCGAGCCGCTCGCGCGTCCGCACCGCCGCGCGGATCAAGGGCTCGGCCTCCCCGGCGCGCTTGGTCATGAGGAGCACGAACGCCAGCGTTTCGGCGTCGCCCGCGGCGGCGGCCGAGTCCGTCGTACCCGCCGCCTCATGCGCCTTCAGCCGGCCGCGCAGGATCGTTTCGGCCTCGGGATATTTGCGGGCTGCGACCAGTGCCTGGATCGCGGCGCCGTCCGCCGGCGCAGCGACCTGCGCCCGAAGCGCACCGGCCTGCACCGTCATCGCGATGCAGGCCAGCCAGCAAAGGCAGTGGACGACGCGAAGCAAGCGATTCCCCCAATTTGACCGCCGATCGATCGGGAAGGTTCGTTGGGCTGGAACAGTCCGACGCCGAATTGGTTCCCGGCCGCCCCCCCCTCCTTGTGGTGACGGAGGGTTGAAAAGGCGGACATATTGGATTCGGGCGGCGGCCGAAACCGCACCGCGCAATTGACAACGAAGGACAATCCGGTCACGAGCTGAAGCATGGCTCAGGGAGGAAAGCGCTCGACAAGCATTGATGTCGCCAGGCTGGCTCAAGTGTCGCCGAAAAGCGTGTCGCGCGTCTTCAACAACGAACCGCATATCTCGCCCGCATTGCGCAAAAAAGTGCTCCGCGCGGCCAAGGAACTCAACTACCATCCCAATGTTCTTGCGCAGGGCCTTGTCCGGCGGCAATCCTATCTCATCGGTCTGATCTATGAAAAGCCGAGCCCGAGCTATGTGGTCGAACTGCAGCGGGGCGCGCTCGAACGATTGCATGGCGGACGCTACCGCCTGATCGTGCTGCCGGTCGAATCGGTCATGGACCGCCCCCGCGAAGTGGTGAGCCTCGTACGATCCGCGGCACTGGACGGCGTGATCCTCGCACCACCGGCATCCGACCACCCCGAGATTCTCGACGGACTGATGAACGCGCACATTCCTTTCGCCCGGATTGCGCCCCAGTCGCGCCTCGACGTCGGCCTGTCGACGGCGATGGATGACATCGCCGCGGCGCGCGAGATCGCTGCTCATGTCATCGGGCTCGGACACCGGACGATCGCGATCATCATGGGCGATCCGGCCCACGCGGCCAGCGGCCAGCGCCTGATCGGCTATCGCCAGGCGTTCGACGCCAAGGGGCTGTCGCAGCGGCCCGAACTTATCGAAACCGGCGATTTCAGCTTTGAATCGGGCTATGAAGCGACCAAGCGACTGCTGTCGCGCAAGCTGCGGCCAACCGCCATATTGGCGCAGAATGACGACATGGCGGTGGGCGCCATGTCCGCGGCGCGCGAACTGGGTTTCGACGTTCCCGCCGATCTCACGGTCGTCGGCTTCGACGATTCGGAGATCGCCCGCGTGGTGTGGCCGCGCCTCACGACGATCCGCCAACCTGTCATGGAAATGGCGAAGACCGCGACCGACATGCTGCTTCGCGAACTCGCGGGCGAGGATCCGGGAACGATGGTCATCCATGCGCATGCGTTCGTCGACCGGTTGACCATGCTGCCCGAGCTGGGCCGCACCGCCGCCGAGCTCGTCCTAGCCGAAGAGCGGGTTTGCGCACCATCGAGCATGGTTCGACGGGCCTCGCGCAAAAAGGAGCAGCGGCCCTTCAAGAGAAGAGCCGCTGCCATGTTTCGGGGGATGCCGAAATCAGAAGTTGAATTTCACCCCGCCGTAGATCCGCCGCGAACCCGATTCATAGCGGAAGGGCAGTTCGGGAAACTGCAGATAGACGCTGGTGTCGGCCTTGGTGATGTTGATCGCTTCGGCGAAGACCTCGAAATTGTCGGTGATCTTGTAACTGATCTGGCCGTCGAGCTGACCATAGGATTTTTGGTAGATGCCAAGCGTTCTTGTCGTCGTCCCGTCGGCGAAGCCGAAGTTCCCGAGATATTGCTTCGAGCGCCAGCTGTACGAAGCGCGTGCGGCAAACCCATATTTCTCGAAGTAGATTTGCCCGTTCGCCGAATGCTTCGACACGCCCGGCAGGGGAAGATTGTCGCTGAAGTCGGTGCTGAAATCGGTGCTGGTGTCCGAGAAAGTATAGTTGGCCGTAAAGCCCAGGCCGAAGTCGAAGGCATATTGCGCGGCGAGTTCGAACCCTTTCACCCGGCCGCCCGATCCATTCGCAGGCTGCGATACGGGCCCGAGCCGACCGCCGGCCTGATCGTTCACGAACACGGCGACGGTTTCGTTGACGATGAAACTGTCGACCTCCTTCCAGAACAAGCCGGCGGAGAGCAGTCCCTGATTTCCGAAATAATGCTCGAAACCGAGGTCGAATTGATAGGCGCGGAACGGATCGAGTTCGGCGTTGCCGCGGCTGCCATTGGTGAATTTGAACAGATCGTCCGCGGGGTCGCGGGTAAATTGGGTAGCGAAACCCTGCCCGAGCGAAACCAGCGGCTGGCGGGCAACGACGCGGGCGGCCGAGAAGCGGACCTTGTCGCCTTCGCTGAGGTCGAAGACGGCATTCACGCTCGGCAGGAAGTCGGTGTAGCGCCGAACGACCCGGTCGGTGGTGAAATCGCGCAGCACCCCGTTCCAGCTGTCGGTTCCCCAATAGCTGGGATCGGCGCTGGCCGGCTGGTTCTGATCGACCGTCAGGCTGGTGTTGACGACGCGAAGCCCGACATTGACATGATAGGGATCGTCGAGCCCGCCTAGGTCGGCCATGACATAGCCCGACTTCGTCTCCTCCTTGACCCGATAGGTCTGCAGGGGGTCGGCGAAGAAGCTGAACGGCGTGTCGGGATAGAGCGACTGGATCCATTGCAGGGCATTGGTCATCTGTGACCGGTCGGCCACGAGGACGGTGTCGCCCGCGACATGGCCGCCGCCGGCAAAATTGTCGATCGTCTCGACCCGCTCGGGATTGCTCGTCAAAGTCTGATAGGGGGTGATCAAGGCCGGCGAGTTGCCGAAACGGGTGCATCCGGCAAAGGCCGCGGGCTTGTTCGCTTCGGGCAGATCGCAAATCTTGTAGCCGATCGCCCCGTCCTGAAAATAACCATAGGGCGTCCAGTTGTACGAGAAGCCGGGCACGCGCTCGGCTTCGGGGATCGCGGTCGCGTCGAGCTCGCCCTTGCCGCTGTAATCGGCGAGATAGCGGCCCGAGGTGAAATCGACCGTGCGCTGACCATAGCGAAAACCCGCGCTCAGCGTGATCGTGTTCGTGTCGCTGTCATCGACGTCATAGCCGAAGTCGGCGCGGATCGAATGTCCCTTGATGTCGGACCGGTCGCCAAAGGCCCAATGCGATTTGAAGAAGCCGTAGGCCGGATTGCTGAACAGGTCCTGCGGGCTGCCCGGCGCGATGCCGAAGCTGGGAAAATCACCGTTCTTATATGTGAAATCGAAGGTCGCCGGCGCCGCCGGATTGGGAATGAACCCCGGCTGCGGCCCCGACGTGCCGGGACCGCGGACGCCATAGGCAGTGAAGCGCACGTCGTTGTTCGCCACCTCGCGGCCCATCTTGGACGAGGAATAATCGGCCATGATCGACGCGCGGAAGTTGGTGTCATTGTCCCAGTCGATTCCGAACTGGAGATTGTCCGACTTGATCTTCGAGACGTCGACGAACGAAATGACCTCGGCCGACTGCGCGCGCACGGTCCCATCGGTCAGGACGCCGTTTTCGTTGATATTGTAACTGCCCACCAGCCCCTGCGATTCGCCCTGCCCGAAGGGGAATTTCACCGACGCCTCGCGCGTGTCGATCTTCAGGTCCGAATGGAAATATTGCGCGCTGACCTCGAGTTCGTCGGTCGGCTTGAAATTGACCCCGAGCGACGCGCCCCACCGCCGGCGATATTGGTCGCGGTCGGTGATATAGCGATATTCGGGCGCATAATAGTTGGTCGGCACGGTCGCGGTGTCGCGGCGCCCCTCGGCAAAGGCCCAGTTGCCGCGGTTGTCGCCACCCAGGACATTGACGTGATTGTTCGTCTGTTCGTAGCTGAACGATGCGATGATCCCGAGCCGGTCGTTGAAATTATAGCCGAGCACCGCCGCGCCGGCGGGTTCCCAGCCGCCGATTTCGCTGCCCTTGCTCATCTTGAAATTGCCGGCAACCGTCAGGCCGTCCCGCAAGTCCAGCGGGTTGCGGGTCTTGAGGTTGACGATGCCGCCCAAACCGCCTTCGAGAAGCGAGGCATTGGGCGACTTGAAAACCTCGATGCCGCCGATCAGTTCGGACGGAACGCCTTCGAGGCTGTCGTTGCGGTTATAATTGCCCTCGCCGACCTTATAGACTTCGAGCCCGCTGACGAAAAGTTCGCCGTTCAGCAGCGTCACATTCTGCTCGAGGCCGCGAATGCGGACCTTCGACCCCTGCCCATTTTCGCGGTCGATCTGAATTCCGGGGAGGCGTTGCAGCGATTCGGCCACATTCTGGTCGGGGAATTTCCCGATGTCCTCGGCCGTCACCGATTCGATGATCAGGTTGGAATCGCGCTTGGCATTCAGCGCATTTTCCAGCGACGCGCGAAAGCCGGTCACGACGATTTCGGCTTCCGCGCCGTCGCCGGCCGCCGGTTCGGATTGCGCAGACGCCGGCGATGCGGCCAATCCCATCGCCAAGACCGATGCCGCCGCAAACAACATCCTCCGATGGCGCAAAGTCCCGCTGATCATATCCATCCCTCCCAAACCGCATCTTGGTGTGCGGACAATGAAATCCTGGTCTCACGGGGACCGACTCGCCGACGCCGACAAGCAGACTCGAAGGGCGATCACCCCCGTGCCCCATTTTTGTTGCATATTTCTGTCAACGTTGTCAAACAAACTTTCGAAATTGCCGGTATTTGAACTTTTTTATGTCAAGGTTGACATAGAGAGATTCGGTCCAATTCTGGCAAAAACGCCACGTCCGGAGAGGGATTTATGCTTCTTAAAACAATGCTTTATGCTGCCGGGATTTCCGCAACCGCCACGTCAGCGGCGTCGCAGCCCGCTCCTGTCCCGAGCACCCAATCCAGCTCGGTCCATCCCGAGCAATGGCCCGAAGTTGCTTATCCGCAAGTCCTCACCGCGAGCGGCGAAGCCCATGTCCGGGCGCTTCTGGCGCGCATGTCGGTGGAGCAGAAGGTCGGCCAGATCATCCAGGCCGACATCGGCAGCGTGACGCCTCGGGACGTGCGCGAATATCATCTGGGCTCGGTGCTCAACGGCGGGAACTCCGGACCCGGCGGCAACGACCTCGCGCCCGCGCGCGACTGGCTTGCATTGGCCGACGCCTTTTACGCGGCGTCGATGGATAGCGATCCGGCGATACCCGTGATGTGGGGCACCGACGCCGTGCATGGGCACAGCAATATCGTCGGCGCCACCCTGTTTCCTCACAATGTCGGCCTGGGCGCCGCGCGCGATCCCGGGCTGATCGAGCGTATCGGCCGGATCACGGCGATCGAGATCCGCGTGACCGGTCAGGAATGGACCTTCGCACCGACGGTGACCGTCCCGCAGGATTATCGCTGGGGGCGCGCCTATGAAGGATATTCGTCGGATCCCGCGCTCGTCGCTTCCTATGTCGGAAGCATGATCCGCGGGCTGCAAGGTCCGCCATCGACCGCGCCCATTCTCGCGGGGCCGCATGTCGCCGCGAGCACCAAGCATTTCCTCGCCGACGGCGCCACCGTCGACGGCAAGGACCAGGGCGACGCGACCGTGTCCGAACTCGAACTGCGCCTCGTCCACGGCGCGCCCTATATTCCCGCGATGGAAAATGGCGTCGCCACCGTCATGACCAGTTTCTCGAGCTGGCGGGGCGTTAAAATCGCCGGGAACAAGGGGCTGGTCACCGGCATATTGAAAGACCGGATGCACTTCGGCGGTTTCGTCGTCACCGACTGGAATGCCCATGGTCAGGTCGCCGGCTGCAGCAACGCCAGCTGCCCCGTTGCCGCCAACGCCGGGATCGACATGTTCATGGCGCCCGACAGCTGGCGCGCCCTTTACGCGAGCACGCTGGCCCAGGTGAAGGATGGCACGATCCCGATGGCGCGGCTCGACGACGCCGTCCTGCGCGTCCTGCGCGTCAAACAGCGGCTCGGCCTGTTCGACGCGGGCAAGCCGTCCGCGCGTGCCTATTCGGGCCGTTACGAACTGCTCGGCGCGCCCGAGCACCGGGCCGTCGCCCGCGAAGCGGTTCGCAAATCGCTCGTTCTCCTCAAGAACACCGGCGTACTGCCGCTCAAGCCGCAGGCGCATATCCTCGTCGCGGGCGACGGCGCCGACGACATCGCCCGCCAGTCGGGCGGCTGGACGCTGAGCTGGCAGGGCACGGGGCTCGACAACGGCGATTTCCCCGGCGCGACCTCGCTGTGGCGCGGCATCGAGCAAAATGTCGCCGCCGCGGGGGGCAGCGCCGAACTCGCCCCCGATGGCGACTATAAGCAGCGCCCGGATGCGGCGATCGTCGTCTTCGGCGAAACCCCCTATGCCGAATTTCAGGGCGACATTCCCTCGCTTCAACTGCGCCCCGAACTGCGCCGTCCCTTCGCGACGATGCGCAAGCTGAAAGCGGCAGGCATTCCGGTGATCGCGGTCATGATCACCGGCCGGCCGCTCTTCGTCAACGAGGCGCTGAACGAGGCCGATGCCTTTGTCACGGCCTGGCTTCCGGGGTCCGAAGGCGGCGGTGTCGCCGACCTGCTGTTCGCCCGCAAGGACGGCAGCGTGGCCTTCGACTTTCAGGGACGCCTTCCGACAGCCTGGCCGGCCACGGCCAGACATGACGGGCCGACGCTGTTCCCCTTCGGCTATGGCCTGACCTATGCCGACGGACCGCGGCCGTGGAAAAGGCTTTCGCAAGACAGCCGGGTCGCCGACGAGGGCAGCGGCGGCGGCGTCTATTTCGACAAGGGACGGGCCGCGGCATCCTGGTCGCTGACCGTGTCTGAGGCCGATGGCGGCGACCCGCTGCGCGTGACGACGGTTCCCGCTACCGGCCTGTCGGGACGGGCGACCGTCCATGCGGTCGATCACGAGGTTCAGGAAAGCGCACGGCAATTCGCCATCGCCGCCGGCCCGGACGGCGCCGCGATCGAGATCAACGCGCAGAATGCGGTTGACCTGTCGCGCGAAACCAACGGCGACGTCATGCTGCTTGCGACCTTGCGCCTCGACGCGCCGCCCTCGGCACCCATTTCCATCTCGGTTCGCTGCGACGGCGCCGACTGCGGCCGTCCGCTTGCGCTACCCGAACTGGCGGAAATGGCGCCCGGCCAGTGGCGCGTGCTGGGGGTGCCGCTCAAATGTTTCGCAGCGACAGGCGCCGACACGGCGCGCATCACCGCGCCGTTTCGAGTGAGCACCGGCGGCAGCCTGAACATCAGCCTGTCGCGGGTCGCGTTGGGCAGCGGGGCGGAAGCCGATGTCATCGCAAAATGCACCTTGGAATAACAATATTTTCAGGAGCCCTCACGGATGCCAGGCCCGCGTTTGACCGCTGGCGAAAATCTAGCGGGCCTCAAGGGATTGGTGGTCGCAGATCAGAGCGCCATCCCCTTCGTCATTTCCGGCGGTCCCGCCGCCCAATCGTGGATACGAGACCGCTCACATCGCGGTGTGATTCCCAAGCTCCGCGCCCTGATAAACAGCGCCCACGTCTTCCCGGCTACCGGAAGCCAAAAGGGCGTCCCAATCTATGTCTCCGGCAAGCTGGCAAACATGCTCGCCCTCGCCACCGGCAAGGACGTTCCGTCAAAATATATGGTAACGATGGAGCGGGCGAAGGGATTCGAACCCTCGACCCCAACCTTGGCAAGGTTGTGCTCTACCCCTGAGCTACGCCCGCTCTGGCGGCTGGAAACCGGTCGGTTCCAGCGGGTGAGGCGGGCGATTAGCACCGGCTTTTTGACTCGGCAAGCCCTGATTGCGCATTTTCTCCGAAGGGTTGGCATATCGCCCGCAAATCCCACATAAGCGGGGCAAGAGTCCTTTCCGCTGGCGCGGAAATGGCGCCATTCAAAACAGGAGCACCCCTTTCGTGGCCACTCTCGGTCTGAACCCGCAGGAAAAGGAAGCCGTCGAAGCCTTCCGCCGCGACGTCGTCGAACCGTCGATGACCAGCCTCGTCATCCTCGACTTCTGGGCCGAATGGTGCGGTCCGTGCAAGCAGCTCGGCCCCGTGCTCGAAAAGGTCGCCGCGGATTATGCCGACAAGGGCGTTGTGCTGGTCAAGGTCGACGTCGATGCGAATCGCTTCATCGCCGGCCAGTTCCAGGTCCAGTCGATCCCGACCGTCTATGCGATCTTTCAGGGGCAGCCGGTCGCCAACCTGACGGGTGCGCGCACCGAAAGCCAGCTGAAGGCGATGCTCGACCAGCTGCTTGCGCAGCTGCCGATCGAGAGCGAGGCGAGCGCCCGCGCGGTCGAGATCGCGCCGCTGCTCGAAATGGGCGAGAGCGTGCTCGCCGAGGGCGACGGCGCGCGCGCCGCGGGCATCTTCGGCCAGATCGTCGAGATCGCGCCCGACAATGCCGCCGCGCACGGCGGCCTGATCCGCGCGATGCTGCTCATCGGCGATACGGCGGGCGCGCAGGAAGTGCTGGGGGCGCTGCCCGCCGATATGGCGAACGATCCCGCGATCGCGCAGGCCAAGAGCGCCCTCGCGCTCGCCGCCGACGCCCCCGACGCCGGCGAGCTTGCGGCGTTCGAAGCGGCTCTCGCCGCGAATCCCGCCGACCATCAGGCACGCTTCGACCTTGCCGCCGCGCAGATCGGCGCGGGGCAGCGCGATGCCGCCGCCGACAATCTGCTCCACATCGTCGCCGCCGACCGCGAATGGAACGACGATGCGGCGCGCGCCAAGCTGCTGTCGCTGTTCGAGGCGGTCGGGCTCGAAGACCCGTGGGTCGCGGCGCAGCGCCGCCGCCTGTCGCTGATCCTCTTCGGCTGATGGGCGAAACCGCGCCCCTGACCATCCAGCGGATCGCGATCTTTCCGCTCACCGGCGCGGTGCTGTTTCCGGGGCTGCACCTGCCGCTGCACATCTTCGAGCCGCGCTATGCGGCGATGGTGCAGGAGGTGCTCGCGCGCGACCGCCAGATCGGGATGATCCAGCCGCGCCAGTTGCCCGGCGAGGAGGATCGCGAGCCCCCCGCACTCTACGACGTCGGCTGCGTCGGGCGCATCGTCGACGTCGAGGCGCTCGACGAGGGGCGCTTCAACCTCGTGCTCGAAGGCGTCGCGCGCTTTCGCGTCCGGCGCGAGCTCGACGTCACGACGCCCTTCCGGCAGGTCGAGGCCGAGATCGAGGTCGAAGCCGAGGACGACGCCGTGCTCGCAAGCATCGAGCGCGCGAGCCTCGAGCGCGAAGCGAAGCGGTTCGCGCAGCGGCAGGGCTATGTCGTCGACTGGGATTCGGTCGGCCAGCTCGACGACGCGACGCTCGTCAACGGCATCGCGCAGGTCGCGCCGTTCGACGCGGCGGCGAAACAGGCGCTGCTCGAAGCCTCGCCGATCGACGCGCGCGCCGAGCTGGTCGTGCAGCTGATGCAATTCTTCGGCCGCTTCGACAGCGACGACGGGCGCGCGACGCTGCAATAATCGAGCTCAATGCGGCTTTGCGCCGGCATGCCGCGCCATGTCGGCGAAGGCGCGGCGCACGATGTGGCGGTCGGCCTCGCCGAGCCGTTCGAGCGGCGCTTCGGCATGCGTCAGCTGGCGGCGGATCAGCGCGCCTTCCGCGCGCAGTTTCACGCGGACCCGCGCGGGCGCGGCCGCTCCGCGCGGCGTTCGCAGCAGGGCTTTTTCGCGCCGCGACGCCCAATCGGCGACCAGCCGGTCGGCGGTGAGGCCCGCGAGCCGGTCGGCGGCGCCCCGTTCGACCGCTTCTTCAGCCGCGGAATCCGCTAGCCGCTCGTCCATCCCTTCGTCCGCCAGCGCCTCGAGCGATAGCATCGCTGCCACCTGCCGCCGCCCTGCGCACCGCTGGTCGCCGTGGAGGCGGTGGCGCAGCGCCTGCAGCTCGGCGCGAAATTGCCAGTTCACATAGGTGGTGAAGCGCGCGCGGGCCGGATCATAGCGTTCGGCGGCGCGGTGGAGCGCGATCGCGCAGACCTGCGCCGCATCGTCGGCGACGTCGGCAAGGCCGTAGCTGCGCGTGAAATAACGGATGCGCGGCGCCGCCAGCGCGGCGAGGCGGGCGAAGGCCCGGTCGGCGGCCGCCCGCGCTCGCGCCCCCGGCGCGGCATCGCAGGCGGTCCGCGCCCGGATATAGTCCGTCACCGCCTGTTCGAGTACGTCGCTTTTTGCCGACATGGTCCTGTCCCCCATCGTCCGCGGCCCGTTGCCGCGCCGCCGGGGATAGGAGATCATGCTTAGCGGGCGCCTGCCGCGCGCCTAAGCATTATTACTTACGGTCGCCCCCGCGCAGGCGGGGGCCGCCATCGGCCTTGTGCCATGCTTCCAGCGGCCCCCGCCTGCGCGGGGGCGACGAGAATCCTAGACCTCCGTGCCCGCGAGCAGGCGCGGCAGGTCGCCGGCCTCGCCGCGCGCCTCGTCCATGAAGAATCGCTTGAGCGCCGGCATATGCTGCACCGCGCCGAGCCCGGTGCGGCGAATCGCGGCGGCGGTGCGCCCCGGAATGCCGAACAGCCGCGTCAGCCCGTCGGTCGCGAGGCTGACCATCATATTGTCGAGCCCCCGCCACCGCTGATAGCGCGCAAGCAGCGCCGCATCGCCGAGGTCGAGCCCGAGCCGCGCGCCGTCGACGAGCACCTCGGCGAGCGCCGCGACGTCGCGCAGCCCGAGGTTGAGGCCCTGCCCCGCGATCGGGTGGATGCCGTGCGCCGCGTCGCCGACGAGCGCCAGCCGCTCGGCGACGATCGAGGCGCTGTGGTGGAAGCCCAGCGGATAGGTCATGCGCGGCACGACGAGTTCCATCGCACCCAGTACGCCGCCCGCGCGCTTTTCGAGCTCGGCGGTGAAACCGCGGTCGCCCAGCTTGGCGAAGCCGGGACCGTCCTTTTCGGACACCGTCCACACGAAGGCCGAGCGATGCCGCCCCTGTTCGTCGGCGACGAGCGGCAGCAAGGCGAAGGGCCCCGAGGGATAGAAGATTTCGTGCGCGACGTTGCCATGCGGCCTTTCATGCGCCACCGCGCCGATCATCGCATGATGATGATAGGACCAGCTCGCAATGCTGAACCCCGCCTCGTCGCGCGTCGGCGAGCGGCGGCCCTCGGCGACGATGAGGAGCGGCGCCGCGAGCTTCGTGCCGTCGGCGAGCGTCAGCGTGACGCCATGACCGTCGATCGCGCGCGAGGCGACGGCCGCGGGCATCCAGCGCCGCACCAGCGGCGCGTCGGCGAGCGCGGCGGCGAGCGCGAGGCGAAGCTGGCGGTTCTCGACCATCGTGCCGAGCGGCGGATCGTCGCCCGCAGTGACGAAATCGAGCTCGCCGCCGCGCCCGCTGTCGGGTGCGCCGTCGCCCACTCTGATCGCGCGAATCGGGCAGCCATGACCGGCGAGACGGTCCGCGATCCCCAGCACCTCGAACATCTGCCACGTCGCGCTGGCGATCGCCGAAGCGCGGCCGTCGAAGCCCGGCGCGATCGTCGCCACCGGGTCGGCGGGATCGACGATCTGGCTCGACAGGCCGTGATGAGCGAGGGCAAGGGCGAGCGCCTGGCCGACCAGGCCGCCACCCGAAATCAGGACATCGCTGCGCAGGAGTTCGGTCATGGCTTTGCCCTAGAGCATTTTTCAGCCTCAAGAAAAGTCAAAGATCCTCCCTGTCGCGCAGCGATGGGGAGGTGGCAGCGGCGAAGCCGCTGACGGAGGGGCCATGACGCAAGGCCGCCGCCCCTCCACCATCCGCTTTGCGGACGGTCCCCCTCCCCACGGCTTCGCCGCAGGGAGGATTGAACTGACGGAGCCGCGCTTGACGACGAGTCCGGCGCATGCGCATATCGCCGGACCAACTCACAGGGACCGGAACAAGAGCATGGCAAGCCGCAAGGCCGCACCCGCAAAGGCCGATTGGCGCACCGTTTTCCGCCAAAGCATCGCGCGATCGCTGGTGATCGCGGCGGCGGTGGCGCTCGGGCTCTTCACGCTGTTCCTCGCGCTCGCGCTCGTCACCTACGACAGCACCGACGCCGCGCTCAACACCGCGGCGCATGGCACCGCGGCGAACTGGATGGGCAGCGCGGGCGCCTGGTTCGCCGACCTCGGCCTGTCGATCGGCGGCGTCGGCGTCGCGCTGCTGCTGCCGCTGCTCGGCATCATCGCCTGGCGGCTGTGGACCGGCGAAGCGCAGCCCTATTGGCCGCGCCAGCTCGCCTACAGCTTTATCGGCATCCTGCTCGTCGGGCTGGGCGCCGAGCTTTGGTCGCCGGCGACCAACGCGCCGCTGCCCGCGGGCTGGGGCGGTATCATCGCGCTGCTGCTCGGCGGCGCCATCGCGCCCCTCTTTGCACAAGCGGGCGAACCCGCCGCGGCGCTGATCCGCTTCGCGACGATCCTGTTGCTCGTGGGGCTGGGATTGTGGCTCGCGTGGCGCGCGCTCCGCCTCGAAAAGGGCTGGGCATCGCGCTTCCGGCTGCCCGCCGCGACGAGCAGCCGCATCGCCGAGCCCGTCCGCGCGCCGCGCGCCGACGAGCGGGTGTCGAACTCGCTGGAGCCCGCCGTGCGCCCGCGCGCGGTGGCCGAGCCCGTCGACCGCGCCCCGCCCGAGATCGCCGACCCCGCACAGCGTAGCGCGCCCTCGAAACCCCGGCCCAAGCCGCAGACCGAGCTGTTCACCAACTATCAGCTGCCCTCGATCGACCTGCTCGCCCCCGCACCCGAGCGGCCGGCGGGACAGATCGACAAGGCGGCGCTCGAACGCAACGCGCGCCTGCTCGAATCGGTGCTCGAGGATTTCCAGGTCAAGGGCGTCGTCACCGCGGTGCGCCCCGGCCCGGTCGTCACCATGTACGAACTCGAACCCGCGCCGGGCACCAAGGCGAGCCGCGTGTCGAACCTCGCCGACGACATCGCGCGCAACATGTCGGCGCTGTCGGCGCGCATCGCGCCGATCCCCGGGCGTACGGTGATCGGCATCGAGCTGCCCAACGCGCAGCGCGAAGCGGTAGTGCTGCACGAGATCATCGGCAGCGCGCTGTTCCAGGACCAGACCGGCGCGCTGCCGATCATCCTCGGCAAGAATATCAGCGGCGACGCGATGATCGCCGACCTCGCGCCGATGCCGCACTTGCTGATCGCGGGCACCACCGGGTCGGGCAAGTCGGTCGGTCTGAACGCGATGATCCTCTCGCTCCTCTATCGCCTCGGTCCCGACCAGGTGAAGATGATCATGATCGACCCCAAGATGCTCGAACTCAGCGTCTATGACGACATTCCGCACCTGCTCGCGCCGGTGGTGACCGAGCCCAAGAAGGCGATCCGTGCATTGAAATGGGCGGTCGAGCAGATGGAGGACCGCTACCGGATGATGTCGTCGCTGTCGGTGCGCAACCTCGCATCCTACAACGACAAGGTGCGCGGCGCGCTCGCCAAGGGCAAATCGCTCGGGCGCCGCGTCCAGACCGGCTACGACCCCGACACCGGCCAACCGGTCTATGAGGAAGAGACGCTCGATTACCAGCCGCTGCCGCAGATCGTCGTCGTCGTCGACGAACTCGCCGATTTGATGATGACCGCGGGCAAGGAGGTCGAATTCCTGATCCAGCGACTGGCGCAAAAGGCGCGCGCGGCGGGCATCCACCTGATCCTCGCGACGCAGCGCCCGTCGGTCGACGTCATCACCGGCGTGATCAAGGCGAACCTGCCGACGCGGATCAGCTTCAACGTCACGTCGAAGATCGACAGCCGCACCATCCTCGGCGAAGCCGGCGCCGAACAATTGCTCGGCAAGGGCGATATGCTTTACGTCCCCGGCGGCAAGCAGATCACGCGCATCCACGGCCCCTTCGTCTCCGACGACGAGGTGCGGCTGGTCGCCGAACATTGGAAGGCGCAGGGCCGCCCCGACTATATCGAAAGCGTCACCGAGGACCCCGAGGACGGCGGCTTCGCGATGGAAGGCGCTCCCGCCGGCGGCGACAGCGCCGAGGACCGCATGTACGCCAAGGCCTGCCAGATCGTCGCCGAAAGCCAGAAGGCCTCGACGAGCTGGCTCCAGCGGCAATTGCGCATCGGCTACAACAGCGCCGCGCGCCTGATCGAGCGGATGGAGGAGGAAGGCATCGTCAGCCCGCCGAACCATGTCGGCCGCCGCGACGTGCTCACCGACCAATATGGGCAGCCGCGGTAGGAACTTTCCCTCCCCGTCATCCCGGCGAAGGCCGGGATCTCGCCGGTGCATTTGAAACGCGGGGTCGAGATTCCGGCCTTCGCCGGGATGACGGGGAGATGAAACGACAGTTCAGCGCGGGTTCAATGCCCGGTTGCAAAAAAGCGGACTGCAAAATCGAGAATGAGAACCAAATGACCAAGAAGACGATGACCCGCCTTGCCGCCTGGACGCTCGCCCCCGTTGCCGCCGTCGGCCTCGCGATCGCCTCGCCCGCGATCGCCCAGCCGGCGAACGCGCTGGCGTCGGTGCAGTCGCACCTCAAGTCGACCAGTTCGATGACCGCCGATTTCGTCCAGACCGACCGCAACGGCCAGCGCGTGTCGGGCAAGCTGACGCTCAAGCGCCCCGGCAAGATCCGTTTCCAGTACCAGAAGGGCGTGCCCTTGCTGATCGTCGGCGACGGCAGCCGCCTGACGATGATCGATTATGAGGTCAACCAGGTGCAGAGCTGGCCGGTGAAGAACTCGCCGCTCGGCGCGCTGCTCGATCCCGACCGCGACCTGTCGAAATATGCCAAGGTCCTGCCGACCGGGAACAACGACGTGCTGAGCGTCGAGGTCAAGGATCCGAAGCGCCCCGAATATGGCACGATCACCATGGTGTTCGTTCGCGACGGCGCGGCGCCCGGCGGGCTGCGCTTGCGCGGCTGGGTCGCGCTCGATTCGCAGAACAACCGCACCCGGATCGACCTCAGCAACCAGAAGTTCAACGTCGCGGTCGCCGATTCGGCCTTCCGCTGGACCGATCCCCGCCCGAAGCGGCGCGGCCGTTAACCGTCCGGGCTCCGGCATGGCGGCGCTCTCGAACGGGAGCGGCGCGATTTTCCGGACCAACCGTCGCCCTGTATCGACGAACTGCAGGACCGGCGCCAAGCGCGCCTTTTTGTTCAGCTTGGCGACAGGGAACACCGGCTATTCCAACTCTCGAAGGCGCCAACACGGCCCCGGATTTGGGTTTCCCCCTGTTGCCCCACCCGGGTTGCCAGGCACCTTCATTCAAGAGCGTGACGAACGCTGACCTTGAACCCCCGTTCCACCGCCCCTGGGACGGGGGTTTAATTTGTCTGGAGTTGTTTTCTGCCGCTAATGCGGCAGGCGGCACCAGCCCGCTCCCCCACCCAGCCTCCCGACAGCTTATCCTGAAATGGGAGGCTGGGTGGGGGAGCGGGCGGGTGCCGCAATCGCATTGCGAACAACCTTCCGCGCCGATAGAGCCGAGCGCATGACTCGCACCAGCATCGCATCGTGGAACATCAACAGCGTTCGCGCGCGCATCGGCATCGTCGAGAAATTCCTGCGCGAAGAAGCCCCCGACATCCTCTGCCTTCAGGAAACCAAGGTCGAATGCGGCCTGTTCCCGCCCGAGATGTTCAAACGTCTCGGCTATGAGCATATCGTCACCCACGGCCAGCGCATGCACCATGGCGTCGCGATCGTCAGCAAGGTGCCGCTCGCCGACGTGCGCAAATATGACTGGCAGGCCAACGGCGAGGCACGCCACGTCGGCGTGACGCTGCCGTCGGGGGTGCGGCTCGACAATGTCTATATTCCGGCGGGCGGCGACATTCCCGACCGCGAATTGAACCCCAAATTCGGGCAGAAACTCGACTTCTTCGAGCGCATGACTCTATGGTCGGGGGCGCTGAACGGCACCCCGACGGTGCTGACGGGCGATTTCAACGTCGCGCCGCTCGAAAGCGATGTGTGGAACCACAAGGCGCTGCTCGATGTCGTCAGCCATACGCCGATCGAGGTCGAAACGCTCGCGCGGCTGCAGGCGGCGTCGAACTGGGTCGATCTCGGGCGCCACTTCATCGCGGCGCCGACGCCGCTCTACACCTGGTGGAGCTACCGCGCGAAGGACTGGGAAGCGTCGAACCGCGGCCGCCGGCTCGACCATATGTGGGTGACGCCCGATCTGACGGCGAAGGCCGTGTCGCACCGCGTCGTCCAGCCGGCGCGCAGCTGGGAACGGCCGTCGGACCATATCCCGCTGATCACCGAGTTCGATTTTTGAGCGATGCCGGAGCCCGAAGGGCGGCGCGCGCCATCGACGCGCTGCGCCGCGGCTGGCCGTTCAGTGTCGCGGGACCCGACGGCACGCTCGACCTGCTCGCGGTCGAAAGCGCGCGCGATGCGGCGCTCGCCGAATTTTCCAGTCGCGACATGCTGCTGTCGGGCGAGCGCGCCGTCACGCTCAAGCTCACCAATCAGCGCGCCGCCGCGACGCCCGGGCCGGTGCGGCTCGCCGATGCCGCCGATACGGTCGCGGCGGCACTTGCGATCGCCGACCCGGCGCTCGACCTTGCGAACCCGCTCAAGGGCCCCTTTCGCACCCTCGCAACGCGCGGCGAACGTGCAGCGGCGGCCGCGATGACGATGGCACGTCACGCCGGGCTGCTCCCGGCCTTCTTCGTGCGCGAGGCGGCGGGGGAGGCCGAGACATGCTGCTCGGTCGATGACGTCGCCGCGCTGCTCGACCCCGCACGCCTCGAAATCGCGGCGCGCGCGCGCCTGCCCGTCGCGGCGAGCGAGAGCGCCGAAATCGTCGCCTTCCGCTCGCCCGAGGAGGCGTCGGACCATGTCGCGCTGGTCATCGGCCAGCGCGACGCGAACCCGCCGGTGGTGCGCCTGCACAGCGAATGCCTGACCGGCGACGTGCTCGGCAGCCTCAAATGCGATTGCGGGCCGCAACTCCACGCCGCGCTCCACGCGATGGCGGACGCGCCGTGGGGCGTGCTGCTCTATCTCAGGCAGGAGGGGCGCGGGATCGGCCTCGTCAACAAGTTGCGCGCTTATGCGTTGCAGGATCAGGGCTATGACACGGTCGATGCGAACCTCAGGCTCGGTTTCCCGGTCGAGGCGCGCGATTTCGCGATCGCCGGGCGGATGCTCGAATTGCTGAACGTGCCGCGCATCCGGCTGATGACGAACAATCCCGAAAAGGTCGCGCGGCTCGAAAAGGAAGGCGTCGAGGTGATCGAACGCATTCCGCTCACGCTGCCGACGAACAAATATAACGAGCAATATCTCGCGACGAAGCGCGACCGGACCGGGCACCAGCTTTAGAAAGTCTCGTCATTGCGAGCGAAGCGAAGCAATCCAGAGCGGTTTACGCCATCCTGGATTGCCGCGTCGCTTCGCTCCTCGCAATGACGGTATTCGTTTGCTGGCTTAATGCACGAAGCGCGCCACCACGTCGCGGTAACTGCGGCTGACCTTCACCTGCGCGCCCGAACCGAGCACGAGGAAGCATTCGCCGTTGGTGTGCGGCTTGACCTGCTTCACCTGCGACAGGTTCACGATCGTCGAGCGGTGGACGCGCTGGAAGTTGCGCGGATCGAGCCGCTTTTCAAGGTCCTTCATCGTCTCGCGCAGGATCAGGCTGTTGTCGGCGGTATAGATGCACATATAGTCGCCGGCGGCGTCGATCCGCTCGATGCTGTCGACATCGACGCGGAAGATCTGGCCGCGATCCTTGATGTTGATCATCTTTTCATAGCGGTCGGCGGCATGCGCGTCGGGCTGCGCCTCGGCGTCATAATCCTCGACCGCTTCGGGCGCGACTTCGGCGAGCACGGTCTTGAGCCGTTCGACCTCGGCCGCGCCGCGCTTTTCGGTCAGGCGCTGGCGGACGCGGTCGAGCGCGTCGGCGAGCCGCTCGGGCTCGACCGGCTTCACCAGATAGTCGACCGCCTGCGCCTCGAAGGCGCGGATCGCATGGTCCGAGAAAGCGGTGACGAACACGACCAGCGGCGGCTCGACCTCCATCAATCCCTGAATCACCGAAAAGCCGTCGAACCCCGGCATCTGGATGTCGAGGAAGACGAGGTCAGGTTTGTGCGTCTTGATCTTTCTTATGGCCTCGCGGCCGTTCTGCGCGGTGTCGACGACTTCGACATCGCCATGCGCTTCGAGCCGCAGCTGCAGGCCCTGGGTCGCCAATTTTTCATCATCCACCAGGATGGTTCTGATCGTCATGTGCGTTCGGTTCCAATCGTCATGTGCCCGTCGGGCTGGAACGGAAACTCGATCACCACCGTGAATCCGCCATCAGCGCCCATATGGACGTCGAACCTCTGCTGATCGCCGAAAGCCTGCGCCAGCCGGTCCCTGATGTTGGCTAAACCCACACCGGTCGATTCCGTTGCAACGCCAGTGGTGGGGTCCGTGGGGTCGGCTGACAATCCCGCGCCGGTGTCGGACACGGTGATCCGGACATTTTGACCGGCCAGCTGTGCGGAAATCGTGATATCGGCGCCTTCCTCCTGCGGCGTCACCGCATATTTGATCGCATTCTCGATCAGCGGCTGGAGCAGAAGCGACGGCAAACGCGCGCGCGACACCGCGGGATCGATCGCGAAATGGGGGCGCAGCCGCTCCTCGAAACGCATCTTCTCGATGTCGAGATAGAGCTTCAGCGTCTCGATCTCCTGCGCCAGCGTGACCTGCGCGGTCGGCTCGTTGGCGAGCGTGTAGCGCAGGAACGCCGAAAGGCGCGACAGCATCGCATTGGCGGGCTCGGCCTGCTTCAGCAGCACGAGCGTCGAAATGCTGTTCAAGGTGTTGAACAGGAAATGCGGGTTGAGCTGATAGCGCAGCATCGCGAGCTGCGCCGACGCCGCCTGCGCCTCGAGCCGCAGCACGCGGTCATTCTGTTCCTCGAGCTGGAGGAAATAGTTGATCGCGAAATAGAGCGCCGACCAGGCCGCGAGCGAGGTCGCGTCGATATACATCGCGCCGAGCAAAAGACTGGTGAAGCCCGCTTCGCTCGCCGGGTTCTGGATCTGCGCGACCCACGCGTCGATGAAGGCCCAGAGCGCGGTCGCGACCCCGGCGAGGCCGAAGCTGACCCCCCACATCAGCAGCGGGCGGCGATGAATCAGCGCGCGGTAGCAGACCGACAGGATCAGCGTCAGTGAAAAGCCGGTGATCGCCGAAATCGTCTGCGGAATGAAGAAGGTGAAGGCCTGTCCGTTGGCAAGCCCCGACACGCCGCGCAGCCCGAGCCACGCGGCCCAGCCCAATATCTGCAGATTCCAGAAGGCGCGGACCTTGTTGTCGAAGAAGGGCCCGGGCGAGGTCAGGCGAAACAGCGGCATGAGGGTCGTTACGTTGGCGATGTCAGTGGCTGCGCGCGCGAAGGCGGGCGGCGGCGGGGCGCGTCATTCGGCCGCGACCGCCGCCGCGGGCGCGTCGGCGCGCACGCGCGCTTGCCCGAGCGGCTGCAATTCCGAACGATGCTTCCACAGCAATTCCTTGTAACCGATCACGCGGCCGTCGTGCGCGGTCAGCGTGACGGGGCCGATCGGCTGTTCGTCGCGCGCATCGACCAGCACCGGGGTCGAGGGCACGCCCGCGCCCCATTTTTCGCCCCATTGGCGCAGCGCGATCATCGCGGGCAGCAGCTCGATCCCCTTTTCGGTGAGCTGGTAGCGCACCTTGCGCCGGTCCTCGGCCATCACCTCGCGCGCCATGATGCCATGGTCGACGAGCTTCGACAGCCGGTTCGACAATATGTTGCGCGCGATGCTCAATTCCTGCTGGAATTCCTCGAAATGATGCACGCCGTTGAAGGCCGCGCGCAGGATCATGAACGACCATCGCTCGCCCATCGCCTCGAGCGCCAGCGGCAGGGCGCAATTGCCCCCATCGAGATCGTTCAAGACTTCGCGTAATTTTCCCATGCCCAATGCCCTAACGTAAAATCGCCCCATGCGCCAAAAAAATATAGGGCCTTCGTTGCATTTCGCAACGCAAATACCGGGCAGCGGTGCGCGCGGCCGCTCAGGCGGCGATGCGGTTGCGCGCGACGGCGAGCGACCAGCGCGCGATCGCGGGCAGCCGCGCCGCGACATGCGCCGGATCGGCGCGAAAGGCGCGGCGCACGAGGTCGAGCCGCCAGCGGCTGCGGCTGCGCAGCGCGAGCCCGAGCAGGATTTCGCTGCGGCTGCGCGCGGGCAGTTCCGCGGGCAGCGCGCGTTCGACGATCGCGGCGGTCAGCGCCTGAATCTGCTCGGCGCGCTGGCTCGTCAGGCTGCCGCCATGCTTGCGATAGATATAGAGATCCTCGTGCAGCGCGACGAAGGCGAAGCGCAGCGCGGCGCGCAGCCAGAAGTCGTAATCCTCGACGCCGAACAGCGCCGTGTCATAGCCGCCGAGCGCCTCGGTCACCCGCGCGCGATAGAGGAAGCAGGCGCCGACATTGTTGCCGTGGAGCAATCGCTCGATCGGGCCGACGCGCGACCGGCCGAGCTCGGTGCCCGCATCGTCGATCAGCGTGAAATCAGCATAGACGATGTCCGCCGCGGGATGCGCGTCGAGCGTCGCGACGAGCCGCGCGAGCATCTGCGGGCGCAGCAGATTGTCGTCGGAGGTCCAGCTGTGCAGCGCGCCGCGCGCCGCGGCGAAGCCGTGGTTGAGCGCCGCAGGCAGGCCGGCGTTCGTATCCAGCCGCAGGACGCGCACCCGCCGGTCGCGCGCGGCGGCGTCCGCCATGATCGCCGGCGAATCGTCGCGCGAGGCATCGTCGACGAGAATCAGCTCGAAATCGGCGAAATCCTGCGCCAGCACCGACGCGATCGCATCGGCCAGCCAGCGTGCGCCATTGTGCACGGGCATGACCATCGACACGCGCGGCGGCGCCGTCGAATCAAGAGCTTCGGTCCCCATCGGACGATTCTCCTACCCGCGGCGAACGATGCTTCCAACGGGCTTTACCAAAGTTGCTAACGACTTCGGCGCCGCGCACACAAATTTCGCATTGCAATATATGCGTCAGGGGCGACATTGGGGCTGATGTTGCGTCAATACGAACTTGTCGAGCGCGTGCGCGCCTATGATCCCGACGTCGACGAGGCGCTGCTCAACCGCGCCTATGTCTTCACCGTCCAGAAGCACGGCAGTCAGAAGCGCGCGTCGGGCGACCCCTATTTCAGCCATCCGGTCGAGGTCGCGGGCATATTGACCGACCTCCATCTCGACAGCGAGACGATCGTCACCGCGCTGCTCCACGACACGCTCGAGGACACGCTGACGACGCCCGAGGAGATCGAGCGATTGTTCGGCAGCGACGTCGGGCGGCTGGTCGACGGCGTCACCAAATTGTCGAAGATCGAGGCGCAGACCGAGAATGAGCGCGCCGCTGAAAATCTGCGCAAATTCCTGCTCGCCATGTCGGACGACATCCGCGTGCTGCTCGTCAAGCTCGCCGACCGGCTGCACAATATGCGGACGCTGCATTTCATCGGGAATCCCGACAAGCGCCGCCGCATCGCCAAGGAGACGATGGACATCTATGCCCCGCTCGCCGAGCGGATCGGCATGTATGAATATATGCGCGAGATGCAGCTGCTCGCCTTTCGCGAGCTCGAGCCCGAAGCCTATGCGACGATCACCGGCCGCCTCGCCAAGCTGACCGCCGGCGGCAAGGACAAGGTCGCCGCGATCACCCGCGAGTTCAAGGAACTGCTCGCCGCCGCGGGGATCGAGGCCGAGATTTCGGGGCGCGAGAAGCACCCCTATTCGATCTGGCGCAAGATGCAGGAACGCCACGTCAGCTTCGAGCAGGTGACCGACATCATCGCCTTTCGCATCGTCACCCCGACCGATGCCGACTGCTATGCCGCGCTGGGCCTGATCCACCGCAAGTGGAAAATGGTTCCCGGCCGCTTCAAGGACTATATCTCGACCCCCAAGCGCAACGGCTACAAGTCGCTGCACACGACGATCATGCACCAGCAGAATATGCGGATCGAAATCCAGATTCGCAGCCTCGGCATGCACCAGCAGTCCGAATTCGGGCTCGCGGCGCACTGGGCCTACAAGCAGGGCGGCAGCACCCCCGACGGCCAGGCCGGCTGGATTCGCGACCTCATCGAAATCCTCGAGCAGACGCACGATCCCGAGGAATTCCTCGAGAATACGCGCATCGCCATGTATCAGGACCGCATCTTCGCCTTCACGCCGAAGGGCAGCCTGCACCAGCTTCCGAAGGGCGCGACCCCGGTCGATTTCGCCTATGCCGTCCACACCGGGCTCGGCGACCGCACCGTGGGGGCAAAGGTCAACGGCCGGCTCGTGCCGCTGCGCACCCAGCTCGCCAACGGCGACACCGTCGAAATATTGTCGTCGGACAAGCAGACGCCGCAGCCGACCTGGCTCGGCTTCGCGGTCACCGGCAAGGCGCGTGCGGCGATCCGCCGCCATGTCCGCTCGAAGGAAAAGGTCGAGCTCGCCGCCTTGGGCCGCACCATGTACGACGAGATCGTCGCGCGGCTGCCGAACAAGGTCGGCGACAAGGCCCGCGCGGCGGCGCGCGAGCGGCTGAAGCTCGACGACGACAGCGCGCTCTATGTCGCGATCGCCAAGCAAAGGCTGACCGACAATGCCGTGCTCGAGGCGCTTGTTCCCGGCATCACCGCCGAGATGAAGGCCAAGCCCGGCAAGCTCGTGCAGGGCGCGGCGGTGTCGATCGCGGGGCTGACCCCCGGCGTCGCCTATCAGCTCGCCGACTGCTGCCATCCGGTGCCCGGCGACCGCATCGTCGGCCTGTCGCGCCCGGGCGAAGGGATCGAGGTCCACGTCATCGACTGCCCAAGCCTCGCCGACGGGATCGATGCCGACTGGATCGACCTCAGATGGCAGGAGGACAGCGAGGGCGGCAACGCGCGACTGTGCATCGTCATCCGCAACGAACCCGGCACGCTCGCCGAAATGTCGGGCATCCTCGCGGCCAATATGGCGAACATCACCAATTTGCGGCTGTCGAACCGCGAGGGCGGCTTCCACACCTATGACGTCGTCGTCGAAGTGCGCGACGTCCAGCATGTGATGCGCATATTGTCGGCGCTGCGCGCGTCCGACACGGTGGTGCAGGCCGAGCGGCTTTAGGCGGCCAACTTCGTCGGGTTGGGGGGTGGAAAGCGGGCGTTGATCCAAATCATGCCCTCCCCTTCAGGGGAGGGCAGCGAGACTTGGCAGCTTGCTGCCTAGTCGCAGTGGGTGGGGGCTACCGGCCTTGCGCAAGGCCGATGGCCCCCACCCCAACCCCTCCCCTGAAGGGGAGGGGCTTGCTTTTCAGCTATGTCCGCTTCCGGCCGAAAGCAGACCAGCCCCTCAGCCCGCATACAGCAAAGGCGGCCGCCACGCGCTTTCGTCGACCTCGTCGCGGACCTTGTAGACCATCCCCTTGCTGTTCAGGAACAATTTCTCCATCTCGCCGCGCGTGAAGGGGCGCGAGCCGATGCGGCCGAACACCGCCATCTGCCCGCCCGTCTCGTCGACCGCGCGGTCGCGGTCGAGGCCTTTCGACAGCGCGAGCGCCGGCGACGGCGTCTTCGCCCAGGCGATCAGCTCGGGGACCGGCTTGGGCGAAAAGCCATAGAGGCCCGGATTGTCGGGGCTGGTGAGCTGGAGCACCTTGATGCCATCCCGTCCGTCGGCGACATAGGCGAACAGCGAGGCGTTGGTCGATCCGACGATCACATCCTCGGCGTCGGTCAGCGCGCCGCCGAAGGTCAGCCCCGGCCAGACGACCGGCGCCGCGGGCCGCGTCACATCGACGATGACGAGCCCCTCGGCCTTCGCCGCGACATACATATAGGTGCGCGCGATATAAATCTTCCGCGCGTTGGCGAGCCGCACCGTGCCCGAGGGCACCGCGACCGGCTGCGCGAGGTCGGTGACGTCGAACAGCTTCACCCCCTCGGCGTCGGTGGCCCAGAGGTAGCGGAACTGGATGGCGCTCGCGCGCGCATCGGTGAGCGGCAACCGCGCGGTTACCTTGGGCTGGAGCGGGACCGTCAGGTCGAGCACGACGAGCCCGGCGTCGGTCGCCACATAGGCGATGCTGCCCGCGAGCGTGATGTGCCGCGCGCCCGCGAGCACATCGTCCTCGTTCCACGTCAGCGCGCGCTTCAGCTTGTTGTTGCGGAATTCGCCGTCGGCCAGCGTGTCGATGTCGACGAGGATCAGACCTTCGACGCTGTCGGTGATCACCGCATAGCGATAGATGTCGTGCATCACCTGTTCGTGATTCTGGGGGAAATTCTTCACGATATTCTCGTTGCGCGACACGCTGATCGGCTGGGTCGTCGCGATCGCCATGCAGGTCGCGTTCTTCGTCTTCACATGCGTATCGTGGCCGAGCGGCGAGAAAGGCGCGCGCACGATGCGTTCGGAAAAGCCCTTGTTGCCGATCGACGCGACGTCATAGACGCGGAAACCGCCCTTGCCCTCCGCCACGAACATATATTCGCCGCGCTGCTGGAGGCAGTTCACCCGGCCGCTCGTGTCCTGCACGATGTTGGCGAATTCCTCGAGCGCGCGGGTTTCGCCCGACAGCTTCTTGTCGAACACCTTGCCGCGCACCCAATTCTTGAGCTCGCGGCCATTCTGTTCGACGTGCAGCTTCCAATAGTCGGGATAGGCATATTTCTGGAGATAGCTGCCGATCACCGCCTGCGGCTCGTCCCATTCGGTGACGCGCGTCGCCTGGAAGCCGTCCTCCATCCCCGACCAGACGTTGAGCCCGACGAAATTGACGAAATTGGTGCCGAGCAGCAGCAGCTGCGACATGATCGCATTATTGTCGTCGGCGGCCGAGAGGTGGCAGTCGGTGCATTGCTTGGTCTCCGCCCGGCGCACCGTGTGCGGGAAATGCGGCGCGAAGGCCTGGCTCGAATAGCCCGCCGCCGAAATCGGCGGCTGCTGGACATAGATGCGCTCGCGATTGACGTTGGTCGACGACAGGATCAGCGCCGAGCTCGAGCGGACGGGGGTGATGATGCCGCGCACCTCGCCGTTCGGGCCGGGTTCGCCGGGCTTGGTCAGCTGGTGCCGACCGAGCTGGAACATTTCGTCGCGCGCGACCTGCGGGTTATAGGTCGCGAAGTTGCGCGATTCCTCGCCCTCGAAATGGTGCGACTTGGTCTTCCAGTTCGCCTCGATCGGCAAATGGCAGCCGCCGCAGCTCGTCGTCCACGACAGGTGGCAGGTGAAGCAGGTCATCCGGTCGTCGCCGTGCGCGCGGTCTTCCTTCGCCACGCCCGGGCCCCATTCATATTTGCCGTCCTCGCTGCCTGAACGCGCCATCAGCTTCGCGCGCGCCGCCTTGGCGTTGAAATGCGGCCCCGGGGTCACCGCCTGCTTGACGAGGCTGACCTGCCATTCGAGCTTCGGATCGACGATCGACCGCTGGATGAGGCCGATCACCTCGGCATCGTCATTATACTGGAATTCGAAGCGCCGCCGGCCGTCGGGGTTGCGGAGCAGCGCGAGGTTGGTCCCCTGCGGCCGCGCCGCGACGTTCGAGGTCAAGAGGTTCGGAAAGGCGTCGGCGGTGCCGTGGCAATCCTTGCAGCTGATCTCGATCGCATTCGCGACCTCGCCCTGGATATAACCGTTGCCGTGGCTGTCCTGCGCGAAGTGGCAGTCGGCGCACTGCATTCCCTTTTCGGCGTGGATGTCCATCATATGGACCGTCTTGCCGGGATTGAGGCCGGGCGGCACGAACTTGCCCTCGACGCCGGGCTTCCCGGGATCGGCGCTCGACAGGCACAGCTCGCGTTCCGTCACATCGCTGTAATGCGCGCAGCTCTTGCGCCACTTTTCGGGGTCCTTCGGATCGACGATGTTCGCCGTGTCAGTGCCCCAGGTCGCCATATTGCCGTCGGCGGTCAGCAGGTTCCCGCTCCGGTCGCGCTTGAAGATGCCGCGAAAATTCCAGCCATGGCCGTGATAGTCGGCGAACTGGGTGTCCTTGTTCGTCGCGTTGACGTCATAGACGTCGCGCAGAAATTCGACGTCGGACCACAGGCCGCGCGGCCCCGCGCCCTCGGGATTGCGCTCAAGCGTCGCGTGAACCTCGGCGGCGGTCGGATAGCGTTGCTGCTTGTATGTCTTCCGATACTCCTCGTCGCTCATCCCCGGCGGACGCGGCGCGGTGTTGTCCGGTCCCGGCCACATCTGCGGCGCGTCCGATTCATAATCCCACATCGTGTAGCCGAGGTAGGAGTTCAGGAAGATGTTCGGCTGGTGCATATGGCAGGTCATGCACTGCGAGGTCGGGATCGCGCGGGTGAAGGCATGGCTGATCGGATGCCCCGACTCCTTGCGCCGCGGATTGTCGGACATGTGCGAACGGGTCGGGTCGATCAGCGACCCATGACCGCCGCCATGCTCGTCGGCGTCGTCATGGCCCCCATGCGCGTCGCCGCCGGAGGCCGCCAGCTTTTCCGCGATCGTCGGATCGACCGTCGCCGTCTGGCCGTCGCGCCCATATTCCGCATAGGTCAGGCTGTGGCGCGGCTCGCGGTCGTTGGCATAGACGACGTGGCAGCCCGAACAGCCCGAATGGCGATAGTCGCCGGGCTGGTCGTTGGTCCCCATGAACCACATATAGGGGTCGTTGAGGCGCGTCTTGTGCAGGTTGAGAACGGCGATCGCGACGCGCAGCCCGGTGCCGGGGCCGCGGTTCGACTGTTTGAGGTCGGGTCGCCCGGGTTCCTCGAGCCGCTGGATGCTGCCCGTCGGGTTCGGCAGGCCGACCTCGGCGAACTGCGAGTTGATATTGCGCCCGCCGCGTTCGAACACGCGAAACACGTCGCTCGGCGGCATCACGTTCCAGCGCGGCAGCGGATAGATTTTGGCAAGCGCGCCGCGCTTGGCTTCGGCGTCGGTCACGATCTTGTCGAAGCCGAAGGACGGCTTGCAGGCTTCCTTATATTGCTCCGCGGTCAGCAGCGAGGAGGGCGACAGGACGCACGCCGGCTCGCCCTCGCGCGTATAGGCTTCGCCGAAGATCGATGTCTTGAACGGAACGATGCCGTTGTTATAGGCGGCGCCCGCCCAGAACATCGCCGCGGTCGACATTTGCGAGCGTTCGGTCGCCTCGATGATCTCGAGGTGGCACGCCCCGCACGCCTCGCGCGCGACGCGATAGTCGCTGGGGTTGACGAAGCGGATGAATTCGGGCGCCTCGCGGTTGAGCAGCGTATAGCTGCGCACCGGATTGGCCGAGGTGTCGCCCCAGCTCTGCGGATAGGTCGGCTGCGGGTGCGCGGCCTTCATCGCGGCGATATTATAGGGGTCCTTATAGCCGAGCTCGGGCCTGCCGAAGGCGGCGGGCGAGGTGGAATCGCCGCCATGGCAGTCTGTGCAGCCGAGCTTGACCGCGGGCGTCGCGTGCATCGACGGCTGGTCGGTGCGCGTGTGGCACGAATAGCAGCCATTCGATTTCGCCGCGACCTCGGCATCGCCCTGCTCGCGCGGCGCGGGCGGGGTGAAGCGATATTCGACCTTGACCGGCTTTTCCTTTTCGGCCGCGCCGAGGTCCGCCGCGCCCGCGAACAGCGCCGTCGTCACAAGACCGAGCAGGATGAGGAGCGTGCGCATCATGGGCTAGAAACTCAAAATCATGTTGGCGAGGACCGACACATAGGCCTTGTCGCGCCGCTGGTTCTCGAACAGGTCCTTGAACCCGGCTCCGGGCAGCAGCACCGCGGTGCTGAGGCGCCCGACGATATTCTGCGTCGCCTTGGGCCGCCAGATCGCGGCCAGCGACAGGTCCCAGCCGATCGCCTTCGGAATCGATCCTTCGCTGCGCAGGACCTGCAGCACCTTGGTATCGTCGAACCAGAGATGGTTGGCGTTGCCCGAAAGGCGGAATTGCGGGCTCAGGTCGAAATCGGCGCCGGCGCCGAGCAGTAGCGTGCCCGGATTGACGAAGTTCGACTGCCCCTCTTCCTTCGACGAGCGCAGCGAATTGAGCACGCCATTGCGGCCGGTCAGCCCGATCGCGCGGCCGCCGCCGATGAAGGGCACCGCCTGCCGGATCCAGTAGCTGGTGTCGGCGCCGGCGAAGATCGGATTTTCGAAGATCGCGTCGAAGCCGGTCTGCTTGTCGTCGAAGGGATCCTTGTCGCCCGACGCATAGAGGCCCGACAGGCGAAAGCGCATCCAGTCGTAATCGTAACTGAGTTCGGCGGCGCCGAACCAGGCGCGGATGTCCGCCTTGCGCCCCGTGAACACATTGTCGCGGTCGCTGCCCAGTGCGGCATAGCCCATCGCGGTGACGTTGATCCGGCCGATCCGCCCGTCGACGCCATAGCCGAAATAGATCGCGTCATAGTCGCGGCCCTGCAGATTGCCGATCAGCGCGGGTCGCACCGGAAAGCCATTGTCGTCGATTTGGACGCGGTTCGCTTCGCGGTTGATGTTCCACGTCGCCGAAATCTCGCTGGTCAGCCCGACGAAGGGGAAATCCTGCCGGTAAAGATTGGCGTGCAGGATCCAGTCGCGCCGCGGCGACTGGGTCAGGTCGTTGAGCCCGCTGTTGGTGTCCTTCTCCAGCCGCCAGATCGCCGCCAGATTATACTGGATGCGGTTGTTGTCGCGGTTGCCGAACAGGCGATAGGCGAGCTGGCTGTCCTGAAACAGGAAGCCGCGGAAATCGGCCTGGAAAGGCTGGATGCCGACGCGCACCGAATCGAAGTCGTAGCGATCCGAGGTGTTCTGGAGGTGATAGTCGATGAAGGCTTCCTGGACGCCGAGGAAATGGTCGAAGCGCGTCCGCCCCTTCGACGGTTCGACGAAGAGAATCCGCCGTTCGGGCACCTCGACATAATTCATGTTGAACGCCAGCGTCAGCCGATATTCGACGTCGGGCGGCTTGTAGGTCGTATTGCCCTTGATCAGCGCCGCGCCGACGATGAACGTCTGCGACGCGACGAGGCTTTCGGGGCGGCCGAAGACGTCGGTGCTGCCCGGCCGCTCGGGATATTGGATGCCGACCGGAATCGGGAAGGTGCGCGGTTCGAGCACGCTGTCCGACACCGCGTTCAGCGCGAAGAACCAGTCGTCGCCCTCGATCGGCAGCCACGGCACTTTCGCGCGGTCGATCGGCCGGTCGCCCTTCAGCGTGTTCTGATTATAGGGATCGAACCAGCGTTCCTTGACCACCCCCAGCGTCTCGATCAGGCGCCAGCGGTCGGGAATGGGAAGCTGATCCTCGATGCCCGGAAAGGCCTGCGGCGGCGGCGGACGCAGCGCGCCCTCATTGTCCTGCGACAATGGATCGGGAAGGTCGGGGCGATAACCCGGCCGGCGGCGCCCTTCGATGATCCGGGTGATCAGATCGTCGCCGACCGTCTCTTTCCATTCGACGGGCGGCGGCGGCGGGGTTGGTTCTTCGGAAGGCAGCTGCGCCGTCGTCGGATCCGCGGCAGCATCATCGGCAGCGACCGCCGGATCGGCCGGCGGCGGCGGCACATCGGCGCCCGGCGCGCCCTGCGCCGCGAGCGTCGCGATGATCGGCCAAAGGCTGCCCCCTTCCATCATCGCCTATAGCCCGCTGCACACATTTTGCTGGTTCGAGCCGACGAAGGGCGCGAACGGGCAGGCGATGAAGGTCAGCCGCTGGCTGCCGCCGGAAAGCGGGATGACAATCTGGTCCGACCGGATCGAAGGATCAGGCGGCCCTAGCGTGCCGAGCTTCTGCCCGGCGTTATAAAGGCCGAGGAAGGCGATCATGTCGCTCTGATCGTCGCCGTCGCCCGATGCAGCGATCGCACCGACGAGCTGCCCGCCGCGATAGATGGGAACCCCGCCCGCGAACAGGGTGAGGCCGTTGTTGATGCGGTTGCGCCCCGTCGCTGGAACCACCGGGCTTTGCGAACAGCTTTGCGGCACGTCGGCCGGCCGCGCGCCCAATATATATTCGACATGCGCGACGATGTCGGGGGTCACCAGCCGCGACTGCAGCCCGGTCGAAAAGATGCTGAAGCTCGCCTCGGGCACCGAAAGCGGCCCCGGCGGCCGCCCGGCCTCGCCGTCGGGAAAGTTGGGGCGCGACAGATTGCCGACCGCGCGGCCCGAAAAGGCGGTCGCGCCGGTCAGCGCGCCCGGATCGTTCAAAAAGGCCCGGAACGCGACGACAAACGGCGGGATCGCGGGATCGCCATTGGCCGCGAGGTCGGCGGCGGCGCGCGCGTTCGAGAAGAAGACCGTCGTGCGCGCCTTTTGCGGCACCGCGTCGATCGCATCGACCAGCGCGTCGGGACCGCGAACGAGCCCCAATATCTCGCCATTGGTATCGACGACCGCGATCGTGTTCTGCGCCCGATTGTCGACCGGGCGCCGCACCTGCGCGCGCGCGCGGCGCTGGACGTCGAACGCCTCGACGAGCATCGTGCGCACCTCGGCGGCGGTCAGCGGCTGCGCCACCGTCGCGCCGTCGGTCCCCGCCTTGGGCAGATAGCGCGTATTGCCCTGCCCGTCGCTGACCACCCAGATGTCGGGGTCGTTATAGCCGTCGCTGGCCTTGGCGGGACGCACGCCCGATTCCTCGGCGCCATAGACCGACCCCGCGACGATGCCCGACGCCGCGTCATAATAGCCGCGCACCGAGACGAGCGCGCCCACCGAGCCGTTGATCGACGCGAAAGAGGGCGCCGGCGACGACCCGCTCTTTATGTCCGCCGCCGTCGCTTCGGAATAGCGCAGCAGCGTGCCATCGATGCTGATCCGGTCGGCGCGGATTTCCTCGGCGGGCTCGAACCCCCGCGTCGCCGCGAGCGCGACGATTTCCTCGCGCAGGTCGGTGTCGCGTTCGCGATATTCGGAATCGAAGCCATAGACGCCGTCGCCGACCACCGCGACCGAACCGACCACCGCGCCATTCTTGTAGAGCGGGAAGGCCCCCGCGTCGGCGCCGACGCCGAGCGGCCCGCGCTTCGTCCCCGCCAGATTGCCGGGGACGCCCACGCCGAGGAAACGGCGCGACACGTCCGAACAGGGAAGCTGGCTGAGCTGGACGCTGAACAGCGCGCCGCTTTCGAGCCCGCGCGTCAGGCTCGACGGCGGGAAATTTTCCTGAACGATGTCGTTCGCGGTGCGGCTGGAAAAGGCGCCGCCGGCCGACGAGAAATAGGAAGAGGTCAGCGCCTTCGATATGCCGCCCGCGAGCGCGGCGGGCGCGGGCAGCGTCAGCCCCTGCAGGTCGGTCGCGCTGCCGTCGGGCGCGCGCGGCGTGCGCAAGCTCAGGTCGGCGCCGTTCATCGCAAAGACGGCGAGCACATTGCCCACCCGGTCGATGACGACGAAGCCGGCGCGGAAATTCTGCGCCTGCGCCTCGGCGACGCCCTGCGCGATGATCCGTTCGATGTCGCCGGTGGTGAGGTTGGTCAGCGCGGGGATCTGGAAAACGCTGCCCGTCGGCGTCGGGGTCGGCGCCGGCGTGGGGGTCGGCGCCGGGGCCGGCGTGCCGCCGCCGTCGCCGCCGCCGCACGAGGTCAGCAACAGCGCGCCCATGGCGGCGAGGGTGGCCGAACGGAAAATATGGGTCCTGCTTCGCATGATCCTACCTGAGCGCCTGAATCGCGCGCACCGCGCTGTCGAAAGAGGCCTGAAATTCGGACGGCTTATAGGCGTTGGGGTCCTTCACCGACGCATAGGCACGGTCGATGTCGCCGCGGATGCCCGCCGCCGCACCGACCGTGATGCGGCCCGACGACACCATCGCGTTGAGCAGGGTGTCGACGCCCATCACCGCCTGCTGCGATCCCGCATAGTCGGTGTAGCGGTCGCCGATCGCTTTCGCCGAAATCGCATCGACCATCGCGAAGGCGTCGGCGCCCGAGAAATTTCGCGACGCGAAGGCGGACTTCAGCGCCACCACCGTCTGCGACAGCTGCGCCGCCGCCTGCACCGCGCTCGCCCGGTCGCTCGTCATCGCCTTGTGGAAGGCGGCGGTGCGCGCCGCGAGCTGGTCGGCGAGCGCGGGCGAGGCCATGCGCGCCGCCGCGGCGAGCATGATCAGATTCTCGTCATTATAGGGCGGCATGCCTTCGGGAAGGTTGCGGCCCGGATTGTCGAGCCCGGTGCGCACCGGCTTCGCCTGGTCGAAGATGCGGCGGTGGCAGCTGTGACAGTCGAGGAAATAAAATTCGGGGAACATCCCTTCGGTCCCGCGCCGCGTCTGGAACAGCGACAGGCTGCGCTCGATCGCGGTCGCCTGTCCCACCGCCCACATCTGGACATGGTCGGTACGCCGGTTCGGCGCGCCGAACTTGCGCCAGCCATAATCGGCATCCTCCTGATGATGCGCCTGCAGCGACGAGAAAAGGTCGAGCTCGAACGAGATGCGCGGATGCCCCGCCGCCATGATCCGGTGCGTCACGAACTGGCCGTCGGCGGCCGAACCGAAGTGGCAGTCGACGCACACGCCTGCACGGACCACCGGGTCCTCGAGCTTCTTCAATCCCGCCGACAGATTGGCGAGATGCTTGCCGCGCATTTCGCGGTCGGGATCGGCGTTGGTGCCGACCCCGGCATAATGGCTCGCGAGCCAGCCGCCCGCGGGGCCGTGGCACGATTCACAGCCGACGCCGTCCTCGGCGGGCACCGCGCGCGCCGTGCCCGCGGTGCTGTGGCAGCCGAGGCACATCTGCGCCTTGGCGGGATCGCCGATGCCGAGATTGCGCGCGATGAACTGGCTGCGATTGTTGTTGAGCACCGCCCAGGCGCGGCTGTGCGCGCCGCCGGGGGTCGAGGGCTCCTGCCATGTCATCAGCTCGTCCTGGCGGACGATGGTGCCGTCGCCCTCCATCCGGCCGTGGCAGGTCGACCCCGCGCACGAGGCGACGCCGGTGTAGCGCGCCCCGCTTTCGCCCTGCGACCGCGCGGGCGGCGCGAAGACGAAGGCGGCGATCGCCAGCGCGCACAGCATGGCGACGAGGACGGCAAATGCCGTGCGCGTGGGAAGACGGACGGCAAATGCCGTCCGAGGCCGATCGCCGCGCTCCTTCCCAGCGTGCGCCGTCATCCGCAGTACCCCTTTTTCCCAACCCGGCGCTTATTACGCCTTGAGCCGAATTACACCACCCCGAAAGCCAGCATCGCGTCGGCAACCTTCTTGAATCCCGCGATATTGGCGCCTTTCACATAGTCGATATAGCCACCCCCCTGATCGCCATAGGTCAGGCAATTCTTGTGGATACCGTCCATGATGTCCTTGAGCATCTGCTGAAGTTCGCCCTCGCTCCACGCGCGGCGGCCGCTGTTCTGGCTCATTTCGAGCCCCGACACCGCGACGCCGCCGGCATTGGCCGCCTTGCCCGGCGCGAACATGATCTTCGCATCCTTGAAGACATGCACACCCTCGAGGTTGGTCGGCATGTTGGCGCCCTCGCTGACCGCGATGCAGCCATTCTTGACCAGCGTCTTCGCATCCTCGCCAGTGAGTTCGTTCTGCGTCGCGCAGGGCAAGGCGACGTCGCACTTCACGCCCCACGGCGTCTTGCCGGGGGTGAAGGTCGCGGTCTTGAACTCTTCGCAATATTCCTCGATCCGCCCGCGGCGGTGCGTCTTGTGCGCCTTCACCCAGTCGATCTTTTCCTGCGTGATGCCGTCGGGATCGTGGATGAAGCCGCCCGAATCGGACAGCGTCAGCACCTTCCCGCCGAGTTGGACGACCTTTTCGGCCGCGTGCGTCGCGACATTGCCCGATCCCGAAATCACCGCACTCTTGCCGACGAGGTCCTGCCCCTTCGCCGCGAGCATGTTGGCGAGGAAATAGACCGCGCCATAACCGGTCGCCTCGGTGCGGATCAGCGAGCCGCCCCATTCGAGCCCCTTGCCGGTGAGCACCCCGGTGAATTCGTTGGTGATGCGCTTATACTGGCCGAACATGAAGCCGATCTCGCGCCCGCCGACGCCGATGTCGCCCGCGGGCACGTCGATGTCGGCGCCGATGTGACGATAAAGCTCGGTCATGAAGCTCTGGCAGAAGCGCATGATCTCGCGCACGCTCTTGCCCTTGGGATTGAAGTTCGACCCGCCCTTGCCGCCGCCCATCGGCAGGCCGGTGAGCGCATTTTTGAACGTCTGTTCGAACGCGAGGAATTTGAGCACGCTTTCGGTGACGCTCGGGTGAAAGCGGATCCCGCCCTTATAGGGGCCGATCGCATTGTTGTTCTGGACGCGCCAGCCGCGCTGGACGCGGATATTGCCGTTGTCGTCCTCCCAGCAGACGCGGAAGGACACGACCCGGTCGGGTTCGGCGATACGCCGCAGGATTTGCTGCGCGTGATATTCTTCCTTGTCGGCGATGAAATCGAAAATGTCCTCGGACACTTCCTGCACCGCCTGGACGAACTCGGGCTGACCCGGGTTGCGCCGCTTCACGCCTTCCATGAACGTCGAAAAATCGACGTGATCCGAAACTGCCATGCACCCCTCCCCTGTTGACTGGGAAAGCCGGTGCGACCCCTGACCATTTTATCGTTGACCGACCTTATAGGCCAAAGGCTACACCATCGCCAAGCAAAGGCAATATGACCGCGCGCACAGCCCGCATTTTTTGTGAGGCGTAAATGAGGGGCAAAAATGAGCGAGGGCAACAAGATGGCGGGAACCGCGACCGGCGGCATGACGGGCACCAATCGCGCGATATTGATCGCCGCCTTCATATTGCTCGCCGCTGCGATCGGCTATGCGATCTGGCGCGATTCCGCGCCGTCCGCCGCCGGCCCGGCCGGCGAAAGTGCCGCGGCGCCGTCCGACCAGCTCGCCGCGCTCGAAGCGCGGACGCAGCGCGAACCCGCCAGCGCCGATGCGTGGACCGCACTCGGCGCGGCGAAATTCGACCTCGGCGATTTCGCGGGCGCCGTGGCGGCTTATGAAAAAGCCGTCGGGCTTTCGCCCGAATCGGCGGGTCTCTGGTCGGCGCTCGGCGAAGCGCGGGTGATGGCGAGCGACAGCGACCCGATGCCCGCCCCAGCGTCGGAGGCGTTCGACAAGGCGATCGCGCTCGACGCGAAGGACCCGCGCGCGCGCTATTTCCTCGCGGTCAGGAAGGATATCGGCGGCGACCACAAGGGCGCGATCGAGGACTGGTTCGCGCTGCTCGCCGACACGCCGCGGGGCGCGCCGTGGGAAGCGGACCTGCGCCGCACGATCGAACAGGTCGGCGCGATCCACAAGATCGAGGTCGCCGGACGGCTTGCCGCCACGCAGCCGCGCGCGCTGACGCCCGACGAAATGCCCGTCGCCGCGCGCGCGATTCCAGGGCCGAGCCGCGCCGAGATGGAAGCCGCGTCGCAGCTTCCCAAAGGGCAGCAGGACGCGATGATCGAGGGCATGGTGAGCGGCCTCGAAGCCAAGCTTCAGGCCAATCCGGCCGACGTCGACCGCTGGATCATGCTGATGCGCAGCCGGATGACGCTGGGCGAAACGGCGAAGGCGGCGCAGGCGCTGAAGGACGGCATCGCCGCCAACCCGGCGGCAGCAGCGCGCCTCAAGGCGCAGGCACAGCTTCTCGGCGTGCCCGGCGCGTAAAATATCCGTTGGCGTGCCGCCGGGAAAAGGCTAATCCCGGCGCCGCTGCGGGGGGCAACCAGAACATAGGGTCGCCGCGGCATTTCGCCGCGAGACGCTTTCGGACGTATTGCCCGGGACAGCCGTCCACTCTGTATCGGGCCTCGTGGTTTTCCGCCGGAACCTCTGATTATCAAGCTGCGTGCTCCCGCGAAGGCGGGAGCCCATCTCCGGTCCGTGCCATTTCGAGCCGGCGGGAGATGGGTCCCCGCCTTCGCGGGGACACAGGATTTTCTTAAATGCCGGTCAAGGGGATCGCGATCTTTCCGCCTTTTACCCTGCCATCAGCGCCGCATTGCCGCCCGCCGCGGTGATGTCGGTCGAGATCGACTTTTCCTCGGCGAAACGGTGCAGATAGTGCGGGCCGCCCGCTTTCGGGCCCGTCCCCGACAGGCCTCGCCCGCCGAAGGGCTGCGAGCCGACGATCGCGCCGATCTGGTTGCGGTTGACATAGACGTTGCCGACCGCCGCGCGCGCCGCGATATGCGCCGCCACGCCGTCGATGCGCGTGTGGACGCCCAAGGTCAGGCCATAGCCCGAGGCGTTGATCGCATCGATCAGCGCATCGAGCTCGCCGCCCTTCCACGTCGCGACGTGCAGCACCGGCCCGAAGATTTCGCGCTTGAGGTCGGTGACATGGTCGAGCCGGATCAGGACCGGCGGTACGAAATGGCCGTCCGCGGGCAGGTCGGTGCGTCCGGCTTCGGCGATCACGCGGCCCGCGGCGCGCGCTTCGGCGACATAGGCGGCGATATTCGCCCGTGCCTCCTCGTCGATGATCGGGCCGACGTCGGTCGACAGGATCGCCGGGTCGCCGACATTGAGCTCGGCCATCGCGCCCGCGACCATCTCGATCATCGTCTCGGCGACATCCTCCTGCACGCAGAGCAGGCGCAGCGCCGAGCAGCGCTGCCCCGCCGACTGGAAGGCCGAAGCGACGGCGTCGCGCGCGACCTGTTCGGGCAGCGCGGTCGAATCGACGATCATCGCGTTGGCGCCGCCCGTCTCGGCGATCAGCGTCGCGATCGGGCCGTTACGCCCCGCGAGGCTGCGGTTGATCATCCGCGCGACTTCGGTCGAGCCGGTGAAGGCGACGCCGATGATGTCGTCATGGCTCGTCAATGCCGCGCCGACAGTTTCGCCGCGGCCCGGGAGGTAATGGAGCACGTCGCCGGGGATGCCCGCTTCGAGCAGCAGCTCGACCGCGGCGTGGGCGATCAGCGGCGTCTGCTCGGCGGGCTTGGCGAGCACTGCATTGCCCGCGGCGAGCGCCGCCGACACCTGCCCCAGAAAGATCGCGAGCGGGAAGTTCCACGGGCTGATCGCGACGAACACGCCCTTGCCTTCGAGCATCAGCTCGTTGCGCTCGCCCGTGGGGCCGGGGAGCGCGACGGGGTAAGTGAAATCGGCGCGCGCCTGGCCCGCATAATAGCGGAGGAAATCGACCGCCTCGCGCACCTCGGCGACCGCATCGACGACCGTCTTGCCCGCCTCGTCGATCGCGAGGCCGAGGAACAGCGCGTCACGCTCTTCGAGCAGGTCGGCGGCGCGTTCGAGCCGTTCGGCGCGGAAGGCGCCGCCCGCGAGGCTCCAATTGTCCTGCGCCTTTCGCGCGGCGGCGACGGCATCGGCGACAGTAGCGGCGTCGGCCTCGACCACCTGACCCAGGATGGCCCCCGTCGCGGGATTGCGCACCGCTTCGGCCTTGCCCTGGCGCGCCGCGCCGCCGACGATCGGCGCCGCGACGAGGTCGCTTCGCCGCGCCGCGCCGATCGCCGCGACCAGCGCCTCGGGCACGCCCGGATCGCCAAGATCATAGCCCCGCGAGTTGCGCCGCACCGGGTCGAACAGTCCGAGCCCTGTGGCGATGGTCGAGGATGCCGCGCTCGTCACGCCGCGCGGATCGACCGCCAGCTCCTCGGCGGTGACGCCGGGGTCCGAAAATTGATGCACGAAGCTCGAGTTCGCGCCATTTTCGAGCAGGCGGCGGACGAGATAGGCGAGCAGGTCGCGGTGTGTGCCGACCGGCGCATAGACGCGCACCGGGCGCGGCGGCGGGAACAGCGCGACCAAGGCGTCATGCGCGCCCTCGCCCATGCCGTGCAGCCGCTGCAGCTCATAATCGGCGCCCGCGAACAGCTCGGCGACGAAAGCGAGCGTCATCGCATTGTGGCTCGCGAAGGCCGGGAAGATGCAATCCTGACAGTCGCGCAGCAATTGGGCGCAGCGCATATAGTTGAGATCGGTATGGAGCTTCGCGGTGAACACCGGAAAGTCACCGAGGCCCAGCGTCTGCGCGCGCTTGATCTCGGTGTCCCAATAGGCGCCCTTGACGAGCCGCATCGACAGCCTGACCCCGCGCGCCCGCGCGCGATCCGCGAGCCAGTCGATCACCGCCGGCGCGCGTTTCTGATACGCCTGGATCACGATGCCGAGCCCGGCCCAGCCGTCGGCGATCCCGGCGTCGATCAGCGCCGCGAACACATCCATATGCGGTTCCAGCCGGTCGCTTTCCTCGGCGTCGATCATCAGCGGGATGTTGACCGCGCGCGCCGCCCTAGCGAGTTCGATCACCCGCGGGATCAGCTCGCCCGCCACGCGCGCGCCCTGCAGATATTCATAGCGCGGGTGGAGCGCCGACAGCTTGATCGAAATGCCGTGATTGGCATGCGGATCGCCCGGCTTCGCATTCTTGCCGATGCGCGCGATGGCATGGGCGTAGCTGTCGTAATAACGTAGCGCGTCCTCGGCGGTGCGCGCCGCTTCGCCGAGCATGTCGAAGCTCGCGAGTTCGGACTTTTCCTTATCGGCGCGCTTGACCGCCGCGTCGATCGTCTCGCCCATCACGAATTGCTGACCGAGCAGCTTCATCGCGGCGAGCGCCGCCTGGCGGATCACCGGTTCGCCCGAGCGGCGGATCATCGACTTCAAGAGCGTCAGCGGGTTCGCCTTGCTGCCCATCGCGTCGAGCATCAAAGTCGCCGACCCGAGCGACAGGCCGCGCGCCGACAGCGCGACGATCAGCGGGCTGTCGTCATCGTCGCCCTCGGCCCAGTGGCGCCCGGCGATCTTGTCGCGGATCAACGCATTGGCGGTCGCATTGTCGGGAACGCGCAGCAGCGCTTCGGCGAGGCACATCAGCACGACGCCCTCCTCGGTCGACAGGCGATAGCGGTTCATCAGCTGCGCGACGAGCGTCTCGCGCTCGCCGTCGGCCTTCGCCTTGCGGATCAGTTCGAGGCCGCGGCGCGTGACCGCCTCGACACTCGCCGGCGAGGTCGCGAGGGTAGCGCGCAGTTCGGCGACGATGTCGGCTTCGCTGCGGCGGGCCAAGGTGCGAAGGGGGGCGCGGAGAGACGCACGGTCGGGGCTTTGGGTCATGGCGTCCTGCTACCATATCGAAGAAAGTCGATCCGACTTGTTTACCGGCATTTTATATATGAATTGACCAAGTTTCATATCAATCCTAGTCGAATCATATGAAAAAGCCCTCATCGACAGTCGAACTGGACGAATTCGATCGCAAGATCCTCGCGATTCTGGGGCGCGACGGACGGATCACCTTCACCGAGCTCGCGCTCCAGGTCGGCCTGTCGAAGACTCCGTGCCAGCAGCGCGTGAAGCGCCTCGTCGACAGCGGGCTGATCGTCGGCTTCCGCGCGATCGTCGACCCGGCCAAGGTCGGGCTCGACCATGTCGCCTTCACCGAGGTCAAGCTGTCCGACACGCGCGAGGCGGCGCTGAAGGAGTTCAACAATGCGGTGCGGCGCATTCCCGAGGTCGAGGAATGCCACATGATCGCGAGCAGCTTCGACTATCTGCTCAAGGTCCGCACCCCCGACATCCGCCGCTATCGCATCGTGCTCGGCGAGAAAATCTCGAGCCTGCCGCACGTCGCGAGCTCCTCGACCTTCGTCGCGATGGAGACGATCCTCGAATCGGCGCGCTAAGGCTCTGCCATCGCAGATTGACAATTGGCGTTATTAGTCTATATATACGTCAATTGTCACAGGAAGACTCATGCAGCTCGTCGCCGTCAAAAACGCACCGCCGCCGCCCGCTCTCCGCTTCTCCGACGCGGAAGTGCAGGCCATGCAGCGCGCGGCGATCCGGCTCTTCGACCATTGGGGCGTGACCGACGCGCAGGCGGCGGTGCTGCTCGGCGACATCGCCGTGCGGACCTATCAGCGCTGGAAGCAAGGCGAATATGGCCGCTGGACCGTCGATCTGGCGGCGCGCCTCTCGAACCTCATCGGCATCCACAAGGCGCTGCGGCTTCTCTATACCGACGCGAAGCGCGGCTATCGCTGGATCAAGGCGCCCAACCGCGCCTTCGGCGACCGCTCGGCGCTCGAGATCATGCTCGGCGGCCAGCTGACCGACCTGATGCGCGTGCGCCGCTATCTCGACAGCTATCGCGGCGTCTGGTGACGGGAGAATGCCGGACGCGCCGCTGTCTCGCGTCGACTGGCCGTCGGCCGTCCGCCTGATCGAAAGCAGATTTCCGCCGATCGACCTGTTCGAAGACCTCGCCGACCCGGAAGATTGGGACTTGCTCGCCGCAGCCGAGGCGAAGACGAACCCCCGGATCGCCGAGACGATCGGCAATCTCGACCTCGTGCCCGTCGAACGGCGCGTCGCGGGGCCGGGCGCGAGCTATGTGATGGCGCCCTTCACCCATTGCTCGCCCGACCGGCCGGGGCGATTCCATGACGGACATTTCGGCGCCTATTATACCGCCGGGGATTTCGAGACGGCGGTCGCCGAAGTCACCCACCATCAGGCCCGGCGCCTGCTCGACACGAGGGATGAGCCAGGCTGGATCTCGGACATGCGCGAACTCGTCGGCGCCGTGGCGGCCGAGCTCGTCGACATCCGGACGAGCGGCTTCGATGCGCTCCTCGCCCCCGACGATTATGCGCCGTCGCAGAATTTCGCGCGCCGGCAGCGCGAGGCCGGGAGCGACGGGATCGTCTACCCCTCGGTTCGCAACCCCGGCGGCGAATGTATCGCCGCCTTCTGGCCCGACGTCGTCGCGAGGCCGGTGCAAGGCCGCCATTTCCGCTATCACTGGAACGGCGAGCGGATCGATATGATCCACGAGCTCGTTCTCGACGGATCGGGCCCGATATTCCGCCTCGAGGTTTAGCCGGGACGACTTTCCACGCTTCCGGGGCGCAGGCGCAAATTGACCGATAGGAACCCATTGACCGGCGACACGGATGGCGGCAAAGGCAAGTGCCTTCGGCCCCCGGCCTTGGACATGGTCAGGTCGCCGAAATGCGGGTGTAGCTCAATGGTAGAGCAGCAGCTTCCCAAGCTGACGACGGGGGTTCGATTCCCCTCACCCGCTCCATGACCTCATCCGACATCGTCCGAGTTTGCTTTTGAAAACCGCAGAAAACTGCGGTATATTGGCTTTCATTCTCCGACGATGTCCAGCGCGATCCGACAGCATCCGAGCGTGTTTGGGGGCCATTTTGCCGATTCTAGCGTCGGGCTTCAATTCGAGTAGCCCCCAGCGTGGGGGCCACTCGGTGGAAAGGCTTGAACCATGCCGCTTTCAGATGTCGCGATCCGCAACGCCAAGCCCCGGGAAAAATCCTATAAGATGGGCGACTCGCTCGGCCTCTTCCTGCTGGTTCAGCCGAGCGGCGGAAAGCTTTGGCGATTCAAATATCGGGTCCTCCGACGCGAGAAAAAGCTCGCGCTGGGCACCTATCCCGACATCAGCTTGAGCGAAGCGCGCCGCCGCCGCGATGAAGCGCGCCAGATGGTTGCCCATGGCCGCGACCCCGCCCGCGAAAAGCAGCTCGAAAAGCACCGCGCGTTCATGGAGGCAGCCAACACCTTCGCTGCCATCGCCGACGAATATTGCCGCAAGCGGCGGCGTGACGGCACGCGTGCCTGGGCGCCGGCGACGGCGAAACGAAGCGAGTATCTGCTTTCGCAGCTTAGCATTTCCATCGGCCGCCTGCCCGTCACCGACATCGGACCCGCCGATGTCCTCACCGCCATCCGTAAGATCGAGGCCAAGGGCAATTACGAAAGCGCCCGCCGGACGCTGCAACTCGCCAGCGGCGTGTTCCGCTACGCCGTTGCCACCGTGCGATTGAATTCGGACCCGACGCGCGATTTGCGGGGCGCTCTCATCGTGCCCAAGGTGACGCACTATGGCGCGGTCATCGATCCCAAGGAGGTCGGCGAACTCCTGCTCGCGATCGACGATTATGAGGGGCACGTCGTGACCAAGCTCGCCTTGCAGATCGCCCCGCATGTTTTCGTTCGGCCCGGCGAACTGCGGCACGCCGAATGGAGCGAAATCGACCTCGAAGCCGCGCTATGGACGATCCCGGCGGAAAAGACGAAGATGCGCAAACCCCATCACGTTCCCCTGTCACTTCAGGTGATCGAGCTGTTCCGGTCGCTGCAAATGTTCTCGGGCAACAGCGGCTATGCGTTCCCGTCGATCCGCAGCCGCAAGCGCCCGATGTCGGACAATACCCTCAACGCCGCGCTGCGGCGGCTCGGTTATGCCAGCGACGAAATGACGGGGCATGGCTTCCGGGCGATGGCGAGCACCTTGCTCAACGAATCCGGCCTATGGTCGCCCGACGCGATCGAGCGCGCGCTGGCGCACGGCGATGGCGACCGAGTCCGCGCCGCCTATCATCGCGGCACGCATTGGAAGGAGCGCGTGAAGATGGCGCAATGGTGGAGCGACCACCTCGACGAGCTACGCGCGCAGGGAAAGAAGCCCCGTTAGCGGGATTCTTCAAAAACTTTCGCCCGGCAATCGGAAAAGTCGCCGCGGTGCATCCTACTATTTAGCCGCGGCGAGAAAGGGACGGAACGACCGAGGCGAAATGGGGAGAGGAGGAGTATCGGCTTGGGGCAAAGCCGTGCCGAGATTATCGCGTGGGTGGCCGGCAACGTGATTCCGCACGAGGCCGCGCTGCGCGCGCGTCTGCGGCGCATGGCGGTTGCGGGTGAGGAAATCGACGACATCGTGCAGGAAACCTATTTGAACATCGCCCGGCTGAAGAGCGTCGAACATATCCGCGACGGGCGCGGCTATCTGTTCACGGCCGCGCGGATGGTGATGCTCCAGCGCATTCGCCGCAACCGGATCGTGCGGATCGACCATCTGACCGACACGCAGGCACTGGCGCTCGAAGATGACGCCCCCGGCCCGGAGCGGCATGTCGCCGCGCGCCGCGAACTGGCCCGCGTGCGGCGCATGATCGAGGATTTGCCGCCGCGCTGCCGCGAGATATTCGAGCTGCGCCGCGTCGAGGGCGTCTCGCAGCGCGAGATCGCCGAGCGGCTCGACCTGCCCGAACATACCATCGAGCAGCAGGCCATTCGCGGCCTCAAGCTCATTCTCAAGGCGATCACGAACGAAGATCGCGAAGGCGCCGACCCTTCGGAAACGCGCCACACGGCGGTCAAAGGGACATCGGGCAATGGATGACGACGGCGCGGCGCGCTGGGCCATCCGCCGCGATGCAGGCCCGCTTTCCTCCGACGAACAGCGGGAATTCGATGCCTGGATCGCCGCCGACGAGCGGCGGGAGGGCGCGTTGCTGCGTGCCGAGGCGGCGCTGATCTATATCGCCGGCGACCCCATTCTGATCGATGCGGAGAGCGGCCCCGCCGCACTGGAGGAGGAGGCCCCGGCGCCATCGCGGTTCGGCCGGCGTCATTTTCTCGCCGGAGGTGCGGCAGCGGTCGCGGCCGGCGTGGCGGGCGTCCTGCTGATGCCGTCGGGCCAGGAATATTCGACGACGGTCGGCGAGGTGCGGCGGCTGCCGCTGGCCGACGGCTCGGTCGCCACGGTCAACACCGCCAGCCGCATCGCGGTCGCGCTCGAACCCGAACGGCGCCATATCACGCTGGAGGAAGGCGAGGCCTGGTTCCAGGTCGCGCACGACGCGCACCGGCCCTTCGTGGTCGATGTCGGCGCCGTCCGCGTCCGCGCCGTCGGCACGGCCTTTTCAGTCCGGCGCAATCCCGAAGGCGTCGACGTCCTCGTGACCGAGGGCGTGGTCGAGACATGGATAGAGGGCAACGAGGCGGCGCGGACCCGTATCGCGCGGGGGGAACGCAGCTTCGTCGCGACGGGCACGCAGGCCATCGTGGCGGTGAAGGCCGCGGACGAGATCGACCGCGCTCTGGCCTGGCGCGACGGCGGGCTCGCCCTCAATGGCGAGCCCCTGTCCTATGCCGTCGCGGAGCTGAATCGCTACAATCACCGCAAGCTGGTGGTGGAGGACCCGGTTCTCGCCCGGATGCCGATCGTCGGCTATTTTCGCACCGACGAACCCGGAGATTTCGCCCGCGCCGTCGCGCCGCTGGTCGGCGCGCGCGTGGAAATGCGGTCGGGTGACATGCACCTCGTCGCGACCGGCTCCTGATTTTTTCCGGCGCAGGCATCGGAAACGCGGCGGCGCTGCATCCTACCTTATGAAGGCGCACAACGCGCCTCTTACATGGGAGGGACAAGATGCGGGGAATTCTCGAGTTCAACGGCGCACGCACGATGGCGAGCGTGGCGGCGATCGTCGCGGTGGCGGTGAGCAGCCCGGCGATGGCGCAAGAACGCAGTTTCGACGTCCCGGCGCAAGACGCCGCGCGCGCCATTCCCGAATTTGCCCGGCAAGCGGGTATCCAGATCGTCGCCAGCGGCGTCACGACGCGCGGAAAGACGACCAACGCGGTTCACGGCAGCATGAGCGTCAGCGAGGGGCTGCGCGCGCTTCTGGCCGGCACCGGCCTCGTCGCCCGGGGTGACCCTGCTAGCGCGGCCGTCATAACAATCGTCGCCGCGTCGGAGGGGCAATCGACCACCGGTGACGATTACCGCGGCAACGAAATCGTCGTCACCGCGCAGAAGCGCGTGGAATCAATTCAGGACGTGCCGATTGCCGTCACGGCATTGTCGCAGGACGACCTCAACGAACAGAAAATCGAAAGCGGCTCCGACATCATGCGCGCCGTGCCGAATCTGACCTTCTCCAAATCCAACTTCACCAGCTATAACCTGTCGATCCGCGGTATCGGCACCAAGGCGATTTCGGCATCCACCGATCCGGGCGTGGCCGTGAGCTTCAATAACGTCGCGATGATCAATAACCGCTTCTTCGAACAGGAATTCTTCGATCTGGAGCGCTTGGAGGTGCTGCGCGGGCCGCAAGGCACGCTTTATGGCCGTAACGCAACCGGTGGTGTCGTCAACCTGATCACGGCGAAGCCGAAGCTCGATCGGTTCGAGGGCAACATCAAGGGCGAGGTCGGCAACTACAACAGCCGCCGCATGGTCGGCATGCTCAATATTCCCATCGTTCCCGACGCATTCGGTCTGCGCGTCGCTGGCGCGATGACCCAGCGCGACGGCTATGATTATAATTCGATAACGGACAATCGGATTAACGGACGAGATCTCTATTCGCTGCGGGCAACCCTCGGTTTCGAAAATGACTGGTTGCGTGGCAGCTTTATCTGGGAGCGCTTCCGCGAGGACGACAATCGTTCGCGCACGGGCAAGCAGCTCTGCCACCGCGACGAAAGTCCGGATGTGATCGGTTCGACGACCATTCGCGATCCGAACCCTCCGCCACTCTTTGCCGAATTTCAGGAACAGCGCGCCGCCCTATTCAGCACGGGTTGCAAAGCAGGCAGTCTCTATGCCGATGAAGCGTTCGGCACGCCGAACGGGTTGGGTTTGGCCTATGTGGCAGGCCTCAACATAGCGCAGGGGCTCTACGGGTCCGACGCGCCGCCGGGTGCGCCGTTGTCATCGGGATTCCTACTCAAACCCATCGATCCCTATGGTGGCATGATGCAATCCCGCGACTTGCGAGAAGTCGCGTCGATCCGCGATCCGCGTTATCGGGCCAAATCGGATATATTGCAGCTTAACCTCGATGTCGATCTGTCGGACAGCCTCACGCTATCGTCGCAGACGGCCTGGAACTGGGACGGGGTTTATTCCTTTCAGGATTATAACCGCTTCAACACGGTACCGATCTTCAACGATACGTCGAATTGGGAAGCGTTCGGAGGACAGGGGGCACCGAGCCTGTGGCGAGGCATGGCGCCGGGAGGAATTTTTTGCGATCCGCAAATCGGCTGCTCTGACCGACTAGCGGTCTTTGATGTTTCATCGTCAGATTCAAAGCAATTTTCGCAAGAAGTGCGAATGCAATCCGATTTCGATGGTCCGTTCAATTTCAGCGTTGGCGGAAATTATACGCATTTCAAGACGAAAAATGAATATTATGTCATGAGCAATCTTCTGACGGCTATCGCCATGACGGAGCCATTCAATTTTACTGGCACACAGACCCAATGTAGTTGGGATGTATATTTCTCCATTTATGCTACCGGACCAAACGTTCCGATCAAGAATTCCATGTGTCCTTATATAGACCCCAACCCTGTTGAAAATATAAGTGGCGAAGGGCACAATTATTTTAGAAGTTCAAACCCTTATGAACTTAACAGTTATGCGGCCTTCGGTGAGGCCTATTACAACATCAATCCCGATTTGAAGCTCACAGCCGGGCTGCGTTACACCAATGACAACAAGCGTTTCACCCTGGTCCCCAGTCAACTGCTTCTCGCGCCGACGATAGCTGCGGGTGGCGTTGTCGGAACCGGCCATCCGATAGACCGCGATGTTGTCGTGAAAGGTGGCGAGTTCACTGGCCGTTTGGGGATCGATTGGCAGCCTGATTTGGGCTTTACCGATGATACATTGCTCTACGCGTTCTTGAGCAGAGGCTACAAAGCAGGAGGAATCAATCCGCCAACGCCTGGATTTGCGACTCCGGAGCAACTGGTCGACGCTGGCATCGTGAGCCAGGCAAACGCAAATTTCTACAAACTGGCCGGATTCTTCCCGGTGCTAGAACTGACGGCCGTAAACTACGGCGCGACCTTCGAACCCGAATTCGTAAATGCCTTCGAGATTGGAACCAAGAATGTGCTGATGGGCGGAAGGCTCACGTTGAATGCCGGGGCGTTCTTCTATGACTATAAAAATTATCAGGTTTCGCAAATTCGCGATCGCACGGCCGTCAATGAGAATTTCGACGCCAAGGTCTGGGGCGCGGAGCTTTCGGCTCAGTTTGAGCCCGTCGATCGTCTGCGCTTTAATGCCAATATCGGCTATCTTGGTACGCGAATCGGGGAAGGTGAAAAGTCGATCGACCCGATGAACCGCAACCTCGGCAATCCCGATTATACGGTTTTCAAGCCATGGGTTCAGTTGCCTTCAAACTGCGTTGTGCCCACGCACATCGCCGAAGGTTGGCTCAACATGTCACAGGGTTTCCAATACGCCGCGAATGTTTGTGGCGGTATCCGCGGCCTCGTCGGCGGTCTCTTTGGAGCGCGGGTACTCGATCCTTTGACGGGCCAGCGCTACGACCCGGCCAACTACCCAGAGCTCAATGGCGGTGCAGGTCTCTACACCGAGCTTGGCGGCAATGAACTGCCGAACTCGCCACACTGGACGGTCAATCTTGGTGCTGAATATACGATCCCGTTCGGCACCGACTGGAGCGCGACGATCCGCGGCGACGGCTATTGGCAGGCGAAGAGCTGGGCGCGGGTCTACAACCTCAACCCCTACGACCGGCTGCGCGACTGGACGAACTTCAACATCTCGTTGCGTGTCGATGGCCCCGACGATCTGTCGATCGAAGCCTATGTGAAAAACGTCTTCAACTCGACGCCGATCACCGATGCCTTCCTCAACTCGGATGACTCGGGCCTGACGACCAACGTCTTCACGCTCGACCCGCGCATCATCGGGTTCAGCATCGCCAAGAAATTCTGAGTCCTCTCTCCACTGAGGGAACGCCTCGGGCCGATGCCTCGCTTGCTCCCGGGCAAGCATCGGCCCGGTTTTTTGGACCTAGCGGAACAGTCTCTCGCACTCCCTCTCCCCTGAGGGACACCTTGGCCGCCGTCCCGCCAGTCCCGGCACCGGGCGGCGGCCTTATTTGTCCGGCAGCGAAGGCGGCCAACATGGCGCTCCGCCCCGACGACCAACCGGAGGTGAAGGGATGCAAGGCGACGACTTTGTGCCGAACCAAGGCCTGGACGCGGGCGCGCTGAATTTCGCGGCGGCGTTCCTCGCTGAAATCCAGCGGGCGGCCGGCCTCGCCGACGTCGAACGGCTGCTCGAAGCCGCAGCGCGCGAATTGGGCTTCCGCCACTATGCGATGATCCATCACGACGATCACCGCGCCGCGTCGCCCGGCCTCATCAACATGAACAACTATCCGCCCGACTATGCCGCGGCCTATTTCGGCGGCCTCTATCACCGCGACGACCCGGTCGTTCACGCCTGCATCGCCGCCAACGCCTGCTTCGCATGGTGCGAACTGGCCGACCTGATCGAACTGGCCCCGCGCCACCGCGCGTTCCTGGAACGCGGCGCGCGGCACGGCGTTGCCCACGGCATCACCGTCCCCGCCTTCGTGCTGGGCGAGCGCAGCGGCTCCTGCAACTTCTGTAGCCCGCGCACCCCCGACCTGACGCAGCACCACATCGCCGCCGCCCAGATCGTCGGCGGCTTTGCCTTCCAGAAAGCCCGCCGCATCATTGGCCGCCGCCCGCGCCCGATCCGCGCCGTTGGTCTCCAACAGCGCCAGCGTGAATGCGCGATCCTCGCCGCCCAGGGCAAGAGCAACACCGACATCGCCACCATCCTCGGCCTGACTCCCGCGACGATCAAATCCTACATCGAAGCCGCCTGCGGCCGTTACGAGGTCCACAACCGGACGCAGTTGGTCATCGCCGCGATCCTCGATGGCGAAATCGGCCTCCACGAAATCTCCCCACGTCAATACCGCCACCTGGCGACCTAGAAAATTCCGCTGCGATGTGAAGCGCGTTCGCGAATCCGCGACCGGCATCGGCTTGCCGCCGCCCCTGCCTTTTGGGGGCGGGCGGCGGCCTTCCGAATGAATGTTGGTGGGGAGCTATCGGTCGGTGAATAGGGACGACAGCAAGGCGCTGGCATCCAGCTTCAGCGCGTCGGCGATCTCACAGAATTCGATGACATCAATCCGCCGCTCGCCGACTTCATATTTGGCGACGAACGATTGTGGCCGGCCCAATCTCTCCGCCAACTGAACCTGCGTCAGCCCCGCCGCCTTGCGCGCCGCGGCAAGGCCGGATTGGAGCTGACGATGTTTGGGAGTACGAAGCGACCGAGCCATGAAAGAACCGACAAAAGGAGGCCTTTCCTTGCGTCGGTTTTGGGATTATCCCATATTGGGATTAGAAGATTTGCCGGGAGCGATGGACATGACCGTAACGCCGCCGCCGCGTCCCGAAAACCTCGATTTCCCCGACACCATCTTACCCTATGATCGCGCCAATATCCTGACCTATGCGCGCGTTCTCGATGTTGCCGAGGGACGGGACATCATCGACGGCCGCGACTGGCGCGAGGCCAGCATCATCATCCTGGGATGCAACCCCGACCAGGACGAACCCGCCGCGCGCCGCTGCTGGGACGCCCACGTCGCGCGGGCGCGCTGGATCATCAGCGAAGGGCTACCGCTCTTCCTCGCGGGCGACGGGAAGCAGTGCGAGCGTTGAGTTGAAAGGCGCGGCGGTTTGTCAGGTTTGCGCCTCATCTAAGCCGTACCGGCCGTTGAACCAGCGGCAATCTCGAGAGCCGCCCCAACCTTGGGCGCGATTGGCAATTGGCAGCGTCAGTATGCGTCGCTGAAAGATTCGTCGGCACACCAAAGCACTTGGCCTCGCCGGAACCAGAAATGCGAACCGCAATCCTTTTTCCGCCATACCGACGGATACAGCGTTGCCGTGCCATCCGCGTGCTGAGTGAGTTGCCAGCATGGCCGCTCGTCTGGCAGAAGGTTCATATGCAGTATGCGCCCGCAACCGCACGGACAGAGCATCGCCGCTTGTTCTAAAAAGCCATCGTCATCGACGACGTAGAGCGTGTCGGCAGCGAGCTGCGCTGGAAGTGCCTCATCCGCAATAACGACGCGGTATGGCTTCGATTTCTGACCATAGCGTCCACCGACAAAAAGCCGGAGGAGCCAATGCCAAGCTATCAGGAGCCACTTCATGGTTTTGGCTTTTCAGAAAGTTCAGTGAGCCGCAGTAACGGCCGCATGTCGCCTTTGCCGATGTGTGGTTCAAGTATCTCACACGGTTCGCTGTGGCGCTCGTACATCAGTTCCATGCTCGCCAAGCTAAAGGTGACCGATCCATATTCACCATTCGATTCCTCCCTGAACGGGTGAAGTCTGGCAAGTAACTCGTTTACCGCAAGAGACGCCGCAAACATGTTCACACTGATGACCGCTGGCCGGTGGCCCTGAACACCGGCAATATAGCCGTCCTCTATTTGCTGCGCGTGGGCGGCAGGATCGGTGCGACGCAATCCGGCATCCGCCACTTGTTTCATCGTAAAAAGGCCGCGCGTCATGAGGCTAGACTTGCCGGGAAGTAGGTAGTGAACCGTGCCGCACACCTCCCGTATCTTACCCTTGTTCGGCCCTTCGCGCACTGCGTCGAGGCGCACGCCAATGTCAAAATAGGGTTGTATGTAGAACGTCGCGAGAGTGTTCAGCAGGTAACGCCCGTCAACGGTATCCATGCATCCAAAGACGACATCGCATTGCGCGACCTCGCGCACGACTTCAGGCGACCAGAGATTGCCGGTGATACGGACAACTAGCGTGCCAAGTCCGGCGCGGTCGATGGCATCGCCGATTACATCCGGTTTAGGACGCTTCTTCGCGGCATCTTCCATGGTTGAGTTGAGGATGCGGTTGACGTTGCGATCTTCGATATGATCGTCATCGACCAAAACAATTTCGCCAACACCCAAACGGAAAAGCTGCTCGATGACGGGGCTGCCGGTTCCCGAACAGCCAACCACGGCAACCGACAAGCGGCGCAACCGTTCGATCGTGCCCTCGTCGAAAATCTGTGCGTGAGACGCCGCAAAACTCGGGACGGATTTGTCGCCACCCGCCGGATACCAAAACTGCAAATCATCGCCGACGACATTGACGCATTCGATGGGAATCAATCCATCTTGGATCAGAACGCGTCCGAATACCTCACCGGATGGCAGCATGATGGCACTGCCATGAGGGGCATCGATCTCGGTTGAGTCGCGGACCATCGGCAGCAGGAGGTCATCGCTTTTGTTATCGGTCGGCGAAAAAGCGGGATAGCCGTTCGGATGGCTGTGAATCTTGATGAAACTCAACCCTTCCGCTTCCGCGCGGTCGAGAATGTCTTCGATGATTTCTGTCTGCCAAGTCACGCTCACTGCAGTTCGTTCACATTGCGCGTGCGGAATCTCCTCGATGTATCGTACGAGGAGGCGATGCCGCCGGTCCCCGCTCCGATGTGTGCAGAGAAGGATGGCAACCGCTTCTTTCCCGTCGCCGGGAAAAAGATGCGTATGCAGACGGCGGTGCTGATCGTCCGTCATGCTCAAGGTGATTGGCGGATTCATTTCTCGAATTCCCGCTGCAACCAATCTTCGATCAACACGATGTGCGTGCCGAGGCTGTCGATAGTGGGCCTCCAGGGATTTTGCGCTGTGCGGTGACGTGACCAGCGCTGGTAGGAAATCCCCGCGATCTGCTGCACCGCTTCCGTCGCGCCAATGGGGCGACCATCGGTGCGGGCGAGCGCAGGATGGAAATAGACCATATCCAGCGGCGTGTTGGGGTAGCCCGTTTCCAGCCTGATCGCCGCAATGACGGTCTTGTGGTTGTAGCCTTCTTGTGTGGGGAAGTCGTGGATGAGAACCCATTGGGATCCATCCACGACCGTTTCCCAAGGCAGGCCGTAATCGTTGAGGAGTTGCTCATCTTCGGGCAACAGATCGAACTGCCGACGCATTGCCGTTAGCCCTCCGTCTGATCGCGCGGCAACGCCTTGAACTTCTCGATACCGGGCTGGCGCAGATCGACCTTCTCGTTGAGGTCAACCTTCTGCGGACGCTGACCGGCAACCTTCACGCGCAGCGTGTAGTCTTTCGGCGGCGTCAAACCGGCGAGTTCAAGGACTTCGCGGCCGGTGATGTAGCGATCATGGACGACGAACGGGTCGCCATTCACCTTGATCTTGTATCCCCGGCAGTGAGGCGGTGCTTCGCCACGGCGGGCGTAATCCTCCAAATCCGCAATTTCTTCCGAGATTTCTTCACGGATCGCTTCAACCAATTCATCGGCAGAGACGTCCGCCTTTTCTTCGTTATCCATCAGAACCTCCATGGACTGACATATTGTTGCGGGCCTCATTGCCTGCGCGCTCAAAATAGGAGGCGTGCTAAGTATGTCAAGCAAGACTTAGCATGCTTGACGATTTTAGCAAAAAGAGTATGATTTCTGCGGCGGATTCCGCCTTCACCCTTAGCTAGGAGGAACGATGAGCGATGAAACTGACGTGGGGAGAAAGGGCGAGGCATTGGGGATCTATCTCAAGAGCCTTCGGTCGGGGACGGGGCTAACCCTCAGAGAGGTGGAAGATGCCACCGGAAAGGATGTGTCGAATGCGTATCTGAGCCAGTTAGAGAACGGGAAGATAGCAAAGCCCTCACCAAATGTTCTGCACTCGCTAGCGAGTGTATATAAGGTGTCGTATGCAAAACTTATGGAGAGAGCTGGATATATATCTCCGAATGCGAGAAGCTCGGACACAGCTAAACATGGTAGAGCGGCAACATTTTCGATCGACAACTTGACGTTAGAAGAAGAAAAAGAGCTACTGCAGTATCTTTCCTTTGTTCGACAGAAGGCAAAACCTTGATGAAGCCAGACGATAGCCACCTGACACCGGCTCAATATGCAAAGGTAAGATCCGAAGCCGAGCGCGCCTTGTCACTGGCAGGCGCGCTTGGTCGTTTTCCGACACCGATTGATGACATCATGGCCGCGGCCAATGTGCAGGAGGTGAAGGAAGATGTTCTCAACGAGAGCTTCATCGCCAAACTTCGTAGGGAAGCCAGCGGAGCATTGAAATCTGCGCTCAGTAAAGTGATTGGCCTGTTCGATGCCAAAGCGCGGCTGGTCTTCATCGACCGCACGTTGCACGTGGTAAAGCAGACCTTTGTGAAGCTGCATGAAACGGGCCATGCCTTCATGGCGTGGCAACGCGACCTTTACGCAGTGGTGGAAGATTGCGACCAGACCATCGAGCCCGCAACCGCTGATCTTTTTGATCGCGAGGCGAATGTCTTTGCATCCGAGGTCGTTTTCCAGCTCGATGGGTTCACAAAGGAGGCGGAAGAAAAGACCTTCGGCATTTTGGTGCCCGTCAATCTCAGCAAAAAATATGGAGCATCCATATATTCGTCGGTGCGCCGGTATGTCTCGCACAACTGGCGGGCTTGTACTGTCGTTGTGCTTAACCCCCCGGAACTCATCCGCGGTGATGGGTTCCGGGCCTCGCTTCGACGGCATTGCTCATCGCCGCGTTTCACCGAGATATTCGGCGAGATCAATTGGCCGCTGGTTTTTACGCCCGATCATCCCGTCGGTGCGATGATCCCGATCAACGGACGGAAGATGTCTGGCAAACAGATGATCTCCCTTAAGGATCGAAACGGCGACACTCACGAATGCATCGCTGAGGCATTCACCCAGACCTATCAGGTTTTCATCCTCATCCATGCGGTGAGCACCCTCACCAGCAGTCCCATTATTATGCCAGGCATCAGCAAGAACTAGCGTTGCCTGCGGCTCGTCCCTTGGACGCTGCGTACCCGGAGTCTACAGTCACGTAGTCCCATCCGGTGATGTCGGCTTCTCTCAGACGTCAGCCTGAAAGCAGACTGCGCTTTGCGACCAGTTTTACGCGATCGCGGCGGATGTTCTTCGTAGGCGATTCGTCAGATCGAGAGATGATTCTCGGAAGGAATTGGCGCAGATTCAAGGATTTATCGGTAAGGCAAGATATAAAGCTACGACACTGTCCGACCGCGCGAACAGGACTAAGCTATTGTCTGCACATCCTTTTTATAAGAACCGAAACGGTGCCGCTTTAGCGGCGACAGTGCCAGAAGGCTGAAAAATGGCGGTTTTCCGGCCCATTTAGCGGCACCGATTTTCATGTTTTCTGATCGCGCGCATGGTTGGGGCTTCCCTACCACCGAAGGTGTCAATCATGCCCAGCGAAGACGATTCCAAGCCAGCGTCTGGCCGCCTTGACGACAGGGGCAGCAGGCCGCACCCACGCAAAATCGGCTCGCATATGAACGACGCAATTTGGAGCGAGCGAGACGGTTCGCCTTCTTCCGTTCAGGACGTCTTTGGCACACTGCCCGCCGAGCCGATCTGCGTTCGTGTTCCGGTCGCGGTGAAGCTGACCGGCATCAGTCGATCGACGCTCTACGAACTCATCGGAGCCGGTGAAATCGAAGCCGTAAAAGTCGGTCGGTCCACCTTTATCCGTTACGCCAGTCTCAAGCGGCTCTTTGACCGAGAATAGGCTTCGCGGGCATGGTCATGTCGCGATCACAATGGTAAAGGCGGTCCATCGACTCGTCGCGCGAAACTCGCCCAAAAGTCGATTTGCAGCCTTCCCTCTACGGGAACCGAACCCTACCCACGGCGACTGATGGGGGCCAGATTGGGGGCAGTGCGGCACGGCTGGTCGAAGAAATTCCAATAAATCCAATGCCTAGCAATCACCTTGGATTCCCTTCACCTCCAGCTTTCACAGCGATTTAGCGGAGCGAAATCGCGATCAGCCAAAGCTCGGCCGACCTCGCGCAGCGAGGATCGACGGCGTGGCTTTGCCACGCCGGACCGCCCTAAGCTCTTTCCACCGTCACCTTCTGCTCGACCAGCTGGATCTCGCGATAGGCGGTCAGGAAAGCAATGTCGGCGGCGTCGCGGCCGGCGCAGATGCGCGCGCATTCATCGGGCCGGGTCATCCCCGTCGCGTCGACCATGCGCCAGTCACCCGCGAGATAGACTTCGGCGACCGCGTGGAAATCCATGGGTTCCACGCCGAGCGCATAGACGCTCGCCATGCGCGCCGGGATGTGCGCCGCGCGGGCGAGCGCGATCATCACATGCGCATAGTCGCGGCACACGCCGCGCCGCTCGACGAAGCTGTCGAGCGCCCCGGTATCGACGTCGCTGGTGCCCGCGACATAGGTGAAGCGGCTCTCGATCCAGTCGCGCATCCGCGCGATCTTCGCGCCGCCTTCGAACTCGCCGAAACGGCGCTCGACGAAGGCGTGGAACTTGTTCGACGGGCAATAGCGCGATTCGTTGAGATAGGGGATGGCTTCGGCGGGCAGGCGGTGCAGCGGCATTTCGGCGAGCGCGGCGAGATCGGCGTGGGGGCGCTCGACCGCGACGGTCGCGCGATATTCGGCCCTGAGCGCGCCCTCCGCGCGCAGCCAGACCGGCTCGCAGACCCCGGCGGCGGCGGGGACGCGCGCCATATATTCGGGGGCGCCGAGGTCGAGCGAGGCACGCTGCACCCGCTGGCCGCCGCCGTTCGCCGCCTCGACCTGGAGCATCAGGTCGACGGGTTCGGGCAGGCGATAATTTAGGGAGGCGGAGATTTCGAGTTTCATCTATCGGCAACGCATGAAGGAGGGTTCGGTGGCGCTTAATAGGACGAAGGCCGGGACAAAGGAAAAGAACAAGTGACGCCGGCGCGGATCATCCCGTTCATCGTCGCGACGATCTTCATGGACGCGATCGGCTTCGGCATCATCATGCCGGTGCTGCCGCAGCTGGTGATGGAGGTCGGCGAGATCGACCTGCCCCACGCGATCGAGGTCGGCGCGTGGATTGGCCTCGTCATGGCGGTCGCGACCTTCCTCGCCTCGCCTGTCCTCGGCAACCTCTCCGACCGGTTCGGGCGGCGGCGCGTGCTGCTGCTCGCATTGGGCGGGCTCGCGACCGACTATGCGCTGCTGACGATCGTCGAGACGCTGCCCTGGCTGTTCGTCGCGCGCGCGCTGTCGGGCATCTTCGGCGGCAGCTATGCCGCGGCGCAGGCGGCGATCGCCGACATCACCGCGCCGGAGGAGCGCGCGCGCAACTTCGGCTTCGTCGGAGCCGCCTTCGGGATCGGCTTCGTCGCCGGGCCGGCGATCGGCGGCTTCCTCGGCGAGATGAGCCCGCGCGCGCCCTTCGTCGCCGCGGCGATCCTCGCCGCCGCGAACATGCTCTACGGCCTGTTCATCTTTCCCGAAACGCTGCCGCCCGAACGCCGCCGCGCCTTCGACTGGCGCCGCGCCAATCCGCTCGGCGCGTGGCAGACGATGCGCGCGCTGCCCGGCATGGACGGCGTCGCGGCGGTGCTCGTGCTGTGGCAGATCGCGAGCCTCGTCTATCCGATGACGTGGAGCTTTTACTGCATCGCGCAGCTCGGCTGGACCCCCGGCATGATCGGCGCGAGCCTCGCCGCGGTCGGGGTGATGATCGCGCTCGGGCAGGTGTTCGTCGTCGGTCCCGCGGTCGCGCGCTTCGGCGAGCGCGATGCGGCGACGCTCGGCATCCTCGTCGCGACCCTCGTCTATGTCGGCTATGCCTTCACCACCTCGACGATCGGCGCTTTCCTGCTCCTGATCCCCGTCGCGCTGCAGGCGCCTGTACAGCCGTCGCTGATGGCGATGATGTCGCGCCGCGCGACGCCCGAAACGCAGGGCGAGGTGCAGGGGATTTCGGCGATGGCGATGGGGCTGGGCCAGCTCGTCGCGCCGCTGCTGCTGACGGGCACGATGGCCTGGTTCACCGCCGACAAGGCCCCGGTGCATTTCCCCGGTGCCGCCTTCATCGTCGCGGCGATCTTCGGCCTGCTCGCGATCGCCATGCTCCGCCGCCTGCCGCGCGCGCAGCCCGCCGATCAGATGCCGCCGTCGGTCACCGCATAGCCGAGCGCCTCGAAGCCCGCGACCAGCATCGCCACGCACGCTGCGACCTGCTCACCATCGGTCGAGCGAATGACGAAATTCGCCCCGACCTTGCCATCGCGAAAGAAGGGATAGCTGCCGATCGCGACCCCCGGATGCTCCTTTTCGCCGAGGCGGAGCAGGTCGGCGATCTCGCTTTCGGGCGCCCAGGCGCCGATCGTATGCGCGACGAGCGGCTTGCCGCCTTCGAGCTCGCCGGTCAGCGCGTCGAGCATGCCCGCGGTGATGTGCGGCACCCCGGCCATCACGAAGAGATTGCCGATGCGGATGCCGGGCGCCCCCGACATGCGGTTGGGGATCAGCTCGGCGCCGTCGGGGGTGCGCGCCATGCGCAGCCGCGCCTCGGTCAGCTCGCCGCCGCGCGCCGTATAATAGCGTTCGAGGATCGCGCGCGCCTCTGGATGGACGATGACGCCGACGCCGAGCGCCTTCGCCACCGCGTCGACGGTGATGTCGTCGTGCGTCGGGCCGATGCCGCCGGTGGTGAAGACATAGTCGTAGCGCGCGCGAATCGCGTTCAGCGCATCGACGATCTCATCCTCGACATCGGGGACGATGCGCACTTCGCGGAGGCGAATCCCCTGCACGTCGAGCCAGGTCGCGATCTGCGACACATTCTTGTCCTGCGTGCGGCCCGAGAGAATCTCGTCGCCGATCACCAGCACGGCGGCGGTCCAGATGCGTTCGTCGCTCATCCCCTTGCCTTAGCCGCGAACGGTGACAAAACAAGCCCACTGGCAGCCCGATAATGTTCCTGGTATGTTCTAATGCGAATCGAAACCCATGGGAGAAGCGCGATGGCCGACGACCTGATTTTCTATACCAACCCCATGTCGCGCGGACAGATCGCGCGCTGGATGCTCGAAGAGGTCGGCGCGCCTTATGAACCGCGCATCCTCGATTATGGCACGACAATGAAGGATGCCGCCTATCTGAAGGTAAACCCGATGGGCAAGGTTCCGGCGATCGTCCACAATGGCAAGACCGTCACCGAATGCGCCGCGATCTGCGCCTATCTCGCCGACGCCTTTCCCGAAGCCGGGCTCGCTCCCGACCCGGCTGACCGCGCCGATTATTATCGCTGGCTCTTCTTCACCGCGGGCCCCGTCGAACAGGCGATCACCGCCAAGCATTTCGGGATCGAGCCCGACGCCGACCAGCAGCGCATGGCCGGCTTCGGCTCGCTCGCCGCGGCGCTCGACACGCTCGAAAGCGCGGTTGCGGGCAAGGCCTTCGTCGCGGGCGACCGCTTCAGCGCCGCCGACGTCTATGTCGGCAGCCAGATCGACTGGGGGCTGCAATTCGGCACCATCGCCCCGCGCCCGGCGTTCGAGGCCTATGTGGAGCCCCTTCGCGAACGTTCGGCCTACCAGCGCGCGAAGGAGATCGACAACGGCCTGATCGCCGAAATGCAGGCGGCGGGCACGGCGGGATGAATATCCGGAGTCGGCTGCAAATGGAATCAAGCCCCTCCCCTTCAGGGGAGGGGTTGGGGTGGGGGCTCGAAACCTTGCGCAAGGCCGATGGCCCCCACCCCCTCCCCTGAAGGGGCTAAGGATGCGTCATTTTGGACGGGACAGTCCTACCCCCGCTTCAACCGCACCAGCGCTGTATCGAGCGCCTGCAGGAACTGCGACCGGTCGGCCTTCGAGAAAGGCGGCGGTCCGCCGACCCGTCCGTCCATGCCCGCGCGCAGGTCGGCCATGATCGCGCGCGTCGCGATCGCGGGGCCGATCGATGCCGCCGTGAAGGGCTTGCCATTGGGCGCGAGCACCGTCGCGCCTGCTTTCAATGCGCGGTCGGCGAGCAATATGTCGGCCGTGACGACGATGCTCTTCGCATCGGCCGCTTCGGCGATCCAATCGTCGGCGGCGTCGAAGCCGTCCGAGACGACCACGCGCTCGATCAGCACATGCTCGGGCACGCGCAGCCGGCTGTTGCTCACGACCTTCACCGGCACCTCGTGCCGCCACGCGACGCGATAGATTTCGTCCTTCACCGGGCAGGCGTCGGCATCGACGAGGATCACCGGCGCGCTCATCCCGCGAGTCCGTCCCAGAGCAGCTTGGCGCCGAGCAACACCATCAGCACATAGATGAGCACATAGAAGCGTTCGGGATTCATCCGCTTCATCCAGCGCACCGTCAGCAGCGTCGACACGATCGCGAGCGGCATCAAGAGCAACGCCGCGACGACGACCTCGTGCGGAAAGGCCCCGAGCGCGAGATAGGCGGGCACCTTCATCCAGTTAATCAGCGCGAAGAGCACCGAACTCGTCCCGATGAAGACGAGATGCGGCAGGCGGCGCGGCGTCACCCACATCTGGAACGGCGGGCCGCCGGCGTGCGCGATCTGGCTCGTCAGCCCGGTCGCGAAACCGAACAGGCTGCCGACCCAGCCCGGCGACTGCGACGCGGCGACGATCCGCCCGCCGCGCTCGACCCACAGGCGATAAAGCCCGAAGGCGAGCGTGATCGCGCCCAGTGCCGCCATCAGCTGCGCCTCGTTCACCCGTTCGGCATAATACCACCCCGCGAGGACGCCGAGCGCCGCGCCGGGCAGCATCCAGCCGATGATCCAGCCGTCCCACGTCTTGCGGAACGACCAGACGCTGATCACGTCCTGCACGATCAGCACCGGCAGCAGCAGCGCCGCCGCGGTCGCCGGCGGCAGCATAAGGGCGGCGAGCGGCGTCGCGAGCGCACCGACCCCGGCGAGCCCGCCCTTCGCCATGCCGAGCAGCACGACCGCGACGACCAGGATCGCCAGCGTCGCCGGATCGGCCAATATGCTCACGCTTCGGGCTTCTCCGGCAAGCGCCAGTCGATCGCGCCGCGCCCCTTCGCTTCCAGAAAGGCGTTCGCCTGGCTGAACGGCCGCGACCCGAAAAAGCCATTGTGCGCCGACAGCGGCGAGGGGTGCGGCGCGCGCAGGATCAGGTGCGGGCCATCGGGCCCCAGCCCCGGCACGTTCGCCGCCTTCTTCTGCGCATGGCTGCCCCACAGGATGAAGACCTTGGGCGCCGGATCGGCGGCGACCGCGGCGACCGCGGCGTCGGTGAAACGCTCCCACCCCTTGCCCTGATGCGACGCGGCCATGCCGCTTTCGACCGTCAGGCAATTGTTGAGCAGCAGCACGCCCTGCTCCGCCCAATGCTTGAGATAGCCGTGGCGCGCGGGCGGAATGCCGAGGTCGGCCTGCATTTCCTTGTAGATGTTGACGAGGCTCGGCGGCGTCCGCACGCCCGGCTGCACCGAGAAGCAAAGCCCGTGCGCCTGCCCCGGCCCGTGATAGGGGTCCTGCCCCAATATCACCACGCGGACTTCCTGCGGCGGCGTCGCATCGAGCGCCGCGAACCAGTCGCGCGGCCGCGGAAAGATCGCCTTGCCCTTCGCGCGCTCATCCGCAAGATATTGCTTGAGCGCCGCCATATAGGGCTGCTCGAACTCGCCGCCGATGCGGGCGAGCCAGTCGGGATGCAGTTTGACCTCGGCCATGCCCATCGCTTCACCAGAGCGGCGCGGCCTTGTCCAGTGCCGTCGCCCTGGAAATGGCAGCAAACGACCGGAAGCTGCCGTCTCTTTATTCGTCACCCCGGACTTGATCCGGGGTCCCGCTTGATGCCGAAGACCGGTCGATGCCCAAAAAGCGGGATCCCGGGTCAAGTCCGGGATGACGAGGGGCTGAAACCGACCGGTTGCAGCCTCTTACATCGTCATCCCCGCGAAAGCGGGGACCCAGAGCGCGCGTAGGCTGATCCCGCACTGGGTTCCCGCTTTCGCGGGAATGACGAAGATAGGCAACGTCCGCTCACCACCCCAAAGCCGCCAAACCCTAAATCCTCCCCCGCACGCCCAGAAAGAAGCGCCGGCCGAGATAATCATATTGCGTCCCGAACGCCGGCGCCTGCCCGATGACCGGCGGCGTCGCGGTGACGACGGTCGAGACGCGCGGCGGCGGGGTGTCGAACAGGTTGGCGACGCCCAGCGTGATGCGGAAGCGATCGGCGATGTCGCGGCTCAGCGACAGCGAGTGAGTGAAGGTCGCGGGCACGCTGACATCGGGGCAGAAGCGCCCGCCGGGCCGGAAACTCGAGCTGCGGCAGGCATCGCCGCCCTGCGCACGGAGCAGATCCTCCTCGTTCGAAGCCGCACCGGTGACGTCGAGCCCATAGAAGAGCGTCCACTTGTCCTTGGTCCAGCCGAGGTTGAAATCGCCGACCCATTTCGGATTGCCGATCTTGCCATTGTCGTCGATCTCGGTGCCGGGGAACAGCTCGACCTTGTCCTCGACCTGCCACGTCATCTGCGCGCGGAACGCCAGCGACCCCAGATTGCCGAGGTCCTGGTCGACCGCGAGCGATAGGTCGACGCCGCGATTACGCTGGCGACTGATGTTGACATAGCGATCGGTCACCGCCGCGACGCTCTGCGCGTCGGGGCCCGCGGCCGTCCGCATGAACAGGCCGCAGAAGGCTTCGCTGGCGAAATTTTCCGAATCATAGCAGCCGGTGAGGATGTTGCCCGCGCCGAGCAGCGCGATCTCGTCCTTCACCTCGATGTCGAAATAATCGACCGCGAGCCGCGTCCTGAGCCCGCCCCACAGCGCCCCCGAAAGGTCGGGAGTCAGGATGACCGACACCGTCTTCGCGGTCGAGGTTTCGGGCTTGAGCCGGCCGAGCCCGCCGCCCGAGGTGATCGTCGCCGGGGCGATGCCGCCGGCATAGTCGGGCGCGATGCCGGCGGCGGCGCAATTGTCGAAGATGCGCTGGCTGATCGCGCCCGCCGCGAGCCGCGCCGCACTCTGGATGCACGGATCGATGTCGGACTGGCCGAGGAAGCCCGTCTGGTCCTGAAGAAAGAGTTCGAACAGCGCGGGCGCGCGGAACGAAGTGCCCCAGGTGCCGCGGAAACGCAGCCAGTCGGTCACCGCCCAGTCGGCGCCGACCTTCCACGTCGTATCGCTGAAACTGTCCTGCGCACCGCCGCGCGCCGTCGCCTCGACATGGGTGTAGCGCGCCGCGCCCAACAGCGTCAGCCGTTCGATCATCGGCACGCCTGCGAGCAAAGGCACTTCCACCTCGCCGAAGACCTCTTTCGACACGGTGCGCCCCGCGGTGACACCCGAGGTCGTGAAATTGGCGACATTGCCCGCGCGCGTCGCTTCGCCCGGCATGTCGTCGATCTCGTCGCGGCGGATATTCGCGCCGACCGCGACGCCGACGGGCCCGGCCGGAAGCGTCAGAAGCTTGCCCGTCACCAGCGCCTCGGCCGAGCTCTGCTTGAACAAGGTCCGCCCCGTCTCGCGGCCCGTCAGGAAGGCGCGCTCCTCCGGCGTGAAATCGCCGCGCAGCACGCGCGGGTCGGTGAAGTCGATGTCGATGCACTCGACGCCGCGGATTGCGGTCACCGTCCCCGCGCACGAGCGCGTGCGCAAGGTCTGCGACGCGAGCGCGTCCTGATAGATGACGTCCTGCGTATAGCTCGCATCCGACCGGCTGTGCTGGCCGTGGACGTCCCATTTCCATCCCGCCCCGAAATCGCCGCGCAGGCCCAGCACGCCGCGATAATAATCGACGTCGGCCCGGCTTTCCGACTTCACCAGCACGCGCGGGCGCAGGATCAGATTGCCGCCGAACTCGGCGTTGAGCGGATCGCCCATGTCACCCGGATCGCAATTATATGCCGTCGGGTCGCAGAGGAAGAAAGGCAGCATCGACGCGCCGGTGAACTGCTGAAGCTCGATCCGCTGGACGCCATCGTTGTGCGACTTGCGGTTGCTGAACAGAAACTCGCCATAGGCGGTGATGCCGTCGGAGACGTCATAGGCGCCCTCCGCGAAGGCGCTGACCCGGCGCACGCCCGAGAAAACGTCCGAATCCTGCTCGGCCGGCTCGAACTGGTTGAGCGCGCCGGTCGATGGGCCATCGAAATTGACCCCGAAAAAATCGGCGGGGCCGAACACGCCGATCGGATTATAGCTATTGATCGGAATGCCGACGCCCGCGAACTCGGCGCCATATTGGCCCGCGAAGATCGCCTGCCCGTTCGGCGCGATCAGCCCGGGACCGAAAGTCGGGAAACCATTTTCGTCGACCCCCGAAAAATCGCTGAACACGATCATATTCGCCTGCGTGCTGCTGCACGCCGGGCGCCCGGTCCGGAAATCGACGATGTCGGCGCGGCTGCCATCGGCCTCGCGCTTCAGATATTCTTCGGAGCAGAAGAGGAAGCCGCGGTCGCGGCGCGTCAGATTCTGCTGGCGGAAAATATCGACCGTCGCGAAAAAATGCCCGCGTTCGAATGTCTTGCCGAAGCTCGCATCGGCGCCATAGCTTTCGCCGCCGCCATGTTCGGTGATCGACGAGAAGCCGCCCGCTTCGAAGCCGTCGAGATCGTCGCGGGTCAATATGTTGACCACGCCTGCCACGGCATCGGAACCATAGATCGATGAAGCGCCGGTCTTCAAAATCTCGACCTGCCGCACCACCGACAGCGGCAGCACATTGAGGTCGAAGGGCGCGACCGAACCGCGGATACCCGCGGGGCCCGCGCGGCGGCCGTTGATCAGCACGAGCGTGCGCTCGGCACCGAGGCCGCGCAGCGACAGTGTCTGCACATCATTGCCGCCGTTCGCGATGAAGCGGTTCGAGATCGCCGAGGTGATCTGGATCGATCCTTGTGCCACCGGCGCCGACTGCAGCATATCGGCAAGCTGGACCTGCCCCTGCAGCTTCGCCGTCTCGGGGTCGATCACCTGAATCGGGTCGGCGCTGGTGAACTCGCTCTTGGCGATGCGCGAGCCGGTAACGATGATCGCCTCGCCTTCGTCCTGCGCCATAGCCGGGCTTGCCGACAGCGCGATCGCCGAAGCCGTTACGGCCAGAAACACCGGGGTCAGAAACACCGGGGAGCGGGTGCCCATTTTCATTATCCTTGTTCGAACAGAAGTTGATCTCGCCCCCCGGCGCGCCGGAAATACGCCAAAAGGCGTTTCGATATGGTTTACATGGCGGTAAGTTTTCGGGTGGCCGCCACGCTTGTCGCGGCCGCGCGGCGCGGCTAGGCACGCATCCGAAAGGAACGGGCGATGAGCAAGGCGATGGGCGAAACGCTGGGGCGGCTGCAGGCGGTCATCCACGACCGGCTCGCGGCAGGCGAGGCCGAAGCCTCTTATGTGGCGAGCCTCGCCGCCAAGGGCCGCGGCAAGATCGCGCAGAAACTGGGCGAGGAAGCCGTCGAGGCCGTCATCGCCGCTGTCGGCGAAGACGATCCCGAACTGATCGGCGAGGCGAGCGACCTTATCTTTCACCTCTCGATCCTGCTCGCCGAGCGCGGCCTGTCGTGGGACATGATCGCCGCCGAACTCGACCGCCGCCACGGCACCTCGGGCCACGCCGAAAAAGCCAGCCGCCAGCAATAGGTCTCTCGACAATGCGGGACCGATCACCCACTCAATCCGTCATCCCGGCGAAGGCCGGGATCTCACCCTGTCGCCAAAACCCACCGGCGGGTTCCCGGCCTTCGCCGGGATGACATAGAGGATAAAGGAATTCTCCCATGCCAATCGACGCGACGCTTCCCTATGACGACAGCAACATCTTCGCGCGCATCCTGCGCGGCGAGCTGCCGTCGAAGACGGTCTACGAGGACGAATATGCCCTCGCCTTCCACGACATCAACCCGCAGGCGCCGCTGCATATCCTCGTGATCCCCAAGGGCGCCTATGTCAGCTGGGACGATTTTTCGGAGCGCGGCAGCGACGCCGAAATCGCGGGCTTCGTCCGCGCCGTCGGCAAGGTCGCGCGCGATCAGGGGCTCGTCGTCCCCGGCTACCGCCTGCTGGCGAACACCGGCCTCGACAGCCACCAGGAAATCCCGCACCTCCACGTCCATATCTTCGCCGGGCAACCCCTCGGCCCGATGCTGGCGCGATAAGGCCGCGAAAGATGATCGTCGCCCCCCGCGAGGGCGGGGGCCGCGGGAGGTCTTGCCCGGCAGCGTTGTGTAAACCGACAGCGGCCCCCGCCTTCGCGGGGGCGACGCTCTGCTTGTCTGTGACCCCGCTCACAGCATTTCCGCAGCCCGCGATTAACCGTGCGCGATGCGCGGCGACGGGTGGACTCTGTTCCCTGTTTCCAGCAGGATAGGCGTCCGGGCAGAACGGGGAGACGAAGCGATGGGCAAGGCATGGCGCGCGCTGGGGGCATGGCTGGCCGGCAAGGCGAAACTGGCGCTGATCCTGCCGCTCACCCTCGCGATGGCCGCGACCGCCACCGCCGACACGGTGCCGCAGGTCACGCTCGCGACACCGGGCAGCTCGGGCACTGGCGACGGCACGATCACGCGCTTCACGCTGCGTTTCTCCGAAGACATGGTCCCGCTCGGCGACCCGCGCGCCCCCGCGCCCGCCACCAACGACTGCAAGCTTCCATCGTCGTCCCGCTGGGTCGACACGCGCACCTGGGTGCTCGAATTCGATAAACCGCTTCCCGGCGGGCTCGCCTGCCACGTCGAGCTGCGCGACGGGCTCACCACCGCGCGCGGCGTCGCGGTCGCGGGCAACAGCCGCTTCGCGCTCGACACCGGCGGTCCCTCGGCGCGCGCGGTGCTCGTCGGCGGCAGCTATGGAAATGGGGGCGGCGGGATCGAGGAGGAGCAGATTTTCCTCGTCGCGACCAATGTCGCCGCCGACCGCGCTTCGGTCGGCCGCTACGGCTATTGCGCGGTCGACGGCATCGGCGAGAAGATTCCGCTCGACGTGCTGCCGCGCGAAACCGCGACCGAGATATTGACCGGGCTCGGCGACAATAGCTGGTCGCGCCAGTCCTTCACTTACGACGCCGGGCTGCCGCAGCGTTTCCCCGCCGCGGGCGCCGACCGCGAGGCCGCGCTCGACCGCATCGTCGCGCTTAAATGCCGCCGTCCGCTGCCCCCGGGGCGCGAGATGGCGCTCGTCTGGGACGCGCGCATTTCGCAAGCCGGGGTGCCCCGCCGCACCGCGGGCCGCGACCAGCGTTTCGATTATGACGTGCGCCCCGCCTTCACCGCCAAAATGGCGTGCAGCCGCGTCAATCCGCAGGCGGGCTGCAACCCGATCAAGGACGTCGTGCTGAGCTTCGCATCGCCGGTATCGCGCGAGACGATCCTCGCCGCGACGCTCGAAACCGCCGACGGCAAGCGCCTGACACCCAAGATCGACGACGACGACCGCAATGACCCCTGGCTCACGACCGTGCGCTTCGCCGGGCCGCTGCCGCAGAATGTCGACGCGACGCTTCGTCTCCCTGCCAACGTCACCGACCAGAGCGGCCGCAAGCTGCAGAATCAGACGAACTTTCCGCTGAAATTCCACATCGACCGCGCCCCGCCTTTGGTCAAATTCGCCGCCGAATTCGGCATCCTCGAAGCGGGGGAAGGCGGCGTGCTGCCCGTCACCGTGCGCGGGGTCGAAGCGAGCCTCGTCCAGTCGAACCTCAAAATGCCCGTGGCCGCGCTCCGCGTCGGCGACGACGATGCCGCGATCGCGCGCTGGCTCCGCCGCGTCGACGACGCCGACGACAGCGACTATCGCGAGGAAAAAAACGCCGCCGGCAAGGACGTCACCGTCAACTACACCGGCACCAAGTCGGTGTTCGTCGGCGCCCCGGCGGGCGGCGAACGCCGCGACCTGCAACTGACCCCGCCGGGCGGCGGCAAGGCGTTCGAGGTCGTCGGCATTCCGCTCGCCGAAAAGGGCTTCCACGTCGTCGAGATCGCGAGTCCCGAGCTGGGCGCCGCGCTGCTCGGACGCAAGGCGACGCGCTATGTCGCGACCGCCGCGCTCGTCACCAATATGGCGGTGCATTTCAAATGGGGCCGCGAAAGCTCGCTCGCCTGGGTGACCGCGCTCGACACCGGTCTGCCTGTTTCGGGCGCCGAGATCCGCGTCACCGACAGCTGCACCGGCCGCCTGCTCGCGCGCGGCGCCGCCGACAAGGCGGGCCGCCTCGCCTTCCCCTCCGGCCTGCCCGAACCCGAAACCTGGTCGAGCTGCGAGGAAAATCCCGATATGGCGAAAAGCGAAGGCCATGCCCTGATGGTCAGCGCGCGCTCGGGCGACGATTTCAGCTTCACCCTCACCGACTGGGGCCGCGGCATCCGCCCCTATGACTTCGACCTGCCCTATGGCTGGTCGGAGCGCGCCGACATCCTCCACACCGTCTTCGACCGCGCGCTCGTCAAGGCGGGCGAGACGGTGCATATGAAGCATATCCTGCGCCGCCCGGCCGGGCTCGGCTTCCGCACCCCCGAACCGCTCGCGGGCAAGCTCCGCCTCGTCCATCGCGGCTCCGACACCGAATTCGAGATGCCGTTCAGCATCGCGGCGAGCGGCAGCGGCGAGAGCGTCTGGAACGTCCCCGCCTCGGCGCCGATGGGCGATTATGAGCTCGTCTTCGTCACCAAGGACGAGAAGGGCGAGGACAAGAGCATCTGGCCCGGCCAGTCGGTCCGCGTCGACGAATATCGCCTGCCGACGATGAAGGCGACGATCACGGGCCCGAAAAGCACGCTCGTCCGCCCCGCCGCGGTGCCGCTCAACCTCTTCGTCGGTTATCTTTCGGGCGGCCCCGCGCCCAATATCCCGGTCGAACTCCGCACCAATTTCCGGTCGAGCTGGTCGCCGCCGCAGGATTATCGCGACTGGGATTTCGACGGCCAGCCGGTCAAGGAAGGCATTGTCCAGCTCGACGACAGCGGCGATACGCCATCGGCCGAGCTGCCGCTCGCGCGCTCGGTCCCGTTCACCCTCGACGCGAACGGCAGCGCGACGACGAGCGTCACCGTCGATCAGCCGATCACCGAACCGACGCTGATGTCCGCCGAAATGGATTATGAGGATGCGAATGGCGAGACGCTGACCTCGAGCCGCCGCATCACTCTCTATCCCTCGGCGGTCCGGCTCGGGCTCAAGACCGACGGCTGGCTGATGCGCGACAACGACCTCCGCCTCAATTTCATCGCGCTCGACCTCGACGGCAAGCCGATCCGCGGCCAGCGCGTCGCGGTCGCGCTCTACAACCGCGAGATCATCACGGCGCGGCGCCGCCTGATCGGCGGTTTCTACGCCTATGACAATCAGATGCGCACGACGCGCCTCGATGCGGCCTGCACGGCGACGACCGACAAGCTCGGCCGCGCGAGCTGCGCGATGGCGCCCGGTATTTCGGGCGAAGTCACTGTCGTCGCGACCACGCAGGATGCCGACGGCAACGAAGCGCGCGCGGTGCGCTCGGTCTGGCTCGCGGGCGACGACGACTGGTGGTTCGGCGGCGACAATGGCGACCGCATGGACGTGATCGCCGAACAGCCGCGTTATGACGCGGGCGACACCGCGAAATTCCAGGTCCGCATGCCCTTCCGCGAAGCGACCGCGCTCGTCACCGTCGAGCGCGAGGGCGTCCTCTCCAGCTTCGTCGTGCCGCTGAAGGGCACCAACCCCGTCGTCAAGGTCAAGCTGCCCGCGACCTATGCTCCCGACGTCTATGTCTCGGTGATGGCGGTGCGCGGGCGCGTCACCGGCGGCGAAAGCTGGTTCCGCAAGCTGAAGCGCGCGGCCGGCTTCAAGATCGAGAATAGCGAAGGCGCGCCGCCGACCGCCCTGGTCGACCTCGCCAAACCCGCCTACCGCATGGGCATCGCGCGGATCAAGGTCGGCTGGGAAGGCCATAAGCTCGGCGTCAAGGTCAAGGCCGACAAGGAGAAATATGCGGTCCGCGAAACCGCGAAGGTCGGCATCGAGGTCAAGACCCCGGGCGGCAAGGCGCCGAAAAATGCCGACGTAGCTTTCGTCGCGGTTGACGAAGCCTTGCTCCAGCTCGCGCCCAACGAAAGCTGGGAAATCCTCTCAGCGATGATGGGCGAACGCACGCTCGACGTGCTCACCTCGACCGCGCAGATGCAGGTGGTCGGCAAGCGCCATTACGGCCGCAAGGCGCTCGAACCCGGCGGCGGCGGTGGCGGCGATTTGTCGGGCCTGACGCGCGAGGATTTCCGCCCCGTCCTCTTGTGGAAGGGCCATGTTCCGCTCGATGCGAAGGGCCGCGCAAGCATCGACGTCCCGCTCAGCGACAATCTCTCGGGCTTCCGCCTCGTCGCGATCGCGACCGACGGATCGCAATATTTCGGCACCGGCGAAACGACCGTCCGCACCGTGCAGGATCTCGGCGTCTTTGCCGGCATGCCCGAACTGGTGCGCACCGGCGACACCTATGACGCGCGCTTCACGCTGCGCAACGGCACCGACAAGGCGATGGAGGTCACGGCGACGGCGGCGCTGTCGCCCGCCGTCGCGACAGCGCCGCCGCTCACCGTTACCATCCCGGCGGGCGGCGCGGTGCCGATCAGCTGGTCGATCACCGCGCCCGACCGGACCGGCCCGATCGAATGGACCGTCGAGGCGGCGTCAAAGGACGGCAAGGCGCGCGACCGCCTCGTCTTTGAACAGACAATCGAACCCGCGGTGCCGATCGAGACCTGGGCCGCGAGCCTTTTCCGCGTCGGCCCCAATACGACGCTGCCGATCGCGATCCCCGCGGGCGCGCTTCCCGGCGGCTATGTCGATGTCGCGCTCGCGGGCACGCTCGCACCGCCATTGACCGGGGTGCGAGACTATATGAGCGCCTATCCCTACACCTGCTTTGAACAGCAGACGTCGCGCGCCGTGGCATTGGGCGACATCGGGCGCTGGCAGGCGCTCGCGGGCGCGATGCCGACCTATCTCGATGACGACGGGCTGCTCCGCTACTGGCCGAACGAGCGCATGACCGGGTCGATCGAGCTCACCGCCTATGTGATGAGCGTCACCGCCGCCAACGGCTTCGCGATCCCCGAGGCATCGAGAGAAAAGATGGCGAAGGCGCTGCAGGCGGTCGTCGAAGGGCGCCTCACGCGCAAGGGCTATGGTCCGTGGGATATCCGCCCCGTGCGCATCGCGGCCTTGGCGGCGCTCGCGCGCAACAAGGCGTCGAGCGCAAGCCTCGTCGCCGCGATCGACGTCGCGCCCGCCGACATGGCGACGGGCACGCTCGCCGACTGGCTCGTCGCGCTCGAAAAGACGCCGGGCGTGCGGAACGCCGCTGGCCTGCGCACCGCCGCCGAAGCCGAACTCAGGAAGCGCCTCGTCTATGAAGGCACGCGCCTCGACCTCGTCGACGATGCGAAAGCGCCGTGGTGGATGATGACGAGCGGCGACGAAATGGCGATCAAGGCGCTCGAAGCCGTGCTCGGCCGCAAAGGCTGGGAGGATGACGCGGGCAAGCTGATGGTCGGCGTCGCGCAGCGCCAGCGCAAGGGGCATTGGGACACCACCCCCGCCAACGCCTGGGGCGCGGTCACCGTCCGCCGCTTCGCCGCCCTCTATCCGGCGAGCGCGATCACCGGCGTCACCAACATCGGCCTCGCGGGCGATAGCGCGTCGCAAAGCTGGCCGCTGCCGTCCGAACCCGTCTCGCCGCTCCGCGTCGCGCTGAACGCGGCCACGATGAGCCTCAGCCACCAAGGCACCGGCGCGCCATGGGCGACCGTCAGCGTCAAGGCCGCGGTGCCCTTGAAGGAACCGCTCAACGCGGGCTACCGGATCAAGCGCTCGGTCAGCATCGTCAAGGCGGCGAACAAGGACCGGCTGACGCGCGGTGACGTGATCAAGGTGCGGATCGAGGTCGTCGCGGCCGCCGGACGCACCTGGGTCGTCATCAACGATCCCATCGCCCCCGGCGCGACGATCGTCGGCAATCTCGGCGGCCAGTCCGAAATGCTGGGCGCGCAGGCGAACGGATCGGGCGCGCAGCCGAGCTATGTCGAACGCGGCAAGGACGCATGGCGCGGCTATTTCGGCTGGATGCCCGCGGGCACGCATACGGTCGAATATGTCGTGCGCCTCAACGGCTCGGGCCGCTTCACCCTGCCCCCGACGCGCGTCGAGGCGATGTATTCGCCCGCGATCCGCGGCCAGTGGCCGAATGCGCCGCTGACGGTGGCGAGCGTGGGATCGTGAAGGTTCCAGCCTTGAAGGACAAGAATCAAACCCCTCCCCTTCAGGGGAGGGGCAGCGAGACTTGCGGGCTTTGCCCGCTAGTCGCAGCGGGGTGGGGGCTATCGTCCTTGCGCGAGGCCGGTGGCCCCCACCCCAAACCCCTCCCCTGAAGGGGAGGGGCTTATTATGCCGGACGACCGTTTCCCGCGATCCCGCATCCGCGACGCCCTCGCATGGCTCGCGCTCGCCCTCCTGATCCTCACCACCATCGCGCACCTCGCGACGAAACCGCCCGCGATGCCCGACTTCGCCACCGTGCGCGCCGACTGGCGCTCCAGCGAAGCCTGGCTCTACGACCGCGACGGCCGCCTGCTCGACAGCGAGCGCGTCGATTTCGCGCGCCGCCGCCTCGCGTGGGTGCCGCTCAAGGACATCAGCCCAGCGGTGCGCGACGCGGTCGTCCGCGCCGAGGACCGGCGCTTCTGGTCGCACGGCGGCGTCGACTGGCTCGCGGTCGCCAGCGCGGTCCGCGCGCGCCTGACAAGGGCGGGGGCCGGCGACCGCTCGCGCGGTGCCTCAACGCTCGCGATGCAGCTCGCGGCCTTCCTCGATCCGACCCTCGCACAGCCGGGCCAGCGCAACTGGCGTGCCAAGCTGCGCCAGATGCGCGCCGGACAGGCGCTCGCCTCCGCATGGTCGCACGAACAGATGCTCGAGGCCTATTTCAACCTCGTCCCCCTGCGCGGCGAGGCGCAGGGCATCGGCGCGGGCGCGCAGAGCCTGTTCGGCAAGACGCCCGCCCAGATGAACCGCACCGACGCCGCGCTCTTCGCGGGCCTGCTCCCCAACCCCGCCGCGAGCGCCGACGCCCTCGGCCGTCGCGCCTGCCGGATCGCGCAAAATAGCGAAAGAGGCGCGACGGATTGCACCGCGATCCGCGCCGCCGCCGCGACGCTCGTCTCGGGCGAGCATGCCGCGCGCTTCGACCCCGGCCTCGCGCCGCACCTCGCGGTGCGTCTGCTCGACAAGCCCGGCAAGCGCGTCACGACGACGATCAACCGCCGCATCCAGACCGCCGCGATCGTCGCGCTGCGCCGTCAGCTTTCGGGACTCGGCGCGAACCGCGTTCGCGACGGCGCGGTCGTCGTGCTCGACAACGCGAGCGGCGAGGTGCTCGCCTATGTCGGCGGCGTCGGCCTCGACCAGCGCGGCTCGGCGCGGGTTAGCGCCACAGCCTCTTCGGCGGCGTCGGCCTCGACTCGACCGCGGCGCAGGTCGACGGCGCCAACGCGCGGCGGCAGGCGGGCTCGACGCTGAAACCGCATCTCTATGCGCAGGTGATCGAGCATGGCTGGCTCACCGCCGCCTCGATCCTCGACGACAGCCCGGTCCAGCTCGACACCGCCTCGGGGCTCTACGTCCCCAAAAATTACGACCGCAGCTTCAAGGGGCCGGTTAGCGTGCGCCACGCGCTCGCCGCATCGCTCAACGTCCCGGCGGTGCGCGCGCTCGTCATCGACGACGTCCAGCAATTCCGCGACCGCCTCTGGGCCCTAGGCTATCACGGGATCGTCGAGGATGGCGAATATTACGGCTTCTCGCTTGCCTTGGGCTCGGCCGAAGTGTCGCTCGTCGAACAGGCCAACGCCTTCAGGACATTGGCGAATCTCGGTAAATATTCACCCGTCCGTTACACCGGTGCGCGCAGCGATGACGGCGAAGCGCGCCAGATCGTGAGCCCCGCCGCCGCCTTCATCGTCGGCGACATCCTCGCCGATGCCTCGGCGCGCGCCGACGCCTTCGGCGCCGACAGCGCGCTGCGCCTCCCCTTCTGGGCGGCCGCCAAGACGGGAACGTCGAAGGGGATGCGCGACAATTGGTGCGTCGGCTTCACCGACCGCTTCACCGTCGCGGTGTGGGTCGGCAATCTCGAGGGCGATTCGATGCGCGCCGTCTCGGGCACCTCGGGCGCCGCGCCGGTCTGGCGCGACGTGATGATGGCGCTCCACGCGGGCAACCCCGGCAAGCCGCCGGAAATGCCCGAAGGCGTCGAGGTGCGGCAGGTCCGCCTCCCCGGCACGCGCGAGCCGCCGCGCCGCGAATATTTCCTTGCCGGCACCGCGCAGCGCGAAGTGGCGGCCGCGCCCGAGGCCGCGCGCCGCCCGCGCATCACCAGCCCGGTCAGCGGCAGCGTCTATGCGCTCGACCCCGACATCCCGCTCGATCGCCAGCGGCTCGCGGTGATCGTCAGCGGCTCGGTCGCCGGATACCGGCTGATCCTCGACAAAAAGCCGCTCGGCGACGCCGATGCCGGGCAGCAGATCCTGCCCCGCCCGGGCAGCCATATGCTCGCGCTGGTCGACCCCGGCGGCCGGACGATCGACCGCGTGCGCTTTACGGTACGGTAAGTTGGGTTACCCTCACTGAAATTAAGTTGCGCTGACCTGCGGAAAGGCTAGTCTGCCCCGCCATGAGAGACGGGCGGCAGCTCAGCCGCTCCAAAGGGGAAGAATATGCTATTTGACCGCGTAAAGCCGTTGGACGCCATTTTGGCGACAGCGGAAAAGAAATCGCTTACGCGCACGCTCGGCGCCTTTCAGCTGACGATGCTGGGGATCGGCGCCGTGATCGGGACGGGTATTTTCGTTTTGACCGCCGAAGCCGCGCAAAAGGCGGGCCCCGGCATGATGGTCAGCTTCATCATCGCCGGTTTCGTCTGCGCCTTCGCCGCGCTCTGTTACGCCGAAATGGCCTCGATGGTCCCGGTGTCGGGATCGGCCTATACCTATAGCTATGCCGTGATGGGCGAGCTGATCGCATGGATGGTCGGCTGGGCGCTGATCCTCGAATATGCGGTCGCCGCGGGCGCCGTGTCGGTCGGCTGGTCGGGCTATGTCGTCGGGCTGATCGAGCATAGTTTCGGGCTCGACATACCCGCGAAATTCGTCCTCGGGCCGTTCGACGGCGGCATGATCAACCTGCCCGCGATGTTCATCGCGGGGCTGGTGACCTTCCTGCTCGTCATCGGCACGCGCGAATCGGCGACGGTCAATGCGATCCTCGTCGTGATCAAGGTCGCCGCGCTCACCCTCTTCATCATCCTCGCCGTGCCGGTGATGAATATGGAGAGCTTCGAGCCCTTCGCCCCGCTCGGCATCGCGGGCATCGGCGCCGCCGCGGCGTCGATCTTCTTCGCCTATGTCGGCTTCGACGCGGTTTCGACCGCGGCCGAGGAAACCAAGAACCCGCAGCGCAACATGCCGATCGGCCTGATCGGCAGCCTCGCGATCTGCACCATCTTCTACCTGCTCGTCGCCGCGGGCGTCATCGGCACCGTCGGCGCGCAGCCGGTCGGCATCGACGCCGCGACGGGCCATGCGCTCGAACCCGGCAGCCGCGAGCTTGCCGCGGCGTGCGGCGCGATCGGCGACCAGGCGGTGGTCTGCTCGAAGGAAGCCCTCGCGTGGACGATGCGCGAGATCGGCTGGCCGCAAATCGGCAACCTCATCGGCCTCGCCGCCGGTCTCGCGCTGCCGTCGGTCATCCTGATGATGATGTTCGGCCAGACCCGCATCTTCTTCGTGATGAGCCGCGACGGCCTGCTCCCGCAGGCCTTCTCGAAGATCCATCCGAAGTTCAACACGCCGCACGTGATCACGATCATCACCGGCATCGCGGTCGCGCTGTTCGCCGCCTTCTTCCCGGTGGGGCAGTTGGCGAACATCTCGAACTCGGGCACGCTCTTCGCCTTTGCCGCGGTGTCGATCGCGGTGATGGTGATCCGCCGCACCGATCCGGGCCGTCACCGCCCGTTCCGCACGCCGATGATCTATGTCACCGCGCCGATCGCGATCGCGGGCTGCATCTATCTCTTCTTCAACCTCGACCAGAAGAGCATCAACCTCTTCCTGATCTGGGCCGCGGTCGGCCTGGTCGTCTACTTCGTCTACAGCCGCAGGCGCAGCCATGTCGGCCTGGGCCATGTCGAGGTGCATGAGGACGACGCCGACGCCCCGCCGCCGCCGGTCCCGCCGGCACCGTCGTTCAACTGACGGTTCGAATGATCATACGGGAAAGGAGGCTTCGGCCTCCTTTCTTTTTAGCTGTATCCGATGAGACGATGGCAGCAATCCACTGGGAGCGGACCTATGTTTCATCGTCACCCCGGACTTGATCCGGGGTCCCGCTTGATGCCGAAGACCGGCGATGCCCCAAAAAGCGGGATCCCGGGTCAAGCCCGGGATGACGAGGGGCTGAAACCGACCGGTAGCGGACATTGCGCTTTAAAATATCCGTTCGCATCGAGCGAAGTCGAGATGCCCCTCGGGCCAGGCGCTACATCGATGGGTGTCTCGACTTCGACCAAAGGTCGAAGTTTATCCTGAGCGCCTGCCAAGGCAGTCGAAGGGCTCGACACGAACGGAACAAGGGAACATCCGCTGCCGACGGATTGCTGCCGTCTCTTTATTCGTCACCCCGGACTTGATCCGGGGTCCCGCTTGATGCCGAAGACCGGTCGACGCCCCAAAGCGGGATCCCGGGTCAAGCCCGGGATGACGGAAGTGGAGGAGAGCTATGGCAACTCTCCACCCCAGAGCCGCCACTTATCGGCAACAGTCCGTCGCGTCAGAAGGGCGTGCGCGGCGCCGTTCCCGGGCGGGTGAACAGCTTGCCGCGTTCGGCCCAGAAAACGAGCGCAAGGCCGACGACGGCCGAGATCAGGAAGGCATAGGCCAGCGGCAGCGTCGTGCCGTCATATTGCTGGCCGATCGTCGCGCCGACGGTCGCCGCGAGCAGCGTCTTGGCGAAGCTCTGATACGACGAGGCGACGCCCGCCATATGCCCGAAATCCTCCATCGCGATCGACCCGAAATTGCTGCCGATGAAGCCGACGAGCCCGACGTTGACCATCATCAGCGCGGTGAACATCCACAAGGTCTCGGCGCCGCTCAAGGCCGCGACGATCTGCAGAATCGACGTCGCCATGAAGGCGAGGACCGCCGACTGCGACACGCGGCGCGCGCCGAAACGTTCGACGATCGCGGCGTTCGAGAAATTGGCGATCGCGATGCCGACCGCGACGCAGGCGAAGATCAGCGGGAACAGCGCCCGCGCCCCGAACACCTCGGCGATGATCTGCTCGCTGCTGTTGAGATAGCCATAGAGCGCGCCCTGCATCATGCCCGACGCGATCATATAGCCCGCGGCGCGGCGGTGGCGCGTCACCGTCGCCCAGCCCGCGACCATCGTCCCGAAGTCGAGCGGGCGCACGTCGGCGGGGTCGAGCGTTTCGGGCAGGCGGCGCAGCCAGAGCAGCATCACGATCGACATCACCGCGAGCACTCAGCATTCGCATCAAGGGCGCCGGCCTGGCGGAAATTGACCAGGTAGCCGACCTGCTCGCGCGCCAGCCCGCCACCGCGGCGATGCCCGCGCCGATCGTCGGCGCGATGATCGGTACGATCATGAAGACGAGGAAGATCAGCGACAGCCTTTTCGCCATCGCGTCGCCCGCGAACAGGTCGCGGATCACCGCGACGACGATCACGCCGAGCGCGGCGCTGACCAGCCCATGGATGAAGCGCAGCGCCAGCAGCATCGCGAAGCTCGTCGCCAGTCCGCAGCCGATCGAGAGCGCCAGATAGGCGAAGAGCGCCGGGACGAGCACGCCCTTGCGCCCGAAGCGGTCCGACAGCGGTCCGTAAAGCAGCGACCCGAAACCGATCCCGAGCAGATAGATCGAGATGACGTGCTGCCGGTCATTGGCGACAGTGACGCCCAGCGTCTCGCCGATCGCTGGCAGCGCGGGCAGCATCGAATCGATGGCGAGCGCGTTGAGCGCCATGACCATCGCCATCATGACCACCATTTCACGGTCGCCCGGCAGGCTCCGTTGGGGGGATTGGGCCGGCTTGTGCATCGCAGCAGCCTATGCGCCCGCACCGCCGCTTTGGATAGCCCCCCGGCGACGAAAAGCTATGCAAGGGCGGACGCGGCCGTTCATCTCCCCTCCCCGCAGGCGGGAGGGGATAACAGCGGGAATCTGCGGGCGGCGGCTTTCCCGCCGCTGCACGACAGGGAGGAGTTCGGGGCAGCTAACGGCCGATAGTTGCCGTCTCTTTATTCGTCACCCCGGACTTGATCCGGGGTCCCGCTTGATGCCGAAGACCGGTCGACGCCCCAAAAAGCGGGATCCCGGGTCAAGCCCGGGATGACGAGGGGCTGAAACCGACCGGCAGCTGCCATGATCCTCCCTGTCGCGCAGCGATGGGGAGGTGGCAGCGCGAAGCGCTGACGGAGGGGCGATGACGCGACGTCGCCGCCCCTCCACCATCGCCTGCGGCGCCTCGCGGGAAGCAACGCGCCCCGCGCGTTCCTTTTATCCCGCTCACTCCCCCTCCCCATGGCTTCGCCACAGGGAGGATCGGAAATGGCATCTCCCCACCGCCAAAAGCCGACTTTCCTCGTCAAGACGCACCATGCGAAAAGGGCCGCCCGATCCGGACGGCCCTTCCCTTTCGCAGGCGGACGAACCTCAGCCCTGGCGCGTGCCCGTCATCGCCATCGAGCCGAAGGCGCCGGCCTTGATCGTGCCGGTCAGCGTGTCGCCGTCGATCGTCGCTTCGCATTCGAGCGTCATCGGCATCGGCACCTTCATGTTCATGGTCCACGTCAGCTTGTTACCGTCGACCTTGCCATTTTCGACATCGAGCGAGCCCATCGCACCGGCATTCTGACCGGTGAAGCTGTCGCCGTCGCTGGTGACGGTGAAGACCGACTTCTGATCGCCCATCGGCGACTTGGTGACGCAATCATAGCTGCCATCGACTTGAGACATTGCGGCTCTCCTTACTGAAACTGATGTTAGTTATCGAGGGACACCGTTTCCACCGGCAGACCCAATCCGTCAAGCTGCGGTTTCACCACGGCGGCGTCGCCGACGACGACATAGACGAGATCGTCGGTGCTGAGCGCGTTTCGTGCCGCCGCATCGAGGGCTTCGGGCGTCATCGCCTCATAAGTCGCGGGCAGTTTCTCGTAATAATCGTCGGGACGATCGAATTTGGCGATCGCGCGCAGCCCGCCGAGCACGTCGCTCGAGGTTTCGAAGCTGCCGGGCAGTTCGCGGACGCTGCCGTTCACGGTGCGCTGCAACTCCTCCTTGGTCACCCCCTTGTCGCCGAGGAAAGCCTTGAGGTCGCTTTGCAGCTCCTTGATCGAATCGCCGGTGCGATCGGCCTGCACCGGCGCCGATGCGATCCAGCTCACCCGGTCCTTTTCGCCCGTCACGCTGGTGCGCACGCCATAGGACCAGCCCTTCGTCTCGCGCAAATTCATGTTGAAGCGCGACAGGAAATTGCCGCCGAAAATGTCGTTCGCCGCGCGCAGCACTTCCAGCCCGTCGCCGCCCTTGACGTCCAGCACCTTGCCCGCGAGGATCACCGACTGCGGCGATTTGGGCCGGTCGACGAGCAGGATGCGCGACTGCGGCGCGGGAACCGCGATCTCGAAATGCTTCACCGGCTTCGCCGTCGCCGGCGCTTTCCAGTCGCCGAACGCCGCGTCGAGTTCCTTCTTCACCTCGGCGAGCGTCGTGTCGCCGACGACGAAGATCCGCGCATTGTCGGGGCGAATCCACGCCGAATGAAAGGCCGCGAGCTGGTCGCGCGTCGCTTCGGTCACCGCCTTGGCGTTGCCGAGCCCCGAGGGCGGAATGCCATAGGGATGCTCGGCGCCGTAGAGCGCGGGCATCAGCACGCGCTGCGCGATCGCGCGCGGCTCGTTGAGTTCGGCCTTCAGCCGGTTGAGCTGCTGCGCGCGCACGCGCTCGAGTTCCTTCGCGTCGAACGCCGGATTGCGCACATAGTCGGCGAGCAGCGCGAGCGACGCGCGCAAATTCGGCTTGAGCGCGAACAGCCCGAGCGCGGTCTCGTCGGCGTCGGCATAGCCATAGGTCTGCGCGCCGAGCCGCTCTTTCGCTTCGGCGAAAGCGATCGAGTCGAGGCTGGTCGTGCCCTCGTCCATCAGGCTGAGCATCAGCGACTGGGTGCCGAGCGCGCTGTGCGGATCGGCGGCATAGCCGGCGTCGAAGCTCACCTGGACGTTGACCGTCGGCACCGTCGCGCGGCGCGCGAAGACGACCTCGATGCCGTTCTTGAGCTTCGCGCGCTCGATATCGGGGAATTCGAGCGCCTTGAGGCCGGAGACGGCGGGGAATTGCGAGCGGTCGGCGATCGCGGTCGCGGCGCCGATCCCGCTGTCGGGGCCGACGTCGCCGAGCGCCGGGTTCCAGTAGCGGTCGGGCTGAACCGCCGGAGCGCCCTTCGCCGCGATAACCGCGCCGCCGCGATTCTCGCCGCCCTCGGTGCGTTCGCCGGGCGTATAGGTCAGCGAAAAGGCCGGGCGCGACAGCCATTTGTTCGCGGCCGCCTTCACCTGCTCGGGCGTCGCCTTGGCGAGCCGCTCAAGCTCGACCTTGTAGTGGGCGGGATCGTTCGAATAGAGCGCGCCCTCGGCGAGCGTCACCGCCTTGCCGCCGAAGCCGCCGACCGATTCGAGCTGTGAGATCGCGCCGCCAAGATAGCTGGCGGTCGCGCGCTGCAATTCGTCGGCGGTCGGCCCGCTCGCGAGGAAGGCCGCGATTTCCTCGTCGAGCCTCTTCGCGACATGCGCCGGATCGACGCCCGGCTTGACGTCGGCCTGGACCAGCACGATCCCCGCATCCTCGAACGGCGACGCGCCCGCCGAGACGCTGACCGCAACCGGGTCCTTGCGCACGAGCGCATTGTCGAGCCGCGACGAGGACAGCCCGCCGAGCACCGACATCGCCATCTGGAGCGGCACCGCTTCGGCGTCGTTGAGCCCCGGCATCGTCCACATGCGATAGATGCGCGTCGTCGGGATCAGGTCCTTGACCTCCTTCGCGAGCGGCGCGGGCAGCGTCGGCAGCGAGGTTGCGGGCGCCTTGATCTCGGGACCGCGCGGAATGTCGCCGAACCATTCGCCGACCTTGGCCTTCGCGGTCGGCACGTCGATATCGCCCGCAAGGACGAGCACCGCGTTGTTCGGGCCGTAATTGTCGGTGAACCACTTTTTCACGTCATCGAGGCTCGCCGCGTCGAGGTCGGCCATCGAGCCGATCGTGCTGTGGTGATAGGGGTGGCCCTTGGGAAAGAGATTCTCGAAAATCTCGTAGCGCAGCAGGCCATAGGGATTGTTGTCGCCCTGCCTTTTTTCATTCTGGACGACGCCGCGCTGGTTATCGAGCTTTTCCTGCGTCACCGCGCCGAGCAGATGCCCCATGCGGTCGCTTTCGAGAAAGAGCGCGAGGTCGAGCGCGCCGGTCGGCACCGTCTCGAAATAATTGGTGCGGTCGGCCGAGGTCGAGCCGTTGGCCTGCAGGCCGCGCCGCGAAAATTCACCCCGACACGCTGAAGTGGTACCTGAGCTGGCGAAATAATTGGTGCGGTCGAGGAAGGTGGTGCCGTTGAAATCGGTCGCGCCGACCTGGCGCAGCGGCTCGAAGAAATCGTCGGGGGCGTTTTCGGAGCCGTTGAACATCAAATGCTCGAACAGATGGGCGAAGCCCGTCTTGCCCGCGGGCTCGTGCTTCGACCCGACACGGTACCACACCGACACCGCGACGACGGGCGCCTTGCGATCCTCATGCACGATCACGCGCAGCCCGTTGTCGAGCGTGAAGGCTTCGTAGGGAATATCGACCGCCTTGACGAGGTCGGCGGTCGGCGCGGGCGCCGCGGCCTTGGCCTTGGCGAGCGCCGGAGCGGCGGCGACGAGCGAGATCGACAGGGCAAGGGCGACGGCGAAACGACGGAAACGGACCATGAAATCCCCCAGATCAATTCATGCAGGCGCGCGCCTGCCCAAAAGCGGGTGCCGGACGGCACTGTATCAATGGCTTAGGACAGCAAGGGGCAGCTTTCAAGGCCGATAGAAGCGCGCCCCGCTCGCCTTCAGCGCCGCCGGATCGAAGAGCACGGGCTTTAATTTATGTGCGACGAACAGCGGCGCCTGATCGTTGTAATGCGGGCTGTCGGGGCGCGTCGTCGCGGCGCCGAACGGCTGGATCGATTCGGAGCGGACGCGGCCGTTCCGGTCCCACGTCACGAACATGATGAAGCTGTCGCCGTGGCGCACCTTCAGCCGCCCGTCAGACTCCTCGTCCCACAGCGTCGAGGCGCGCACGGTGTCGTTGCCGCCGTCGAGCGGCAAGTCGACGCGATTCGGTCCCTCGCCGTGGCGGAGGCGCAGCACGGTGCCGAGCTTTGGGTCGAGGGTGCCGAAATGATCCTGCAGATGCGCGACCGTCTCGGTCAGCACGGTGCGCGGATCGGGCGCGGCGCGGCGCTGGTAATGGCGGCCGTTCGCCGGGCGCAGCAGCATCAGCGCGAGCGCGTCGCCCTTGCCCCGGCCGTCGAGATTCCAGTCCCATGCGCGCAGCAGTTGCTGCGCCCGCGCGAGCGCCGGATCGCCCTTCGTGTCGAGCGCAAGCAGCCGGTCGATCCACGCCTTCGCATAGCCGGTCTTCGCATAGGCGGTGTCATATTTGATCGCCTTGAGCCGCGTCTCGTCGATCTGCCCCGACGCCTCGAACAATTCGATCAGCCGCGCCGCGCGATTGGTCATATCGTCCTCGATCCCGAGCAAGGGCGAGAAGGCCGCCGCATCGAGTTCGTCGCCCGGCCCCGCCGCGACCCACGGCGTGTTGTTCGCGTTCATCACATAGCCCGAACGCGGATTGACAAGCGCGGGCACGCGGTCGAACGGCAGCGTCTTCGTCCACAGATCCGCCGAGGTGTCGCCGGGCAACAGCCCGCGCCAGTTGAACCCCGCCGGGCGGTCGGGGAACATGGCGTTGTAGAACATCGCGATATTGCCCTTCGCATCGGCGTAGATGAAATTGGTCGCGGGCACGCCCTGCCCCGCCATCGCCGCGCGCCATTCGGCGAAATTCCGCGCCTTGTTGAGCCGATAATATTGGGTGACCATATTCGCCTGGTCCTGTCCGGCGTAGCGGATCGCGAAGGCGCCCTTTTCATTCTTCACCACCGGCCCGTGAACCGAGCGCCAGATGGTGCGCGGCACCGGCAGCACGAACGGCCCGAACCGGACCTTCAACCAGATGCGCTTTTTCTCGAGCGGGCGCCACTGCCCGTCGAAACGGTAATTTTCGCCCCTGTCGTCGAGGGTCAGCTTGTAGACGTCGATCAGGTCGGGCCGGTTCACCGTGTTGGTCCAGCCGAGATATTTATTATGGCCGAGGAAGGGATAAGGCGAGCCGGGGAAGTTGGCGCCGGCGAAATCCCAGCCCTCTTCGCTATGGACGACCAGCTCGTACCAGGCGACGCCGCCGGTCCACGGCTGATGCGAGTTGGAGACGAGCCGCGTCGCGCCGTCGCTCGACCGTGCGGGGGCAACCGCCATGCCGTTCGACCCGTTGTCGGCCGGATCGCGGCCGACCGGCGTCAGCTCGCGCGGGACGAGCTTGCCCGACTTGTCGAGCGCGGGGCCGCCTTCGCGCCCGATCTCGGCGCCTTCGGTCAGCGATCCGAGCACCGAATCGAGCCCGAAGAAAAAGGGCGACCGCAGCACGAAGCCCGCGACGACATCTTCACCGGTCACCGGGAACAGGCGCGACAGGCGCACTTCGCCCGGATGCTTGTCGGCATAATGGTTGAGCCCGGCGGCATAGGCGGTGAACAGTTTTTTCACATCGTCGGGCAGCCGCGGCCAGTCGCGCTTCGCCGTCGCCCGGACGCCGAGCAGCGCCTCGGCATAGTCGACCTTCGCCCCGTCCGGCCCAAGCATCGCGCCGGCGCGCCCGCGCGTCATCGCGAGCACTTCCTGCAGCGTCGCAAAATCATCCTCGGCATGCGCAAAAGCGACGCCATAGGCGACGTCGGCGTCAGTCTTGCCGAAGATATGCGGCACGCCGAAGCCGTCGCGTGCGATGCGGACATCGGCGGGCTTGAACGCCAGCGCCGCTGGCGCTTCGGCGGTGAGCGGTTCCCAGACGGCGAGCGATATGGCGGCAACGACGGCCAGAGCCAGCAAGCCCAGAAAAATCCGTCGCAGCATCGTTGGTCCCTTCGTGGCCGATCCGCGCGCATCTGTGACCGTCATGTCGTCCGATGGCAAGCGGCTGTCGTTCGTCGAGGCGGATTTGCGGGCGGGCAGAGCGCCGCTATGCAGGATGCAGGTCTTTGAACAACGGGGAATTTCGAATGATACGCATCAAGAGCCTGCTTCTTTCCGCCTGCCTGACGCTGGCGCCCGCACCCGCAGCGATGGCGCAGACCGTCATCGGGTCGGGCGTCGTCCCGGCGGCCGCCTCGAACAGCGCCGAGCGCGCGATCGGCTTTGCCGCGACGGCGCCAGCAGACGCGGCGCTGGTCGTCGTGATGACCGACGCCACGCTGCCGCCGCTCGACGGCGTTACGCTGAGCGTCGCCGATCGCCAAGCGATCGCCGCGGGGATCGCGGCGGCGGGCTTCGACGGCAAGGCCGGATCGACGCTGTCGCTGCGCGGCATTGGCGCGTTTCCGCGCATCCTGCTCGTCGGTGCGGGCGCCACGCCCTCATCGCTCGCGCTCGCCGAAGCGGGCGGCAAAGCGGCGCAGGAACTCAAGAGCGAAGCGCATCCGGTGGCGATCGCCGGCGCTTATGGCGACGCCTCGGCCGCCGACGTCGCCTATGGTTTCGCGCTCGGCCAATATCGCTTCGACCGGTACAAGACCGTCGACAAAAAGACACCGGCGACGGGCGCTGTCACGTTCGTCGGTGCCGGCCCCGCCGCCGAAACCGCCTTTGCCAGCCGCTGGAAGCCGCTTGTCGATGGCGTGCGCCTGTCGCGCGACCTCGCGAACGAGCCTGCGAACATCATCTATCCCGAAAGCTTCGTCGCGCGCGTCCGCGAAGCCTTTGCCGGAACCGCCGGGGTCGGCATCGAAGTTCTCGACGAAGCCGCGATGCGCAAGCTCGGCATGGGCACCCTCGTCGGCGTCGGACAGGGCAGCCCGCGCGGATCGCGCCTGCTCGCGGTGCGCTATCGCGGCGCGGGCGCGCCCGCCGCGCCGATCGCTTTCGTCGGCAAGGGCATCACCTTCGATTCGGGCGGCATTTCCTTGAAGCCCGGAAACGGCATGTGGAACATGAAGGGCGACATGTCGGGCGCCGCCTCGGTCGTCGGCGCGGCGCTATCGCTCGCGAAATCGCGCGCGCCGGTCCATGTTGTCGCGGTGGCCGCGCTGGCCGAAAATATGCCCGACGGCAACGCCCAGCGTCCCGGCGACATCACGCGCACCATGTCGGGCAAGACGATCGAGATGCTCAACGCCGACGCCGAAGGCCGTCTCGTCCTTGCCGATGCCAATGAATATGTCGCGGCGACCTACAAGCCGCGCGCGATCGTCAATATCGCGACGCTCACCGGGTCGATCGTCGGCGCGCTCGATGACCAATATGCCGGCCTCTTCGCGCGCGACGAAAAGCTCGCCGACGCCTTGCTCGCCGCCGGCGCCGCAAGCGGCGAGGAGCTGTGGCGGATGCCGCTCCACAAAAATTACGCCGAGAAGCTCAAATCCGACATCGCCGACATCCGCAACATCGCGCCGGGCCAGGGACCGGGCGCCAGCCTCGGCGCGCACGTTATCGGATTCTTCGTCGACGAGGCGACCCCTTGGGCGCATCTCGACATCGCGGGGGTGAATCAGGCCGACAAAGCGACGCCGCTCGTTCCCAAAGGGATGACCGGCTTCGGGGTGCGGCTGCTCGACCAGCTCGCGCGGGGCGGCGAATAGAGCCTTGCGGAACCTCGCAACGCCCCCTTGTGTTGCACAAGTGCAACACTATCTTGCCCGGTGAGAAAGGGGCTTATCCGGAATGAACCTCGAAAAATTCACCGACCGCGCCAAGGGCTTTTTGCAGGCCGCACAGACGATCGCGATCCGCATGAACCATCAGCGGATAAGCCCTGAGCATATCGCCAAGGCGCTGCTCGAAGACAATCAGGGCATGGCCGCGGGCCTGATCGCCAATAGTGGGGGCGACACCGCACGCGCGGTGCAGGGCATCGACGCGCTGCTCGCCAAGGTTCCCGCCGTGTCGGGATCGGGCGCGCAAGCGACGCCCGGCCTCGACAATGACGCCGTGCGCCTGCTCGATCAGGCCGAACAGATCGCCGCGAAAGCGGGCAGCGAATATGTCGCCGTCCAGAATATCCTGCTCGCGATGGTGCTTGGCAGCGGCACGCCGGTGGGCAAGGCCTTCGCCGACGCCGGCGTGAAGCCCGAAGCCTTGAATGCCGCGATCGCCAAGCTGACCGGCGGCCGCACCGCCGACACGGCCTCGGCGGAAGATCGCTACGACGCGCTGCAGAAATTCGCCCGCGACCTCACCGCCGTCGCGCGCGAGGGCAAGCTCGATCCCGTCATCGGCCGCGACGAGGAGATCCGCCGCACCGTGCAGATCCTCGCGCGCCGGACCAAGAACAACCCGGTGCTGATCGGCGAGCCCGGCGTCGGCAAGACCGCGATCGCGGAGGGCCTCGCGCTGCGCATCGTCAACGGCGACGTGCCCGACAGCCTCAAGGACCGCCGCCTGCTCGCGCTCGACATGGGCGCGCTGATCGCGGGCGCCAAATATCGCGGCGAGTTCGAGGAGCGGCTGAAAGGCGTACTCGACGATGTGAAATCCGCCGAGGGCGAGATCATCCTGTTCATCGACGAGATGCACACGCTCGTCGGCGCGGGCAAGGGCGAAGGCGCGATGGACGCGTCGAACCTTTTGAAGCCCGCATTGGCGCGCGGTGAGCTGCACTGCATCGGCGCGACGACGCTCGACGAATATCGCAAGCATGTCGAAAAGGACCCCGCGCTCCAGCGGCGCTTCCAGCCGGTGTTCGTCGGCGAGCCGACGGTCGAGGATTCGATCTCGATCCTGCGCGGGATCAAGGAGAAATACGAACTGCACCACGGCGTGCGGATCACCGACGGCGCGATCGTCGCCGCGGCGACGCTGTCCAACCGCTATATCTCCGACCGCTTCCTGCCCGACAAGGCGATCGACCTGATGGACGAGGCGGCGAGCCGCATCCGCATGGAGGTCGAATCGAAACCCGAGGAGATCGAGAGCCTCGACCGCCGCATCATCCAGATGAAGATCGAGGAGGCCGCGCTCGGCAAGGAAAGCGACGCCGCGTCGAAGGACCGGCTCGCCACGCTCCAGTCCGAACTCGCCAATCTCGAGCAGCAGTCGGCCGAGCTCACGCAGAAATGGCAGGCCGAGAAGGACAAGATCCACGCCGAGGCGAAGATCAAGGAAGAGCTCGACGCCGCGCGTTCGGCGCTCGAGCAGGCGCAGCGCGCGGGCGATCTCGCCAAGGCGGGCGAGCTCAGCTACGGCACCATCCCCGGCCTCGAAAAAAGGCTCGAAGAGGCGCAGGCCGCCGCAGGCAATGCGATGCTGCGCGAGGAAGTCACCGCCGACGACATCGCCGCGGTCGTCAGCAAATGGACCGGCATCCCCGTCGACCGGATGATGGAAGGCGAGCGCGAGAAATTGCTCGGCATGGAAGAGACGCTGGGCCAGCGCGTGATCGGCCAGGACGAGGCCGTCCGCGCCGTCTCGACCGCAGTGCGCCGCGCGCGCGCGGGGCTGCAGGATCCGAACCGGCCGTTGGGCTCGTTCCTTTTCCTCGGCCCGACGGGCGTCGGCAAGACCGAGCTCACCAAGGCGCTCGCGCGTTTCCTGTTCGACGACGACAATGCGATGGTCCGCATCGACATGTCCGAATATATGGAAAAGCACAGCGTCGCGCGGCTCGTCGGCGCGCCCCCGGGCTATGTCGGCTATGAGGAGGGCGGCACGCTCACCGAAGCGGTGCGCCGCCGCCCCTATCAGGTCGTGCTGTTCGACGAGGTCGAAAAAGCCCATGCGGACGTGTTCAACATCCTCTTGCAGGTGCTCGACGACGGCCGCCTCACCGACGGGCAGGGGCGCACGGTCGACTTCACCAACACGCTGATCATCCTGACCTCGAACCTCGGCAGCCAGGCGATCGCCGCGCTTCCCGACGACGCGCCGGTCGAACAGGCCGAGCCCGCGGTGATGGAGGTGGTGCGCGCGCATTTCCGGCCCGAATTCCTGAACCGGCTCGACGAGATCGTGCTGTTCCACCGCCTCGCGCAGCAGCATATGGGCGGGATCGTCGACATCCAGGTGGCGCGCGTCCAGAAATTGCTCGACGACCGCAAGGTGACGCTCGACCTCACCGACGCCGCGCGGAGCTGGCTTGGCCGCGTCGGCTATGATCCGGTCTATGGCGCACGGCCGCTCAAGCGCGCGGTGCAGAAATATCTGCAGGACCCGCTCGCCGACCTGATCCTGAAGGGCGAGGTCAAGGATGGATCGACGGTGAAGGTCGACGAAGGCGATGGCGCGCTGGCTCTGACCCCGGCCTAGCGGGTTCGGCCGCGCCCACCGCGGCGCGGATCAATTGCCGTGACGGACGGGTACGGGTGTGCCCGGCACACGCCGGGTCATTGCGGCCGGTTCGGCGTCCGCACCAGCTGGTCCTGCGGTTCCTGCGAAACGCTCCACCCGCGCGCGAGCGATTCCATCGAATCGCGCACGTCCTGATTGCCCTTGTCGCCGATCCGTTTCCACTCGGCATTGGTGTTACAGACGCGGAGTTTCCTGACGAGCGAGCCGATCTGCTCGATCCGGCGGCAGCGGATATAGCCTGGATCGCTCGTCATCCGTCCTTCGTTATAGGCGTCGATTTCGGCGCCCGACATGTCCGACGGCGCGCGCGCGAGGCGGGGTTCGCTCTCTTGTGCTCCGGCCGGCCCCGCGGCGAGGCCGGCGATGACCGCAAGGCTGACGATACCCGTCCGCACCTGTCTCCCCTTAGGACCCTAAAAGCGCGAGTGAAGGATCAGTTCGACGAGTTCAATCCCTTGCCCACCATCGCTTCGGCGGTGTCGCGCGCATTCTGATTGCCGCGCGCGGTCACGTCCTTCCATTGTTCGTTGGTGTGGCAAACGCGGTTCTTCTTTACGAGCGACCCGATGGCGAGCGTCTTGCGGCATTTGATATAAAGCGGATGGGTCTGCGCCAGCCCCTCATTATGCGCCTTGATCTCGGTCGGCGTCATCGCCGAGGGCGCCTTGGGCGGCGGCGCGTGGTCGGCGGGCGCGGCGATTTCAGCGGCGAGCGCCGCCGGCGCGGCCAATAGCGCGGCAGCCGCCAAAGCAGGCAAAATCCGGTTCATGCTAGTCCTCCTACCGCGGGCATGACCCGCAGCCTCACGGCCCGCATCTTATTGACCATCGGGGCTTTCGCAAAGCTGAATTTCGGCCACGAAAAGGCGCCCCGGTCCCAGGGTCCTGACCCTAGCGTGGAACAGCGTAGCCCGAAGCATCGGCCGACGCGAAATAGCGCAGCAGCAGCTCGCGTTCGCCCGCGGTTATATGCGGGTTCCAGACGTCGAAGATCAGCACCGCGCGCAGTTCGTCGCTGTCATTCCACGCTTCATGCTCGATCGTATCGTCAAAGGCGAAAGCGGTGCCCTCCACCCACTCGCGCGTCTCTCCCCCCACCCGAAAGCCGCAACCGGGCGGGACGATCAGCGGCAGATGCACGATCGCGCGCGTGTTGGTGACCCCGGTGTGCGGGGGAATGCGCGTGTGCGGCTTCAGCATCGAGAAGAAGGCGCTGGGCGCCCGGCCGGGAATATGCACGCCCGGAACCCCCGCAAGTGCGGCGGCTGTCGCGGGGCAGCGGTCGAGCACCGGCTGGTTCGGTTCGCCATATTCCCACAGGAAGCAGGCGCCCCAGTCGAGCCGGTTGTCGAGCCCCGACCAGATCGTCTCGGGCGTCCCCGGCTCCATCCGCACATAGGGGCGGAGCGCCTCGCCCGGGTCGTCGAGCAGCGCCTGCAACTCGGCGCGGATCGCCGCGGTCTGCGCCTCGATTTCGGGAAACCACGGGAAATGGCCGCGGTCGAAGAACTCGTCGGCGGGCAGAAAGGGATAATAGACCCCCGCGCATTCGTTCCGATAGACGCGGCGGCGGCCGAGCGCGCTCGCGACGAACGCCTCGCCTCGGCGCGCTTCCGTTTCCGACAGGTCGCTGCGCATGCCTTCGAAGGCAGCCGACGCCGCCTTGAACATCGTATCGGTGGCGCCCGAAACAAAGGCTTGGCCGTGCGCGAGCAGCGGCGCGAGCGGCGGCGGCACCGGATCGAGCTGCGCGCCGAGCGCGATCGCGGCGCTCCACGCGGCGAGCGCCGCGCCCATTTCGCCGCGCGCCTCGTGGCGTTCGCCCTTGCGGATCCACGCCATCAGGTCGCGGCGATCGATCGCGATCGCGGCGTCGAGCGCCGCGAGTTCGCGCGCCTCGTCGCCGAGCGCGCGCCATGCCGATGCGAGATTGCGCTGCAACGCGCCCGAATGCGGATCGGCTGCGACTGCCGCGCCGAAATGGCGCGCGGCGGCTTCATGGTCGCCGGTCTGCAAGGCCGCGATGCCGAGGCGGTTCGCCTCGACGGCCGAGACAGGAGGAGCTGTGCTGGTCATGCCCGTGCTTGCCATCGCCAAGGCGGATGGGCAAGGTCGATTGATGACCGCCGCCCCGTCCGTGTCCGCCATCGTCGACGATGCCGAATGGCTCGCGCATCGCTATGATCCGGGGCACGACGCCTTCCATTTTCGCCGCGTTCCGCGCCCGGCGCGCGGCGCGGCCCCCTTCCTCACCGATACGCATCTGGGCGAGGAGACGGCGCCGGCGATATTGCGCCGGAGCGACTGCCTCGGCGCGGCGGGCGCGGCATCCGCGCCGCTCCACTTCATCTTCCATTCGGCCTATTGCGCTTCGACGATGCTGACCCACGCCCTCGACCAGCCGGGCGTCGCCGCCAGCCTGTCCGAACCGGTGCTGCTCAACGACATGGTCGGCTGGCGCCGCCGCGGCGCCGATCCGCGCGATCATGGCCGCGTGATGGACGGCGCGCTCGCGATGCTCGGGCGCGGCTTCGCGCCGGGCGAGGCGGTGGTCGTCAAGCCGTCGAACATCTTCAACCCGCTCGCGCGCGGGGCGCTGATGCTGCGGCCCCAGGCGCGCGCGATCCTGCTCTACGCGCCGCTCCGCGCCTTCCTGCTGTCGGTCGCGCGCAAGGGCATGTGGTGCCGCCTGTGGTGCCGCGAGCTGCTCGAATCCTATCTCGCCGACGGCTATGTTCAGCTGGGGTTCGAACCACGCGATTATTTCCGCCAGTCGGACCTGCAGGTCGCGGCGGCCGGCTGGCTCGCGCAGCAACAGGCCTTCGCCGCGCTGCTCGACTGGGCGCCCGCGCGGATCGCGTCGCTCGACAGCGAGACATTGACGCAGGGCCCCGCCGCAGCGATCGCGGCGGCGATGGACCATCTGCACCTCACGGGCGACCGCGCCGCGATCGCCGATCATCCGGCGCTGGCGCGCAACAGCAAGTCGGGCGCCGCGTTTGCGGAAGGCGAGCGACAGCGCGACCTTGCCGCGGCCGAGGCCGCCTATGGCGAAGAGATTTCGCAGGTGGCCGGCTGGGCGGAGGCCGTTGCGGGGCAGGCGAATATTCCGCTGATCCTGCCGGGACCGTTACCGGTGCGCTGATACCCTCCGGAAAGACCGGTTACGGCCGAAACCAGTCGTCGCCCCCGCGAAGGCGGGGGCCGCCAGCGGCCTTAATCAGCGGTGTTGCGTATACCGACAGCGGCCCCCGCCTTCGCGGGGGCGACGGTTATAGGCAACGTCCGCTCTCCACCCCAAAACGGTCGTTCAAGCCAACCTCGCCATCCGCATAGAAAAAGGGGCGGACATCGCTGTCCGCCCCCAATTCCTGCCGAAGCGTGAAGCGACTAGAACTTCAGCTTCGCCGACACCGCGTAACGGCGGCCCAGCGCGTCGTAGGTCGACGGGAAGGTGTTGCCGCTGTTGTAGGTGGTCGAACCGATCGAGTTGCCGACGATCGGCGGCTTGTTGTTGAGCAGGTTCTGCACGGTCGCGGTGAACACCAGATTCTCGCTGACGTTGAAACGCGCCGTCAGGTCGAAATAGTGCTGCGCCTTGATCTTGCGGAACTGCGGATCGACGACGCAGCCGCCGCCGTCCGCACCCGTCGGATCCGGGCAATCGTCGGGATTGTCCAGCGCCGCATCGATATCGGCCTGCAACTGCAGGGGTTCGAACGACACCGCATCCTGCCAACGCCACAGCAGCGACAGATCCACCGTATCGAAGCCGAGCGTGAAGCGGTTCGAGAACTGGAATTCCGGCTGGATCGAACCCGTAAACGAGCAGTTCACGCTGTAGTATCCGACGCATTCGCGGTTGATCGAGTTCGGGTTCGCGACGTTCGAATTGAACTTCGAATGACGCGTCCAGTTACCGACGAACGACCAGTTGAGGCTGGCGAAGCCGAGGTCGGTGCCCCAGTTCATCAGCAGGTCGAAGCCGTCAGTGTACAGGCGGCCCAGATTGTTGGTCTGGCCGAACAGGCCACCGGTCGTCGCCGGATCGCCGTCTAGGCCACCCGTGATCGGGTTACGACGGATCGACGTACAGGCCGGGTCGGTCGCGCTGTTGGCACCCGACGCACCAAAGCAGGCTTCGATGATGTCGCCGGGCAGCGGGGCGCCGATGACGTTGTTGATCTTGATGTTGTAATAATCGAGCGACAGGTTGAAGCGCGGCAGGAAGTCCGGCTGGAGCACCACACCGAGCGTCCAGGTGTCCGCCTTTTCCGGCTGCAGGTTCAGGTTGCCGCCCGCAGTGATGTTCGCCTGAGCCGCGGTCGGGTTGGTGATCGAACCGATCACCCCGGCCGGAGCGCCCTGTGCGATACAGATCGCGCGCAGGTTGGCGTCACCAAGCGGAGCGCCGCCCGCACAGGGATCGATACCGAGGTTGGTCAGGCCGACCGACAGCGGCGTGAAGAGTTCGCCGATGTTGGGAGCGCGAACCGCGCGGCTGTAGTTGCCGCGGATCTTGACGCCAGCACCCGGTTCCCAGCTGCCGCCGGCCTTCCAGGTCCAGGTGTCGTAACCGCCCGCGCCCTTGATGCTGTAATCCGAATAGCGAACACCGGCTTCGACGGTCAGGCTTTCGAAGAAGGGCTTGTCCTCGATCAGCGGCGCGACGACTTCGGCATAAGCCTCGTAGACGTCATAGGCGCCGTCGATGTCAGGCGCCGCACCGCCAGCGCCGCCGAGTTCGCCCGGGGTCTTGGCGAGCAGGTCCGACGACTGCTGCGCGGTATATTTGCGATATTCGCCACCGATAGCGAAGCCGATCGGCTGCACCGCGCCCGGCGATGCAAAGCCGAGATCGCCCGAAATGATCCCGCGAACCTGGGCCAGCGAGGTCCGGTTGACCGAGGTGCTCTTTTCCGAAAGGAAGCGAGCCGCTTCCGGCGTGATCGAACCTTCGGGGCCGAACAGGTTGACCGGAACGCAAGCCGAGTTGCCGCTCTGGCAAGTCACGCCGTCATCCGACAGCGAGGCCTCGCGGAAACGCGACTGCAGCGTATAGCCGTTGATGCTCTGAATGTTTTCCGACTCGCCATAGGCGCCCTCGACACTCCAGTCGATGGTGTCGGTGAGGCCGCCACGCGCGCCGACGCGATAATCGAAGAAAGTCGTCTGATAGTTGCTGATACGCGGACCGACTTCCGGAGTGCGGCGGTTCAGTGCGACCGTGACTTCTTCATAATCAGGATCGTCACGCCCCGTAGCCGCAGCTGCGCGGGCGCAAGCCGCCTCATCGAGGAACGGTGTGTATGCCGTCTGTCCCGACACCGGATTGCCGTCGGCATCGACGCCATTGACGACCGGCGCGGTGTTGAAGGCACAGAACTGGTTACGTAGCGCCTCCGGCAGGAACGGATTGTTCAGGTTGATCGTCACCGTGCCACCGAACGAACCCGACGGAGCGATGATCGTCGACACGGTCTGCTTCGAGAACATGCCGCGCGTATAAACTTCAACCGCGTCCGAGACCTCGTAATTGGCCTGACCATAGATGTTGAAGCGTTCGAACGGCGTCTGGAAGATGTTGAACGGGTTGAAGTTGTAGGTCGCGAACGTGCCAACAGCCTGACCGTCGGCATTGACCTGACGGACGCCGCCATTTGCCGCACCATCGGGATTCAGGGCGAGAACCGGAAGCGTCGCCGGGCTGTCCGGGTCGGTCGGATCATAGTTGGGGTTCGGAACAGTTGCGCCCGTGTTGGCGTATTGCGCGATGATGTTCGGCACGCCGTTGGTCAGGCCGCGAGTGCCCGAGATGCGCGACGGAACACCGGTGCCCGAACCGAGATAGGTGTTCGAATAGCTGTCGAGCGTGTCGTTCGAGAAGGGGCGCGCGCCCTGATAGACGGCGTCGGCCTGCTGGTAACCGACGCTCAGCACCGCATTGCCGCGGCCGTCGTCGAAGTTGGCACCGATCGTGGCGTCGATGCGGAAGATATTGCCGTCGCCCTGTTCGGTCAGCTGTTCCGAAGCGGTGACTTCAAGACCCGCGAAATCGCGCTTGGTGACGAAGTTGACGACGCCGGTGATCGCGTCGGCGCCATAGGTGGTCACCGCCGCGCCGGTCAGCGCGTCGACGCGCTCGATCAGCGCGAGCGGGATGTTGTTGAGGTCGACGCGGCCGTTGACGTCCGACGGAGCGACGCGATTACCGTTCAGAAGGACGATGTTGCGGGTCGAGCCGAGGCCGCGAAGGTCGACGTAGGAAGCGCCGCCGTTGCCGTTGTTGACCGCCGAACCGATGTTGGCGACCACGCCGGGCAATTCGCGCAAGACTTCTTCGGCGACGTTCGACTGCTTCAGTTCGATCGTGTCGGCGGTCGTGACGTTGACCGGGGTCGACTGTTCGAGGTTGGGGTTGCGGATCAGCGTGCCGGTGACGACGATTTCCTCGCCCGGCGCCGCGCCCTCGACAGCTGCGTCCTGCGCATAGGCAGGAGCCGAAACCAGGGCGACGCTCATCACGAACGGCGCAGCGCCCAGCTTCAGCTTGGAATAGTGGGTTTTCTTCACAGTGCAGTCCCTTGCTACTGGTGGATTGAAATTACCCGGACCCCCGGCGCGACCGGCCAAAGCCGACGCGCAGATGCCCCGATAGCGTGCGGGATGAAACTTCGTTCATGTCGAGTAAAGCTAAATCCCGCCGCAAAGGGGCGTTTCGCGGCGCATTGTGACGTATTTGCAACAAACTCGGAAAGCCGCGAAATACAATATGCTGCATCGCGTCATTCGCGACATTTTGTTTCAACGGTTACGAAATGCGCCGCCGGGCGGGGACACTCAGCCGCCGACCGGCCCCGCGAGCTTGCCCGGGTCGAGGCGCGCGTCGCGCCACTTGAGGCCCCAGTGCATATGCGGCCCCGTCGCGCGCCCGGTCGCGCCCACCGTGCCAAGCCGCTGGCCCTGCACGACGCGGTCGCCGAGCTTCACGTCGAGGCGCTGGCAATGGAGAAAGGCGCTCGACAAACCCATGCCGTGATCGACGATGAGCAGATTGCCTTCGAGCGTGAAAGGGGAAGTCGCCGCGAGCACGACCACCCCGTCGGCGGGCGCGACAAAGGGGGTTCCCGCGGGAACCGCGACGTCGGTGCCGCTATGATAGCTGCCAGGCTTGCCCTGATAGACGCGCTGCGAACCGAAGAAACCCGACAATCGCCCGGTCACCGGCCAGCGGAACGCCTGCCGCCAGCCGTCCGATTCGACCTGCTTGCTCCGCGCTGCTGCGATCTGCGCGAGTTCGGCGGGACGGCGGCGCTGAAATTCCGCGTCGCTGCGCGCGCTGCCACGATAAGGTGCGTTGATATGCTCGAGCCGCCAGCGGCCCGGCGCCACCGCAATGTCATGCTCGACCGCGCGCCCGTCGGCGAGCGTCGCGACGAGCCGCGCCTCGGGGCCCGCATCGCGATCGAAGGCGATCAGGAAGCGCCCGTCGGCGGCGACCGGAATCGCCTTGCCGTCGAAGGTCAGCGCGCGCGTGCCGTCGGGCGCCCGCCCGACCATCGCCGCGCCCTGCTCGGCGATGCCCTGCAGCGCGAAATCGGCGCGCACCGGCGAGGGAGGCGGCGCAGGCGGCGGCGGAGCGGGCCGCGGCGCGGGTTCGGGACGGGCCGGCGGCTGCGGCGCCGGCTCTCTTCCCGCATCGATCGACGGCACACAGCCGGACAGCACCGCGGCCAGCGCCAGCACCGCGCCCCGACGAAGCTCGCCCGCCGTCCTCGACCTCATGCCTGGCGCGCGGCGTCCAGTGCGGCCTGCACCGACAATGCGGCGCTCGCATAAGCTTCCTGCCGCGCGACCGACCAGTAACGCAGCTCGTCGAGCCCGATCGGCGCGCCGGTCACCGCGCACAGCACATGGTCGCCGGGCGCGAGGACGCGAAAGCCGTTGGGTCCATATTGGAGGCGGGCAAGGCGGTTGCGGCTGGCGATCAGCATGATTCTCTATCCATAAGGCGGCACGTCATGGCCCGGTTATAACAGCATCGCGCGACGCGGCCACCCCCGGCGACGCCGGGGCGGACGATCGGATCGATTGCGAACACGCCGGAGCAGGTCGGCTTTGGGGTGGGGAGCGGACGTTGCCTATAACCGTCGCCCCCGCGAAGGCGGGGGCCGCCAGCGGCCTTAATCAGCGGTGTTGCGTAAACCGACAGCGGCCCCCGCCTTCGCGGGGGCGACGGCTAGTTTCGGCCGAAAACAATCACGCCGCTGTCCCGATAACAATCGCCTCAGAAAAGCTCGCCCTGCCCGCGCTTCGGCTCGGCGGGCGGCGGCTTGCGCTGCGGCCTGGGCGCGGGCGGCGGCGGAACGCCATCCCCGCCCGTCACCTGCACCGGCACGTCGCCGTCGGCGAATTGCAGCCGCAGATGCCCGGCATCCTTCGCCTTGCCCGCCGACGTGACGATCGCGCCGCCGCCGTCGCGCACCATCGCGTAGCCGCGCGACAGGAGCGCGCGCGGGTCGAGCGACGCCAGCAGCCGCCCGAGCCCTTCGAGCAGCGCGCGGTCGCGGTCCCAGCGACGCGCGAGCAGCGCGGGCCGCAACGCCGCGCCGCGCGCCGCGAGCCGCTCCGAAATCATGGTCAGCCGGTGGTGCTGGCTGCGATCGAGCCGTTCGCCGGCATCGTCGAGTCGCTGGCGCTGCGGCGCATAGAGCGCCTCGCGCTTCGGCAGGTGGCGGGCGAGCGCGCGGATTTCGCCGGCCAGCTGGCGCCATTGTTTGATGACAGCTGGCCGGCAGGTGGCGGGCGAGCGCGGTCAGCCGCTCGCCCGCCAGCGCCTGATGCCGGTTCGCCGCGCCGATGATCCGCCCGTTCCACGTCGCGAGCTGCGACATCAGTTCGGCGCGCACCGGCACCGCCATCTCCGCTGCGGCGGTCGGGGTCGGCGCGCGCACGTCGGCGGCATAGTCGGCGAGCGTCACGTCGGTCTCGTGCCCCACCGCGCTGATCGTCGGGATGCGGCAATCGGCGATCGCGCGCACGACGACCTCTTCGTTGAACGCCCACAGATCCTCGATCGACCCGCCGCCGCGCGCGACGATGACGAGGTCGGGGCGCGGCACCGGTCCGCCGGGGGCAAGCGCGTCGAAGCCACGGATGGCATTCGCGACCTGCGCCGCCGCGCCGTCGCCCTGCACCAGCACCGGCCACACGATCACATGCGTCGGACAGCGGTCGGCGAGCCGGTGAAGAATGTCGCGAATCACCGCGCCGGTCGGCGAGGTCACGACGCCGATCGTGCGCGGCAGATAGGGCAGCCGGTCATATTTCCGCTCGCGGTCGAACAGCCCCTCGGCGCCGAGCCGCGCCTTCAGCTTTTCGAAGAGCAGCATCAGCGCGCCCTCGCCCGCGACCTCGAGCGTATCGACGACGAGCTGATATTTCGAGCGCCCCGGATAGGTAGTGAGCCTGCCGGTCGCGATCACTTCGATCCCGTCCTCGGGGCGGAAGGCGAGGCGTCCCGCCTGCCCCTTCCACATCACCATGTCGATCAGCGCATTATCGTCCTTCAGCGCCGCATAGAAATGCCCCGACGCCGCGCGCTTTGCCCCCGACAACTCACCCCGCACGCGCACGCGCGCGAAGCCGTCCTCGACCGTGCGCTTGATCGCCGCCGATAACTGGCTGACCGACAAGGCAGGTGCATTGTCCCCCGGCGCCGCCTCGGCTAACAGCCGCGCTTCGGTGCCATCGTCGGACGCCGTATCGGGAAAAGGGACTGCCATGAATATCCTGCTGGTCGGATCGGGGGGCCGCGAACATGCGCTCAGCTGGCAGTTGGCACAATCGCCAAGCTGCGCCAAGCTCTATGCCGCACCGGGCAACCCGGGGATCGAGCTTTACGCCGAATGCGTGCCCGTCGCGGCCGACGATCTCGACGCGCTGATCGCCTTCGTAAAGGCGCATGCGATCGATTTCGTCGTCGTCGGCCCCGAAGCGCCGCTCGTCGCCGGCCTCGCCGACCGCCTGCGCGCCATCGGCATCCCCGCCTTCGGCCCCAGCGCCGCCGCGGCGCGGCTCGAAGGATCGAAGGGCTTCACCAAGGATCTCTGCGCGCGCGCGTCGATCCCGACCGCCGCTTATGTCCGCTGCACCTCCGCCGAGGAAGCGCTCGCCGTGCTCGAAGGCTTTTCAATCCCCGTGGTGATCAAGGCCGACGGCCTTGCCGCGGGCAAGGGCGTGATCATCGCCGAAACGCGCGAAGAGGCCGAGGCCGCGATCGAGGACATGTTCGACGGCGCCTTCGGCGGCGCGGGCGCCGAGGTCGTGATCGAGGAGTTTATGACCGGCGAGGAGGCGAGCTTTTTCGCCCTCTCCGACGGCACCGACGTCATCGCCTTCGGCAGCGCGCAGGATCACAAGCGCGTCGGCGACGGCGACACCGGCCCGAACACCGGCGGCATGGGCGCCTACAGCCCCGCCCCCGTGCTCACCGCCGAACTCGAAGCCGCCGTCATGGACCGCATCATCCGCCCCACGGTGGCGACGCTCGCCGCCGAAGGCACACCCTATGTGGGGGTTCTCTTCGCGGGGCTGATGCTGACCGCCGAGGGTCCGAAGCTGATCGAGTATAATTGCCGCTTCGGCGACCCCGAATGCCAGGTGCTGATGATGCGCTTCAAGGGCGATTTCGCCGCGCTGCTCCACGCCGCCGCGACCGGGACGCTCGCCACAGCCGAAGCGCCGGCCTTTTCGCACGACTATGCGCTCACAGTGGTCATGGCGGCGAAGGGCTATCCGGGCACCCCCGAAAAGGGCGGCGCGATCCGCGGCATCGCCAATGCCGAGGCGGGCGGTGTGCGCGTCTTCCACGCCGGCACCGCGAGGGCGGACGGGGCGATCGTCGCCGCGGGCGGCCGCGTCCTCAACGTCACCGCGACGGGCAAGAGCGTGACCGAAGCGCAGGCGCGCGCCTATGCCGCGGTCGACAGGCTCGATTTCCCGACCGGCTTCTGCCGTCGCGACATCGGCTGGAGAGAGGTCGCGCGCGAAGCGGGCTAAGGGGTGGCGCGGGATCGCCCCAATCCCGGTCGTCATTCCCGCGAAAGCGGGAACCCAGCCTTTTCTTCGTGCCTTTGCGCCTTTGCGTGAGGTTTTGAATATCTCACGCAAAGGCGCAAAGGCACGAAGAATCAAGAGGAACGGAAGCTGGGTTCCCGCTTTCGCGGGAATGACGAGGATTTGGATGACGGCCCCTTGAGATAGGTTCCGAGCCCGCATAGGCTGGCCCAAACCCAAAAGCGGAGAAGATCATGACCTGGCTTCAGGAAAACTGGATTATCGCGGTCGTCGGCCTTGTCGTGGCCGTCGTCCTGTTGTGGTGGCTGTTCGGCCGCGCGAAGCCCGAAGAGATCGCGCCACCGACCATCGAGCCGGCGAAGCCCGCCAAGCCGCTCGAGCCGGCGAAGCCCGAGATTATCGCCGCAGAGCCCGCCCGCTTCAAACCGATCGAGCCCAAAGCGCCGCCCACTGCGCCCGCCGCACCGGCGCCCGCGCCCGAACCCGTCGCCAAGGCCGCGCCGCCGACCCCTCAGCCCGCACCCGCGCCGAAACCCACGCCCGTTGCCGAAGCCGCACCCCCGGCCCCCACGCCCGCAGCGAAGCCGAAGGCCGCCGCAAAACCTGCCGCGAAGAAAACCACAGTCAAGGAACCGGCAGCGAAACCCGCCGCAAAGCCAGCAACCAAGGCGGCTGCCAGGCCCGCGGCCAAAAAGGCCGAAAAACCCGCGCCCGCCAAAGCCGCCGCGGCCATCCCCGAAGAGCCGACAGTTCCGCCTCCGCCCGCCGCAAAGCCCGCTCCTGCGGCACCCAAAACCGGCGCCGACAATCTGCAACTGCTGAAGGGCGTCGGGCCGAAACTCGCGGTGCTTTTGGGTGGCCTCGGCGTCACCAGCTTCCAGCAGATCGCCGACTGGACCGACGCCGACATCGCGCGGATCGATCCTGAGCTTGGAACCTTCCAAGGCCGCATCGCACGCGACAATATCGTCGATCAGGCCGGCTATCTCGCGCGCGGCGACAAGGCCGGCTTCGAAGCGAAATATGGCGCGCTCGGCGGGGAGCTCTAAGAGGCAACTTTCGGTCGCGGGTGGCCGTCAGGCGGACTTCACGCCTCGCCCGCCATGATCGCTTGCTCCAAAAACGCCCTCATGACCCCGCTCACCTGCGCGGGTTTGTCATAGGGCATGCCGTGGCCGGCGTCAGCGATCAATTCGTATTGCAGCAGCGGATTGAGGCCGTGCAGTTCGCGGGCTGTATCGAGCGAGACGACGCCGCCGTCGCCGATCAGAAGAAGTGTGGGAACCGGAATATTCCGGACAAGTTCGCGCCAGTCCGGGTTAGGCGGCGTAAGGATCTCGAACGCGCTCAAGCTGGTATGAAGCCGGGCATCGACCAGATGTTCGATCAACTCCGCCGACCGACTCGCATTTTTGAGACGGGCTTGATCGAGCAACTCATTCCTTGTCGATTGAAGTGATCGACGATGATCTGCCGCAACGTCACTTTCATAAACCTCGCGTTGCCACGCCGGGCTGATGAAAGTGGGATCGATCAGAATGAGGGCCCTCGCGGCCACACCGAGTTCGCTGGCCGCAACCGCGGCGGTCATCCCGCCCATGGAATGGCCGGCCAATATCGGAGCCTCCAGCTTCAGTTCCCGGATAAGCCCGGCAACATCGGCGGCCAGATCGCCATAGGAATAGCCCGTTTCGGGGGCGCTGGAGTTCCCATGCCCCCGGGCGTCGGGCAGAATCACATCGAAGCGATCCTCCAGCCCATGTACCAGCGGCAACAGGCAAGCGCCGCTCGCGATTAGCCCGTGCAAAACCAGCAGCGGAGGCTTGCCTCCGCCGGTTCTGCGGTAATGGATGTCGATGCCGTTGACGTGGCAGATGCCATTGATCCACACGCCCGGCCGTTCTCCGACCTTGTTCATCGCTGCGGCAATTGCCCGTGCAGCTTTCCAAAGTCGATGAAAATCGCTTCCCGGCAATGTCCGGGGTCTTCCGTTCCCGCGCCTCACCCGTTGCAGCCTCCGGCCAAGCGCAAAAACCGCTTTCCTACTTTATTCCGCTATGCTCCAAACTGGCGGATGAAACCCGTCGCACCCACCGCTCCGCTCCTCGCCGACAGCTGCCTCGCCTTCCAGCCCGTGCCGCAGCAACGTCGCCGCGCCGATGGCTGGACACCTGAAATACAGGCCAATTTCATCCGCGCGCTCGCGGCCATGGGCTCGGTCGGCAAGGCGGCGCGCGCTGTCGGCATGGGCCGCGCCTCCGCCTATCGTCTCCGCGAACGCCCCGAAGCGGCAAGCTTTGCCGCGGCATGGGACCGCGCGATCACGATGGGGCGCACCCATCAGTTCAGCATCGCGATGGACCGGGCGCTCAACGGCGTCACCATCGTCCGCGTCCTGAAAGGCGGCGCGGTCGATGTCAGCAGCGGCCCGGACATGGCGGTCGTCCACGCCGCGCTGCGTGACGAAGCCGTGCCGCCGCATCTCCTTAAAGCGACAAAGGAGACAGAATGACGGCGTACGTCCGTATCTTTTGTCGCTTTAAGACCATGATCGGCCCAGCGTCACTCGCCCTCGTCGTCCTTGGGGGCCCGGACCTCGGTGACGAGCAATTTGTCGATCTTGCGCCCGTCCATGTCGACGATCTCGAATCGCCAGCCCTTGTCGCTGAACGCCTCGCCCTCGGTCGGCAGATGCTTCAGGATCGCGAGCGCATGACCCGCCGCGGTGGCATAGTCGCGGTCCTCGCCCAGCTCGATGCCGAGCCGCTCGGCCATCTGGTCGGCGGGCATCGACCCGGCGATCAGCAGGCTGCCGTCGTCGCGCTCGACGACGAAGGGTTCGCTGCCGATGTCCTGGTCCGACGCGAATTCGCCGGCGATCGCCGACAGCAGGTCGGCGGGCGTCACCAGCCCGTCGAAATGACCATATTCGTCGTGGACGAGCAACATCGGCACTTCGGCGGCGCGCAGGGCCTCGAGCGCATCCATCGCGTCGATCTGGTCGTGGATGACCTTCGCCGGGCGCATCAGCTGCTCGAGGTCGAGCGTCTCGCCCTTGAACAGCGCCGCGGCGATGTCGCGCGCCTGCACGACGCCGGCGATGTCGTCGACCGAACCGCGCGCGACCGGCAGGCGGCTGTGCGGCGTTTCGAGCAATTTGTCGCGCACGCCCCTGGCATCGAGCGAGATGTCGATCCAGTCGACATCCTTGCGCGGCGTCATCACCTCGCGCACCGGGCGGTCGGCGAGCCGCACGACGCCAGAGATGATCGCGCGCTCGCTTTCCTCGATCACCCCCGACTTCGACGCCTCGGCGACGATCAGGTGCAGCTCCTCGGCGGTCACCCGGTCCTCCGATTCGCGGTTGAGGCCGAACAGACGGAACACGACCGCCGAACTATTGTCGAGCAGCCACACGAGCGGCGCCGCGATCCGCGACAGCCAGTACATCATCGGCGCGACGATGATGGCGATCCGTTCGGGGGCGCGCAGCGCGAACTGCTTGGGCACTAGTTCGCCGGCGATCAGCGAGAAATAGGTGGTGAGCGCGATGACCGCCGCGAAACCCGCGGCCTGCGCATTTTCGGCGTCGAGCCCCAGCCAGGCCGCGAGCCGGTCGGCGACCGGTTGCCCCAGGCTCGCGCCCGAATAGGCGCCGGTCAGCACCCCGATCAGCGTGATGCCGACCTGCACCGTCGACAGGAAGCGCCCGGGATCGGAGGCGAGCTGGCGCGCGATCCTGGCTCCCCGGCTGCCGCGCTTCTCGGCGGCCTGCAGTCGCGGGTCGCGCGACGAGACGATGGCGAGCTCGGACATGGCGAAAACGCCGTTGAGGACAACGAGGACCGCGATGATCGCAACGTCGGACCAGGGAAAAGGGGTCATTGGGCGGCCCATCGGCGCGTCGGCGCCCGGCCCCTGTCATCGTCGGTCATGCCTCCCTATAGGCGAAAGCCCCCGCACTACACAATGGCGCACGGCCGCTCCCCGCTCAGCCGCCGTTCAGCCCTGTTCGGGAACCAGATCGCCGGCCATATGTTATCGGCACACAGGCGCGGCATGCCGAAGATCGGGCATCCGCCGGATAAAGGGAGCGAAAAATGAACAGCAAGACGATCAAGCTCACCATTCTCACCAGCATCGGCGCGATCGCGCTGACGGGCTGCGTCACCGACCCGGTGACCGGCGAGAGAAAGATTTCGAAGGCCGCGATCGGCGGCGTCGGCGGCGCGCTCGGCGGCTATCTGCTCGGCGACCTGATCGGCGGCAGGAACAGCCGCACCGAGGAAATCGTCGGGGCGGGCATCGGCGCGGTCGCGGGCGCGGGCGTCGGCTATTATATGGATCAGCAGGAAAAGAAGCTGCGCGAGCGCACCGCGGGCACCGGCATCGACGTCGAGCGCCAGGGCGACCAGCTCGTGCTCAACATGCCCGGCGACGTGACCTTCGACCTCAACAGCGCGATGGTGAAGTCGCAGTTCCGCAGCGCGCTCGACAATGTCGCCTCGACGCTCGCCGAATATCCGAGCACCTATATCGACGTTTACGGCCACACCGATTCGACCGGCAGCGACAGCTATAACCAGGGCCTGTCCGAACGCCGCGCCGCGTCGGTCGCCGACTATCTCGCCGGCCGCGGCATCCAGCGCGCGCGCATGGCGACGCTCGGCTATGGCGAATCGCAGCTCAAATGCTCGCCCGAGCAGAGCGAAGCCGATTATCAGTGCAACCGCCGCGTCGAAATCCGCATCGCGCCGGTCACCCAGGCCGACGTCAACGCGGCGCAGTGACGATCACCGCGCATCGGCAAAAAGCCGTGTGTCCCCGCGAAGGCGGGGACCCATCTCCTGTGGGTTCAAAATAGCACCGACCGGAGATGGGCTCCCGCCTTCGCGGGAGCGCAGGGCTTTTCGCAAGACGGGCTATGCCAAACTCGGGAAGCTCGCCTTCAGCCCGTCGATCACGAATTGCGCCGCGAGCGCCGCGAGCAGCACGCCGAGCAGGCGCGTGATCACCGCCTCGCCCTTGTTGCCGATCAGCCGCATCAGCGGCCCCGCGGACAGCAGCGCGGCCAGCGTGAGCAGCAGCACGAGCAGCAAGGCGGCGAAGATGACGAAGGCGCGCTCGAGCCCGTTGTTCTGCGACACGAGCAGCATCACCGAGGCGATCGACCCCGGCCCCGCCAGCATCGGCATCGCCATCGGAAACACCGACACATCCTCGATTTCGGGGGTTGCCATCACCTTTTCGGCGCGCTGTTCGCGGCGTTCGGTGCGCTTCTCGAACACCATGTCGATCGCAATGATGAACAGCATGATCCCGCCCGCGATGCGGAAACTGTCGAGGTCGATGTGAAGGAAGCTGAGCAAGGCTTCGCCGAACATCGCGAAAAAGACGAGTATCAGCCCCGCGATGATCGTCGCGCGGATCGCCATCGAACGGCGCTGCGCCGCGCTCGCGCCGGTGGTCAGGCTGGCATAGATCGGCGCGCAGCCCGGCGGGTCGATGACGACGAACAGCGTGACGAAGGCCGAGATGAAGAGGTCGATCATGGCTGTTTCGGCGCCGCGACCCGGTCATCGATGACGGTCGCCATTTCCTTGCCGTCCCACAGGCGGATCGTGACGCGGCGCGACTTGTCGGCGCGGACGGTCGAGGTCCAGCTCAGCGTCTGGTCCGCCGACAGGCCGACCGCCCTGTCCTCGCCCGCGCCCGCCGCCTCGATCGGCACCGCGGGCCGCGAACCGCAGGCCGCCAGTTTCGAGGCGATGAATTCGGGCGCTTCGCGGGGCGTCGCCAGCGCATCGCCATGGTCGAGAACCCAGCTGATCCGGCCCTTTTTATCGCGGGTCCAGACCGTGGTGAAAAAGCCGTTCGCCGGACCCTTCTGCCAGGCGCCGGTGGTGACGCCGCTATTGCCGTCGCAGCTGACATAGACGGCGTGCGGCTGCCACCGCACCGCCTCGGCGGGATCCTTCTGCGACTTCAGCCAGTCGCGCGCCATCACCCGCTCGGGCACGAACATCACGGCGTCGGGATGCGCGGTTTCGCGGAACGCCGTCCACTGCCCCTTTTCCTGCGCGAGCTGCGCGAAGCGGATTTCGGCGGCGATGAAGGCGCTGGGGTTGGCGGCGAGCGGGCGGTTGCGGAACTCGTCGGACGACCCCGCGCAGCCCGCGAGCGTCAGTGCAAGCGCGGCGACGAGCGGCAGGCGCATCAAAAGCCCTCCGGATCGGCAAGCCCCGCGCGGCGATGCGCCGCGACGAGCGTGTTGCGCAGCAGGCAGGCGATGGTCATCGGGCCGACCCCGCCGGGCACCGGCGTGATCGCGTCCGCGACGTTCGCGGCATCGGCATAATCGACGTCGCCGACGAGCCGGCCCTTCGCAGCGCCCTCGGCGGGCGGCAAGCGGTTGATGCCGACGTCGATCACGATCGCGCCGGGCTTGATCCAGTCGCCCTTGACCATCTCGGCGCGGCCGACCGCGGCGACGACGATGTCGGCGCGGCGGACGAGATCGGGCAGATCGCGGGTCCGGCTGTGCGCCATCGTCACCGTGCAATTGGCGCCGAGGAGCAACTGTCCCATCGGCTTGCCGACCAGGATCGACCGCCCGACGACGATCGCATCCTTGCCCGACAGGTCGCCGAGCCGGTCCTGCAGCAGCAGCAGGCAGCCATAGGGGGTGCAGGGCACCATGCCTGCTATGCCAAGCGCGAGCCGCCCGGCGCTGACCGGAGTCAGGCCGTCGACGTCCTTGTCGGGATCGATCGTCGCGACCGCGGCCTGCTCGTCGAGATGGCCGGGCAGCGGCAGTTGCAGCAGGATGCCGTCGACCGCCTCGTCGGCGTTGAGCGTGGCGAGCAGCGCCTCGACCTCCTCTTGGCGGGCGGTCGCGGGCAGGCGATGCTCGAAGCTTTCCATGCCGGCGGCGACCGTCGCCTTGCCCTTCGATCCGACATAGACCGCGCTCGCCGGATCGTCGCCGACGAGAACCACGGCGAGCCCCGGCGCGCGTCCCGTCGCCGCGCGGAAGGCCGGAACCGCCTCGGCGATCCGCGCGCGCAGCCCTGCGGCGAAGGTCTTGCCGTCGATGATCTTGGTCGCGGGAATCGAAGCGGTCATGTCAGGCCATCCCGGCCTGGATGCCGAGCCGGTAGAGATAGGCCATCACCGGACCCTGGAGGATGATGAGCAGGATCAGCACCACCATCGGCGTCAGGTCGATGCCGCCGAAATCGGGCATGATGCGACGGAAGGGGCGATAGAGCGGCTCGGTGATCCGGTCGAGCACATGCCAGAGCTGCCCGACGAAATCATTGTGCGTGTTGATGACGTTGAACGCGATCAGCCACGACATCACCGCCTGGACGATGATGATCCACCACAGGATGTTGAGCAGGATCGACAATATATCGAGAAGCATGAAATACAAGGAAGGTCTCCGGCCGAAAGGTCGATAGCTTGGTCTTAGCGGTGAATGAGCGTCCCCGCACCCCTGGCGGTGAAAATTTCGAGCAGCATCGCGTGCGGAATGCGGCCGTCGAGGATGACCGCCGCCTCGACCCCCGCATCGACCGCCGCGACGCAGGTTTCGACCTTCGGAATCATGCCCCCGGTGATCGTACCGTCGCCCTTCAGCCCGTCGATCGCCGCGCGGTCGAGATCGGTAAGCAGCGCCCCCGACTTGTCGAGCACCCCGGCGACGTCGGTAAGCAGGAAGAAGCGTTTTGCGCCGAGCGCGCCCGCGATCGCCCCCGCCATCGTGTCGGCGTTGATATTATAGGTCGCGCCGTCGGCGCCAAGCGCGACGGGGGCGACGATGGGGATGAAATGGTCGTTGGTCAGGTTGACGAGGATCGTCGGGTCGACCGCGACGGGCTCGCCGACGAAGCCCAGATCGACGTGGCGCTCGATCCCCGAATTGGGGTCAGGCTCGGTGCGGCGGACCTTTTCGGCGAGAACGAGATTCGCGTCCTTGCCCGAAATGCCGACCGCGCGGCCGCCCAGCCCGGCGATCCAGCTGACGATCTCCTTGTTGATCTTGCCCGCGAGGACCATCTCGGCGACCTCGGCGGTCGCCGCGTCGGTGACGCGCAGCCCGCCGACGAAGGTCGATTCGATCCCGAGCTGTTTCAGCATCGCGCCGATCTGCGGCCCGCCGCCGTGGACGACGACGGGGTTGATCCCGACCGCCTTCAGAAGCACGACGTCCTCGGCGAAGTCGCGCTGCGCCTCGGGGTCACCCATCGCGTGGCCGCCATATTTGATCACGAAGGTCTCGCCGGCATAGCGTTGCAGATAGGGCAGCGCCTCGACGAGCGTTTCGGCCTTGGCGAGCAGGTCGGGCATTTTCGAGGGGTCGGTCACGGGCGTCATCCAGCAGTCTTTGCATCAAGGTTGCGGCCGATGGCGACGACCGCCATCACGAGCAGCGGCACCATCACCGCCGACAGAACGATCTTCGCGATCATCTGGCCGAGCATCAGGTCGCCGATCGGCCGGACGCCATAGAAGCTGACGCTGATGAAGATCAATGTATCGATGATCTGGCTCAAGGCCGCGGCGATGAAACCGCGGAGCGGCAGCAGCCGGCCGTTGTTCGCGGTCATCCGCGAAAACAGCCAGACGTTGAGGCTGACCGACACGCCATAGGCGAGAATGCCCGCCGCCATCATGCGCCAGCCCTGCCCGACGATGATCGGGAAGGCTTCCTTGGCCGGCTCGTACATGCCCGCGTCGGTCGGCAATTGCAGCACGAACACGGTGAGGGCGATCGCGAGGATCAGCGGGATGAAGCCCAGCCGCACCAGCCGGTCGGCGACGGCGCGCCCGTGCAGTTCGGCGATGCCGCTCGAAATCGCGATCAGCGTCAAAAAGGGGAAGATCCCCGCCTCGACCGCCAGCGGGCCGAGCGCGACCTGTTTCGCCCCCAGGAAACCGCCGAGCGGAACCATGCCGCCGTAGAGGATTGCGAACAGCAGCAACGAAGGCGCGATGACGCGCGAAGAGCTATTTTCCATCGAGGCCGCTTAATCGCTTTTGCGGCGGGTGGAAAGGCGTCGCATCGGCGCAGACTTGCCCCGCCGCCAAAGCCCGCTATTCAGGCCCATTAACTTGCGGGGGACGCACTGACATCATGGAACGCCTGATCGGTCTCGCCGGCATCGTCGCATTGCTTGCGATTGCCGTGCTTTTTTCGTCGAACCGGCGGTGGATTCGGCTGCGCGTCGTCATTCCCGCCTTCCTGCTCCAGGCCGGGTTCGCGATCCTCGTCATCGCCACGCCATGGGGCCGCACTGTGATCCAGGCGATGTCGAACGGGGTTTCGAACCTGCTCGGCTATGCCAAGGCGGGCACCGACTTCATCTTCGGCCCGCTCGCCTCGCCCGAAATGGGCGCGAACAGCTTTGCGATCGCCGCGCTTCCGGTGATCGTCTTCTTCGCCTCGCTCATCTCGATCCTCTATTATCTCGGCATCATGCAGCTGGTGATCAAATGGGTCGGCGGCGCGATCCAGAAGGTCACCGGCATCACCAAGGTCGAAAGCCTCGGCGCCGCGGCGAATATCTTCGTCGGCCAGTCCGAATCGCCGCTCGTCATCCGGCCCTATCTCGCCGGATTGACCCCGTCGCAGCTCTTCACCGTGATGACGGTCGGCATGGCGGGCGTCGCGGGCACGATCCTCGGCGCCTATGCGAGCATGATCGGCGAGCAGCTCCTGCCCTATCTGCTCGCCGCGAGCTTCATGTCCGCGCCGGGCGGTATATTGATGGCGAAGATCATGATGCCCGACGACCCCAAGGATCTGGGTATCGAGCCGGTGATCATGCCCGAGGCGAGCCACGACGAGGAAAAGCCCGCCAACATCATCATGGCAGCGGCACAGGGCGCGCAGACCGGCGTCAAGCTGGCGGTCGCGGTCGGCGCAATGGTGCTCGCCTTCGTCGCGCTCGTCGCGCTCGCCAACGGGCTGCTCGCCGGGATCGGCGGCTGGTTCGGTTATGAGGGCCTGTCGTTCCAGGCGGTCATCGGCACAATCTTCCGCCCGGTGATGTGGTTGATGGGCGTGCCGTGGGAGGAAAGCGCGACCGTCGGCGGCCTGTTCGGCAGCAAGGTCGTGCTCAACGAATTCGTCGCCTTCATCGACCTCGGCAAGGCGCAGGGCGACATGTCGATGGCGGCGGTCGCAATCGCGACCTTTGCGCTGTGCGGTTTCGCCAATTTCAGCTCGATCGCGATCCAGATGGCGGTGACCGGCGGACTCGCGCCCAACCAGCGTCCGATGATCGCGAAGCTCGGGCTGAAGGCGCTGCTCGCGGGCAGCCTGTCGAACCTGATGTCGGCCGCGCTCGCCGGGCTGATGCTCGGGATCGCGCCGCCGCTCGCTGAACCCGACACGGTGCCGCCGGCCCCCGTAGCAGCTCCGGAATCGGCGACGCCACCCGCAGCGACCCCCTGATCTGTCCCACGGCCCCGGCCGCCATGAAATTTGCAAGCCCCCTCGGGATGGCGTAAACTTCGGGGACATAACGAATCCCTGGGTCGCGCTCGCAAGATGGGAGGCTGTGATGAAAACCGCTTATCGTTTGTCGGTCCTGGCCGCGGCCATGGCGTCGATGGGGGCGGGGTTTCTCGCCACCTCGACCGCCCAGACGCCCGACGACCGGATGGTCCGCCCGCCCGAAGCGACAATCTATCGCGACGCCGGCTATCGCGGCCCGGCGGTGTTCATCGGCGAAGCCAAGCCGAACCTCGGCCTCGCATGGCCGGTCAATTCGATCCGCGTGCCGAACGGCCGCTGGGAGCTTTGCGAAAGGACGCGCTATCGCGGGACCTGCCGGACGGTCGATCGCGACACGCCGATGCTCAACAATATCCTGCGCGGCATCACCGTCCAGTCGATCCGTCCGGTCGGCTCGGACGGCGGGGGCGGCTGGCAGCCACCCGCCAATGATCAGGTCGCGCGCGGCAATTTCGCCGAATTCCATACCCAGCCTTCGGAGCGCAATTATCGCGTGCTCGCGTGCGCCCGCGGCGCGGCGACGGCCAATTGCGCGGCGCAGGCCGCCGACAATTGGTGCCGCTCGATCGGCTGGAACGGATCGGCGCGCGAACATATGGAGACGGTCGGCGGCCGGGTTTACCTCGCCGACGTGTTGTGCGTCCGTTCGGGCTATTGAGGGGAAAGCGACATGAAGAGGACGTCTGTTTTCGCGGCCGGCACTGCGGCCCTCGCGCTGGCCGCCTGTTCGTCGGTGCCGCGCAACACGGGCACCAGCTATGAATGCGACCGCGGAACCCGGCTGAAGGTCGATTATGTCGGCGATGGCGCGATCGTCCGCGTCAACGGCGGCCGCACGATGGTGCTCAAATCGACCCCGGCGAACCGCGGCCAGATTTACGAGAACAAGAGCGGCGCGCGGCTGCAACGAAACGGCAACGATGTGACGTGGAACACCGCGCTGCGTTCGGCGCCCGAACGCTGCCGCACCGTCCATACGCCGCTCTGACGCGACAAGGGGTCAGGGCCGGGCGGGCGCCTTGCAGCCGCGCTCGAGTCCGACGCCCTTGAGGAAACCCCGGCGTACCGTTCCGGCATAGACCGCAAGCGCATAGCGCCGCCGTTCGGCATTGGCGCCGGTGACCTCGCCGATCAGCCCGCGAAAGGGGATGATTCCGCCGGCGACGGTGCCGGCAACCCGGCCGGCAGTTTCCTCGCGCTTCTTGGCGCGATCCTTGTCGACCTGCTCATTGACGTCGGGACCAAGCACGGTGTTGAGTTCGTTCACCTCCGCGATGATCGCGGCGCATTTGCCGAGCCCCGCGAGCGAATAGGGATCTTCCTGAATTTCGAGCAGCTTGGGCGGCACCTCCTTGCCGTCGAAGGGTTCGGTCACCGAATTGGCCGTGCCCTCGATCGTCGACTCTTCGGGCGCGCCTTGCTGGGTGTGCGCCGCCGCGGTTCCGGCAAACAGGGTTGCCGCGAGAGCGAATAAGGCCTTGTTTCGCATGATCATATCATCCCCTATATTCTCGCAGATCCAACGCTCCCCTGACCTTTCGGCTCCCTCAGTCGCGCTATGCCGGGCGGCGCACGGTGATTTGAACCCAGGGGCCCTGCACCCCGTCATAGCCGCCGCCAAGACCCTCGGCGAGATCGAGCCAATCCCAGCGGGCGGCTTCGCGATAGACGGATTCGAGTTCTTCGCGTGTAAAATAGTTGAAATAGCGTCCGAAACGGTCTCGCCCCTCGCGTCCGCCACCCTTGTAGCTCGCGAAATGCAGGCCGCCAGGCTTCAGCGCGCGATGGATCCGCGCAAGCACGTCCGGAAGGTCGGCGCGCGGCACATGCAGCAGGCTGGCCGATGCCCAGATGGCGTCGTAGCGGCAGACGTCCGCGAGTTCGCCAAAACGCATCACCCGAACCGGTCTACCGACCTTGGCTTCGGCCTTGGCCGCGATTTCCGCCACGCCGTCGGTCGGGTCGACCGCAAAACCGCGCGCGATCATATGCGCCGCATCGCGCCCGCCGCCGCAGCCGAGTTCGAGAATCTCAGCTCCGGCGGGCAACCGGTCGAGGAAGCCATCGAGATGGCGCGACACGCCTGACGAACCCGATGCCGAATAGACCGGCGCTTCGGCGGCGTAGAAAGCCAGGGTCCGGGCGTCGTAGCCGCTCACCGCGTCGGCACGGGTTCGGCGCCGCTCCAGTCGTAAAAACCGCGGCCGGCCTTTTTGCCGACCCAGCCGGCGTCGACATATTGGACGAGCAAGGGCGCGGGGCGGAATTTCGGGTCGCCGGTGCCGCTGTAAAGCACGCGGATGATCTCGAGGCAGGTGTCGAGGCCGATGAAGTCGGCGAGCGTCAGCGGTCCCATCGGATGGTTGAGGCCGAGGCGGCAGCCGGTATCGATGTCCTGCATCGTCGCAACGCCCTCGCCGAGCGCGAAGACGGCTTCGTTGATCATCGGCATCAGCACGCGGTTGACGATGAAGCCCGGGGCGTCGTTGGCGTGGACGATTTCCTTGCCGAGGCCGCGGCCATAGGCTTCGACCGCGGCGAGCGTGTCGTCGCTCGTCGCGAGGCCGCGGATCAGTTCGATCAGCCCCATCACCGGCACCGGGTTGAAGAAGTGGACGCCGATGAAGCGCGCCGGGTCGGGCGCGGCCTGCGCGAGGCGGGTGATCGGGATCGAACTGGTGTTCGACGCGAGGATCGCGGTCGCCGAGAGATGCGGACCGACGCTGGCGAAGATCGCGCGCTTGATCTCCTCGCGCTCGGTCGCCGCCTCGATGACAAGGTCGGCGGGAGCGAAGGCGCTATGGTCGGCAACGGGGGTGATCCGGCCGAGCAATCCATCGGCGCCGGCCTGCGTCATCTTCTCCTTCGCCACTAGGCGGCCGAGCGCCTTGGCGATGCCCGCCTTGCCCGCTTCGGCGCGGGCGATGTCGATGTCGGAGAGGAGCACGTCATGACCGGCGCCCGCCGACACCTGCGCGATCCCTGCGCCCATCTGCCCCGCTCCGATAACGCCGACGATCATATCCTGCCCTTTCGCTGAAAATCCGCCCGTGGCCCTACGGCTTCGGGCAGGGGCGTCAAGAGAGCGCGTCAGGGGGCCGAGCGGAACTCGGTCGCTTCGGCGAGGATCAGCGCAAAGGCGGGGTCGGCGTCGTCCCACGTCGCAATCGGAGTCCAGCCGCCGGCGCGGAGCAGCAGGTTCGCGTCGCGAGGCCCATATTTATGGCTGTTCTCGCTGTGGATGGTCTCGCCCTTCGCCATATGATAGGCGCGGCCGTCGATCGTGAAATCCATGTCACACGCGGCGACGAGGTGCATTTCGATCCGCGCATGGACGTCGTCCCAGACCGCGCGGTGGCTGAAATTCTCCACCGCCATGTCGCCGCCGAGCTCGCGGTTGATCCGTTCGATGAGGTTGAGGTTGAACGCCGCGGTCACCCCCGCCGGATCGTCATAGGCGAGTTCGAGCACCTTGATGTCCTTGATCCGGTCGATGCCGATCAGCATCAGCGACCCGTCGCCGAGCGTTGCACGCCAGTGGCGCAAGAGGTCGATCGCGGTGCGCGCGACCATGTTGCCGATCGTCGAGCCCGGAAAAAAGCCGAGTTTCGGGAGCGGCCAGATTTCGCGCGGCAATTCGACCCGCTGGGTGAAATCGGCCTCGACCGGATAGATGGGGACCGCGGGGAAGCGCGCCGCGAGCGCCAGCGCGCTGTCGCGAAGGAAATCACCCGAAATATCGACCGGCACATAGGCGGCCGGATCGATCGCGTCGAGGAGCAGGGGCGTCTTGGTCGAGCTGCCCGATCCGAGTTCGACCACCGCGCGGCCGGGTCCGATCGCCGCGGCAATATCCGCCGCGTGGCGTGTCAGGAGGCCGGTTTCGCTGCGCGTCGGATAATATTCGGGGAGCGCGGTGATGTCCTCGAACAGCGCCGAGCCGGTCGCGTCGTAGAACCAGCGCGCGGGGATCGCCTTTTGCCGCTGCGCGAGGCCGGCGTGGACATCGGCGCGAAAGGCGATGTCGATGCCGGCATCATCGGCCGAAACCTGACGAAGATTGCGCACGACACCCATGGTCAAAAATCCTTCGCGAGACGCAGACCGGTGAATTGCCAGCGCTGGTGGGGGTAGAAGAAATTGCGATAGCTCGCGCGCATATGGCCGCGCGGGGTCGCGCAGCTGCCGCCGCGCAGGACGAACTGGCCGCTCATGAACTTGCCATTATATTCGCCGACCGCGCCCGGCGCGGCGCGGAAGCCGGGATAGGGGCGATAGGCGCTGCCGGTCCATTCCCACACGCTGCCGAACATCTGTTGCAGATCGGTGTCGTCTGCCGCGGGCGCCGGCTGGACAGGCCCGGCGGCATCGAGCTGCTGGCCGCCGTGGGGGTCGACGGGTGCGGCGGCCGCTTCCCATTCCTGCTCGGTCGGCAGGCGCGCGCCGGCCCAGCTCGCGAAGGCGTCGGCTTCGAAGAAGCTGATGTGCGTCACCGGCGCGGCGGGGTCGATCTCGCGCCAGCCCGACAGGGTGAAATATTCGCCGTCCCGCCAATAGGCGGGCGCCTCGACATCTTCGCCCCGCACCCACGCCCAGCCGTCGCTGAGCCAGAGCGCGGGGGTGTGATAGCCGCCGTCGGCGATGAATTGCTGCCATTCGCCGTTGCTGACCGGGCGGCTCGCGAGCGCGTGCGGGGTCAGCAGCACCTCGTGGCGCGGTCCTTCGCAGTCGAAGGCGAAGCCGTCGCCCGCATGGCCGACCGCGGCGACCCCTTCGGCGCCCTTCACCCATTTCATGGCGGAAAACGGCCGAACTTCACTCGCGATCGCCGCGTCCCACACCGCCGGGCCGAGCGGATTTTGCGCGAAAAGATGCTTGATGTCGGTGAGCAGCAATTCCTGATGCTGCTGCTCGTGATGGATGCCGAGCTCGACCAGCGCCAGCGCACTCGCCGGAAGGTCGGGCAGCGCGGTCTGCACCGCGGCATCGACATGCGCGCGCCAGACGCAAATTTCGTCGAGCGACGGGCGCGTCAGCAGACCGCGCCGCGGGCGCGCGTGGCGCGGCCCTTCCGCTTCGTAATAGCTATTGAAAAGATAGGGGTAGCGGGCGTCGAAGAGCGCATAGCCCGGCACATGGTCGCGCAGGACGAAGGTTTCGAAGAACCAGCTCGTGTGCGCGAGATGCCATTTGGCGGGCGAGGCGTCGGGCATCGACTGCGCGCTCGCATCGGCGTCGGAGAGGATGCTCGCGAGATCGAGCGAGAGGCGCCGCGTCGCGGCGAAGCGCCGGCTCAGCGCCTCGATCGGGTCGGAGCGGGTCGAAGCGTCGGTGCGGCTGACCATGTCGAAACAATCCCCTGGGGTGCGATTCGGTTTCGCGGTTCGTCGGATTATGGTTACGGCGCGCAGGATTGTCTAGAACATTTGGGGAACATGGTACGTCGCCTCCGCGAAGGCGGGGGCCGCCATCGGCCTTGCCCGGCGATGTTGCGTAAACCGGCAGCGGCCCCCGCCCGCGCGTGGGCGGCGAGCATCACCGCGTCGCGCCGGGTTTCCAGAGAATGTCGCCGCCCGCGGCGGCGTTGAGGTGGCGCGTGAGGACGAAAAGATGGTCCGACAGCCGGTTGAGATAAGCGAGCGCGAGCGGGTTGAGGTCGCGCCCCGCCCCCGCCGCCACGCCCGCGCGTTCGGCGCGGCGCGTCACCGCGCGCGCGAGGTGAAGGCGCGCGGCGGCTTCGGTGCCGCCGGGGAGAATGAAACTCCTGAGCGCGTCCAGCGCCGCGTTCATCGCGTCGATCTCGTCCTCCAACCGCGCGATCTGGCCCGGCACGATGCGCAACGCCATGTCGTGCGGGCCGAAGCCGAACTGGATGTCGGGCGGAGTCGCGAGGTCGGCGCCGAGGTCGAACAGCTCGTTCTGGATGCGCGACAGCATCGCGGCTTCGTCGCTCGCCGGATCGAGCGCAGCCGCCGCGATCCCGATCGCGCTGTTCGCTTCGTCGACGTCGCCGATCGCCGCCATCAGCGCATCGGACTTGGCGATGCGCGAACCGTCGACGAGGCCGGTGGTGCCGTCGTCGCCGGTGCGCGTGTAGATCTTGTTGAGCTTGACCATCGCCGGGCCTTAGCTTCCGGCAGCAAAAACGCCGATCAGCACGAGCAGGATGATGGTGATCGCCTGCCACTTCACGCGCGCCATCATCATCCTGTTCTGCATCACCTGATTTTCGCGGACGGTCCCGTCCTGCTGGGCTTTGTGCCCCTGCGAGAAATAGAAGAGCCCCCGCGCGAGCGAGAAGAGGACGAAGCCGGCGGCGATGACGACGCCAAGGACGAGCAGGATTTCCATGGCCCCTATTTAGGGCTTCTGGAGCGAATAGCCAGCAGGAAGCCGGTCGGCGGCGAGATCGGCGGCGAGCGCGCGGCCGTCGACGCCCGCTTCGCGCAGCGCCTTCAACGACGCCGCGGCGTCGCGCTTGGCGAGCCGCTTGCCGTCCGCGCCGCAGACGAGCGCGTGATGGCGATAGATCGGCACGACCAGGCCGAGCAGCGCCTGCAGCAGCCGGTGGACGTCGGTCGAGGCGATCAGGTCGGCGCCGCGGATCACATGCGTCACGCCTATCGCGGCATCGTCGAGCGTGCTCGCGAGATGATAGCTGGCGGGGGCGTCCTTGCGCGCCAGCACGATGTCGCCGTGCGCGGCGGGGTCGGCGGTGCGGAACCCCTGCCCGGCCTCTTCCCACGCAAGTTCGCCGGTTTCCGCGACCGCGCGCGCCATGTCGAGGCGCCAGCAATGCGGTTCGTCCGCCATGCGACGTTCGCGTGCCGCCGCGGACAGGCCGCGGCAGGTGCCGGGATAGATCGCGCCTGACGGTCCGTGTGGCGCCGACAGGCTCGCCGCGATGTCGGCGCGGGTGCAGAAGCAGGGATAAACGAGCCCGCGCCTCCGCAGATCGTCGAGCGCCGCGGCATAATCGCCGAGCCGGTTCGATTGGCGCACCACGTCACCGTCCCGGTCGAGCCCGAGCCATGCGAGGTCGGCGAGCGATGCGCCGACAAACGCCTCGCGCGAGCGGCTGCCGTCGATGTCGTCGATGCGGATGCGGAATTGCCCGCCCGCCGCGCGCGCGGCGGCGTGCGCGAGCACCGCGCTATAGGCATGACCCAAATGCAGGTCGCCGGTCGGGCTGGGGGCGAAACGCGTCAGCATTGCCCTTGCAATGAATCCATATGCTGTGCCGAGTCAAAGCGAATCATTCCATATCTTGCGGCAGATGCCCCCTTGACGTCAGAATCAGATAAGGCATGTAATGATGCTGTCACTCGGGAAAGGCAGTGGCGCGCCATCCCGCGCAGCATAGAGGGCAGCGTTAAAGAGCCATGTTCCATCCCGATCTTGCCCGGCATCCCGACAGCTGCCCGGCGCTCGTTCTCAACGCCGATTACACGCCGCTGAGCTATTATCCGCTGAGCCTCTGGCCCTGGCAGACCGCGGTCAAGGCGGTGTTTCTCGACCGCGTCACCATCGTCGAAAATTACGAGCGCGAGATTCATTCGCCGACGCGGACGATGCCGATCCCGAGCGTCATCGCGCTCCGCCAATATGTGAAGCCGTCGGAGCATCCGGCGTTCACGCGCTTCAACCTGTTCCTGCGCGACCGCTTCGCGTGCCAATATTGCGGGTCGGGCAAGGACCTGACCTTCGATCATGTCGTGCCGCGCCGGCTCGGCGGGCGGACGACGTGGGAAAATGTCGCGACCGCCTGCGCCCCTTGCAACCTCAAGAAAGGCGGCCGCACCCCGCAACAGGCGCATATGCCGCTCTATCGCCAGCCGTGGCGGCCGACGAGCTGGCAGCTGCAGGACAATGGCCGGGCGTTTCCGCCGAACTATCTGCACACGAGCTGGATCGACTGGCTTTATTGGGATGTCGAACTCGAAGGTTAGATGGTGTCGATTTAGCCACGTCGGCTTTGGGTTGGATCGACGACGTTTAGGAGTTGAGCTGTTTTCCCCTCCCGCAAGCGGGAGGGGCAGCGAGACTTACGAACTTTGTTCGTTAGTCGCAGCGGGGTGGGCAATCGCAACGTCGCTGCCCCACCCCCAACCCCTCCCGCTTGCGGGAGGGGAAAAGAACGGCCGCCACCGGCCGTTTTCAGCCCCTCGTCACCCCGGACTTGATCCGGGATCCATTCCTCCCGACGCCCGCGTGAATGGACCCCGGATCAAGTCCGGGGTGACGAGAAATGAAATGGCAGCAACCGGTCGAAAGCCGGCTTCCGTCTCCGGTTTGCGCGCTGTAGCTTTCGCTCGTGGACACGGTTTCAAGGAGACGAAAAATGGTTCGCGCGGTCTTTTTCGGACTTTCCGCTTTGTCGCTCGCCGCCTGCGCGACGATCCCGCCCGCCGAGCAGCCCGTGTCGGTCACCGGCAGCATCACCTATCGCGAGCGCATGGCACTGCCGCCGACGGCACAGATCGAAATCACCCTTGCTGACGTCAGCCTTGCCGATGCGCCGTCGACAACGATCGCGCGCCAGGCCTTCACCGCCGACGGGCGGCAGGTGCCCTTCGCCTTTTCGCTGACCGTCGACCAGCGCCGGCTCGACCAGCGCCACAGCTATGCGGTGTCGGCGCGGATCAGCGATGCGTCGGGCCGGCTGATGTTCATCACCGATACGCGCAATAGTGTTGCGTTCGACGGCGGCCGTGCGATTGATATGGGCATGTTGACCCTCGTCAAGACGAACTGATCTTATAGACGCATAGCTATGCGCGGCTTGACCCCGCACCTTCGCAAGTGCAGCAAGCGCGCTTATGGGCCCGCCTATCCAGATCTCGCAAAATCCCGACATCCGCTATCTCGGGCGGATCCTCGGCGACGTCATCCGCGCCTATGGCGGCGACAAATTGTTCCGCCAGACCGAATATATCCGCTCCTCGAGCGTCGACCGGCATCGCGGCATCGCGGGCGCCGAGGCGATCGATCCGGGGCTCGAGGCGCTGAGCCTCGACGACACGATCGCTTTCGTGCGCGGCTTCATGCTCTTCTCGATGCTCGCCAATCTGGCGGAGGACCGGCAGGGGGTCGCGGCCGAGCCCGAGGCGACCGTTGCGGCGGCGATCGAGAAGCTGAAGGACGGCGGGATCGATAGCGAGGCGGTCGCGGCGCTGCTCGGCGCCTCGCTGGTCGCGCCGGTGCTGACCGCGCATCCGACCGAGGTGCGGCGCAAGTCGGTGCTCGACCACAAGAACCGCGTCGCCGAGCTGATGGCGCTGCGCGACGCGGGGCTCGACGAGACGCCCGAGGGCGACGTGATCGAGGAAGCGATCCGCCGGCAGGTCGTTCTCCTCTGGCAGACGCGCCCGCTGCGCACCGAGAAATTGTTCGTCGCCGACGAAATCGACAATGCGCTGACCTATTTGCGCGACGTCTTCCTGCCCGTGGTGCCCAAGCTCTACGCACGATGGGAGAAGGAGCTGGGAACGCGCCCCGCGCCCTTCCTGCGCGTCGGCAGCTGGATCGGCGGCGACCGCGACGGCAATCCGTTCGTCACCGCCGAGACCTTGCATATGGCGACGTCGCGCAACGCCGCCGCGGTGCTCGGTCATTATATCGACCAGGTCCATGCGCTCGGCGCCGAGCTGTCGGTGTCGTCGAGCCTCGCGCCGGTGCCCGAAGCGGTCGAAGCCTTGGCCGAGGCGAGCGGCGACACTGCGCCGAGCCGCCGCGACGAACCCTATCGCCGCGCGCTGTCGGGCATCTATGCGCGGCTGTCGGCCACCTATGTTGCGATCACCGGCAAGGCGCCGCCGCGCCCCGCGGCGCTGAAGGGCGAAGCCTATGCGGCCCCGGCCGATTTCCGCCGCGACCTCGTCACCATCGCCGACGGGCTGGCGGCGAGCGGCAAGGGCCAGTTCGCGGGCATCGGCGCGCTCGGGCGGCTGATCCGCGCGGTCGAGGTGTTCGGTTTCCACCTCGCGACGCTCGACATGCGGCAGAATAGCGCGGTTCACGAACGCGTGCTCGCCGAGTTGTTCAAAGTGTCGGGGGTCGAGGCCGATTATCTGGCGCTGGACGAGGAGGCGCGCGTCGCGCTGTTGCGCAAGGAGCTTGGCGTGAACCGCCCGCTCGCCGCGCCGTGGCACGAATGGAGCGAGGAGACGGCGGGCGAACTCGCGATCGTCCACGCCGCCGCCGCGGTGCGCAAGCGGCTGGGCCCCGACGCGATCGTCCAGTGGATCATCAGCAAGGCCGAGAGCCTGTCGGACCTGCTCGAAGTCCATGTCCTTGCGGGCGAGGCGGGGCTGTGGTCGACCGAAGGCGACGATACGCTGATGGTCGTGCCGCTGTTCGAGACGATCGCCGACCTGAACGACGCGCCCGCGATCATGGCGCGTTACTTCGCGCTGCCCGAAATCGCGCCGCAGGTCGCCGCGCGCGGGCATCAGGAAGTGATGATCGGCTATTCGGATTCGAACAAGGACGGCGGCTATCTGACTTCGACCTGGGGGCTGCATCAGGCCTCCGCCGCGCTGACCCCGGTGTTCGAGGCGGCCGATACCGCGATGCAATTGTTCCACGGCCGCGGCGGCGCGGTCGGGCGCGGCGGCGGCAGCGCCTTTGCCGCGATCCGCGCGCAGCCCGCGGGCACGGTGCAGGGGCGCATCCGCATCACCGAACAGGGCGAGGTGATCGCCGCCAAATATGGCACGATCGAGAGCGCCGCGACCAATCTGGAAGCGATGGTGTCGGCGAGCCTGCTCGCGAGCCTCGAGCCCGAAGCGAAGAGCGACGCCGACAGCGCGCGCTTCGCCGAGGCGATGGACGCGCTGTCGGACACCGCGTTCGGCGCCTATCGCGGGCTCGTCTACGACACGGGCGCGTTCAAGGATTTCTTCCGCGCGATGACACCGATCGCCGAGATCGCGGGACTCAAGATCGGGTCGCGGCCGTCGAGCCGCACCAAGTCGAGCGCCATCGAGGATCTGCGCGCGATCCCCTGGGTGTTCAGCTGGGCGCAGGCGCGCACGATGCTTCCGGGCTGGTACGGGACGGGCGAGGCGTTCGCGGCGTTCGGCGACAAGGCGCTGCTGACCGACATGGCCGAAAGCTGGCCCTTCTTCGCCGCGCTGCTCGGCAATATGGAAATGGTGCTCGCGAAGTCCGACATGGGGATCGCGGCGCGCTATGCCGAGCTGGCGGGGCATATCGACGGGCACGCGGCGATCTTCACCGCGATCCGCGACGGGTGGAACCGCGCGCACGACGGTCTGCTCGACATCACCGGGCAGACGCGGCTGCTCGAGAAGAATCCGGCGCTCGAAGCGTCGATCCGATTGCGGCTGCCCTATATCGAGCCGCTCAACCTGCTGCAGATCGAGCTGATGAAGCGCCACCGCGCGGGCGAAACCGACCCGCGCATCGCCGAGGGCATCCAGCTGACGATCAACGCGATCGCGACGGCATTGAGGAACAGCGGCTGAACGGCCAATATTCGTCGCCCCCGCGAAGGCGGGGGCCGCTGGAGCGGTAGCGCAAGGCCGACGGCGGCCCCCGCCTTCGCGGGGGCGACGGTATTGGGCTCAGCCCTTGACGATCACCACTTCGCCCTTGGCGGTCGCGCCGTCGGGGGCGAAGCTGATGGTGAAGTCGTCGCCGTCCTTGTCCTTGCCCGCGAGCATATCGCCCGAGCGCGTGATCTTGACGCCCTTCTTCGCGAACTCGCCCGCCATCCAGTCGGCAGCGGCCTTCGGCGCGGCGGGTGAGGTGAAGCCGAGCTTGACCGTCGCCTTGTCGGCTCCGTTCCTGGCGTTCGCATCGACATCAACCTTGGTGACCTTGCTGTTTGGGTAGAGCTTGACCCCATCGATGTCGAAATCGCTTTCGATGTCGAGGTCGACGAAGTGGGGGACGTCGATGTTGATCGCGGCCCCTTCGCCGCCGATGCTGATCTTGCCGCCGTCCTTGCCGGCGCGGATCTTGACGCCGCCGCCGTCGCCTTCGGCGTTGATCGAGACTTCGGTCGCGTCGCCGGTCTTCTTCTCCTCCGACCCGCAGGCGGCGAGGAGCATCAGCGGGGGAATCAGGAACGCGAGACGCATGGCTCAATCTCCTTGGTGCATTAGTTATATAATACACCTTTGGATGGACCGAGTCAATTTTCCGTCGTCATGCTGAACTTGATTCAGCATCCATTCTTCCTCGCCCGCAAGGCAAGCGCCGAATGGATCCCGGATCAAGTCCGGGATGACGATGAAACGGGAGTCAAATCAGGCGTCGATGCTCGTCTTGAGGTCGCCGTGGACGAGGCCGCCGTCGACGGTGATCGTGTCGCCGACGACATAGTCGCCCGCCTTCGACGCGAGAAAGATCGCGGCGCCGGCCATGTCCTCGGGCACGCCGATGCGCTTGACCGGGATGCTTTTCGCGACCGCGTCGCCATGATCGCGCGCGGCCTTGTTCATGTCCGACTGGAAGGCGCCGGGCGCGATCGCGGTGACGATGATATGGTCCTGCACCAGCCGCGCCGCGAGGCGTTTGGTGAGGTAGAGGATCGCCGCCTTCGACGCGTGATAGCTGTAGGTTTCCCATGGATTGAGGCGCATCCCGTCGATCGAGCCGATGTTGATGACCTTCGCGGGGCGGTCGGCACTGCCGCCGGCCTTCAAGAGCCCGTGCAGCGCCTGCGTCAGGAAGAAGGGCGATTTGACGTTGATGTCCATCACCTTGTCCCAGCCCGCCTCGGGGAAGCCCTCGAACGGTTCGCCCCACGCGGCGCCGGCGTTGTTGACGAGAATGTCGAGCCGTTCCTCGCGCGCCTCAAGCTCCTTGGCGAGCGCGCGGCAGCCCTCGACGGTCGAGAGGTCGACGGGAAGCCCAATGACCTTGCCGGGGTAGCGCGTCTCGAAGTCGGCGACGGCTTCCTCGATCTGCGCCGTCTTGCGCGCCGAGATATAAACGCGCGCGCAGCCCGCGGCGAGATAGCCCTCGACGATCATCTTGCCGATACCGCGCGAGCCGCCGGTGACGAGTGCGATACGGCCGTCGAGGCCGAACATGTTCTGGAGGTTCATTTTCTTGCTCCTTTAAAGCCCCTCCCCTTCAGGGGAGGGGTTGGGGTGGGGGCTTGCGGCGTAGCGCAGGGCCGATGGCCCCCACCCCGCTCGACTAAGGCCCGGCTAACGCCGGACCAAGTCTCTCTGCCCCTCCCCTGAAGGGGAGGGGGTAGTCGATCAATAGCCGTTCATCCGGGCGACCTGATCGATGTGATAATGGACGTCGCCCATATACTCCGCCAGCGCGCGGTCGCGTTTCATATAGAGGCCGATGTCATATTCATCGGTCATGCCGATGCCGCCGTGCATCTGCACGCCTTCGCGCACCGCGAGGTTGGCGGCGCGGCCGGCCTTCGCCTTGGCGACCGAGACCATCAGCTTCGCGCCCTCGCTGCCTTCGTCCAAAAGCTGCTGCGCCTTCATCACCGTGGCGCGCGCGACTTCCATCTCGCCATAAAGATGCGCGGCGCGGTGCTGGAGGCCTTGGAACTCGCCGATCAGCTTGCCGAACTGCTTGCGTTCCTTGAGGTAGGTGACGGTCATGTCCATCGCGCCCTGCCCGACGCCGACCATTTCGGCGGCGGCGCCGGTGCGCGTCGCGGCGAGCAGCGCGTCGAGGATCTCGCCGCCCGCATCGACCTCGCCAATCACCGCGTCGGCGTCGACCTCGACGCCGTCGAGCGTGACGTGACTGGCGAGCGATGAGTCGACGAGGCGGCGCGGGTCGGCGGTGAGGCCCTTGGCATCCTTGGGCACCGCGAACAAAGTGATGCCGCCGTCGGTCTTCGCCGCGACGATGCTCATATC